>NZ_SSYA01000002.1:346526-693052 GCF_004917065.1 Geomonas ferrireducens
TCAACGCCTGCGCCACCGAGCAAGCTTCGGTTCCGACTCCGCTTGCCGATCTAGGCGCCATCACAGCGCCGACTCCGCCCCCGGGTGGCGGGAAGACCATGTACCTGTTCGCTCTCGCGAGGTTGCGGGCGGCCGAAGGTGACCTGGACGCCGCGCAGGTCTTGCTGCGCGAGGGGATAGCGGCCGACCCGAACTCCGCATTCCTGCACCACACCGCGGCCCAGATCTACCTCCAGCAAAACCGTCCCGAGGATGCGCTTGTGGAATGCCAGGCGGCCATCGGCATCGATCCTTCGTCAGTGCCGGCACAGCTTCTTTGCGGCAACATCCTGATGACGCTTCAGCGCGAAAAAGAGGCGGTCCAGCACTACAAGAAGGTGATCGAGCTCGACCCTTCCAAGGAAGACGTCTACCTGCACGTCGCCATCTACTACCTGAAGAACTTCGAATACGAGCAGGCCGTGGACACGCTGAAGGCGCTGGTGAAGGCTTCGCCCGATTCGGCGCTTGGGTACTACTACCTTGCCAAGACCTACGAGCAGATGCGTCTGCCGAAGGAGGCGCTCGCCTATTACAAGAAGGCCATCGAGATAAAGCCGGACTTCGAGCAGGCCCTGATCGAGATGGGCATCTCCCAGGAGACCCAGGGGCTCATCCCTGACGCGATCGATAGTTACAAGGACCTTCTTGAGATCAACCCTAACAACGCCAACGTGATCCAGCACCTCGTGCAGCTCTACATCCAGCAGAAGCGGCTCGACGAGGCCCTCGCCCTGTTGCAGCAAAAGGGTGGGCGTTCACTGGAGAATTCTCGCAAGATCGGGCTTTTGCTGCTCGAGCTTGAACGCTACGACGAGGCCATCAAGGTCTTCCAGGATATCCTCAAGGCCGAGCCGGACGCGCAGCAGGTCCGTTTCTATCTCGCCAGCGCCTTCGAGGAGAAAGAGGATGTAGATCAGGCCATCGAGCAGTTCCAGATGATCCCGCGGGACTCCGCCTATTACCTGGACTCTCTGGGGCACCTGGCCTACCTGTACAAGGAGAAGGGGCACCCGGAAAAGGGGGTAACCCTGCTGCTGGAGGAAATCGCCAAGCAGCCTTCCCGCATCGAAGCGTACCTGCATCTGGCCGGCTTTTACGAGTCGATGGAGCAGTACCAGTTAGGCATCAACACCCTGAAGTCGATGGACGCGAAACTCCAGGCAGACCCGCGTGTCCTGTTCCGGTTGGGGATCATGTACGACAAGCTGGGACAAAAGGAACTCTCTGTCGACATGATGAAGAAGGTCATCGCGGCGACCCCGAACGACGCGCAGGCGCTCAATTACCTCGGGTACACCTATGCGGAGATGGGGGTGAACCTGGACGAGGCGCTCACCTACCTTAAAAAGGCGGTCGAACTGAAGCCGGACGACGGGTTCATTCTGGACAGCCTCGGGTGGACCTACTTCAAGCTCAAGCGCTACAACGATGCGGTTACCCAGCTCGAGCGTGCGGTCGAGCTTTCCGACGGTGACGCCATCGTCATGGGGCACCTGGCCGACGCTTACTGCGCCGTCCGCGCCTACAAGAAAGCACTGCCGCTCTACAAGAAGCTGCAGAAGATGGAGCCGGAGCAAAGCGCCGAGCTCGCCGAGAAGATCAAACACTGCCGACAGGAAGCCGGCGAGAAATGATCCCGCTGCGTCGTCTTCTCCTCCTCGTCCTTCTGACGCTGACCGCCTGCAGCCAGGGTGCGCCCGCGGACCGGGCCGGGAGCCGTGGACCCGGCGCCAATGGTTCCTCCTTTGTCACCGGGAGTATCGGGGAGCCTTCAACCCTCATCCCGACCCTCGCTACCGACACCTCGTCGAGCGACATCGCCGGGCTCGTCTACAACGGCCTGGTCCGTTACGACAAGAACCTTAAGCTCGAGGGGGACCTGGCTGAGTCCTGGGAAGTCTCCCAGGACGGCCTGCAGATCACCTTCCACCTGCGGCGCGGCGTAAAATGGCATGACGGCAAGGATTTCACCTCGCGCGACGTGCTCTACACCTACCGTGTCACCGTCGATCCCAAGACTCCGACCGCGTACGCCGAGGATTTCAAGCAGGTGCAGAGCGCGCAGGCCCCGGACGCCTACACCTTCAAGGTACGCTACGCGAAGCCTTTCGCACCGGCGCTCGCCTCCTGGGGGATGAACATCCTCCCCGCCCATCTGTTGGAAGGCAAGGACATCACCAAGAGTCCGCTCGCGCGCAGCCCGATCGGCACCGGCCCGTACATCTTCAAGGAATGGGTTCCGGGACAGCGCCTGATCCTCGAAGCGAATCCGAACTACTGGGAGGGGAAGCCTCGCCTTTCCCGCTACGTCTATCGCATCATCCCCGACAGCTCCACCATGTACATGGAGCTTAAGGCCGGTGGCATCGACATGATGGGGCTTTCCCCGGTGCAGTACCAGCGCCAGACCAACACCAAGGAGTTCCTGGCGCGCTTCAACAAGTACCGCTATCCGGCCTCCGCCTACACCTACCTCGGTTACAACCTGCGCCTCCCCATGTTCCAGGATGCGAGGGTGCGCCGGGCGATCACCTGCGCCATCAACAAGGAAGAGATCATCCACGGGGTGCTGCTCGGGATGGGGCAGATCGCCCACGGTCCCTACAAGCCCGGGACCTGGGCCTACAAGGCGAAGGTGGAAAACGACCCCGCGTACGATCCGGCGCGCGCCCAGGCCCTCTTGCGTGAGGCGGGATACGTCATGGGAGCGAACGGCATCCTGGCGAAGGACGGGAAGCCGCTCAGCTTCACCATCCTGACCAACCAGGGTAACGACCAGCGTCTTAAGGCGGCCCAGATCATCCAGATGCGGCTGAAGCGCGTCGGCATCGACGTGAAGATCCGCGTGGTGGAATGGGCGTCGTTTCTCACCAACTTCATCGACAAGGGTAAGTTCGAGGCGGTGCTCCTCGGGTGGACCATCTCCCAGGACCCGGACCTCTTCGACGTCTGGCACTCCTCGAAGACCGGGCCCAAGGAACTCAACTTCATCAACTACAAGAACCCCGAGTTGGACCGGCTCATCGTGGAGGGTAGGGGGACCTTCGATATGGAGAAGCGGCGCGACTGCTACTACCGCATCCAGGAGATCCTTGCGAAGGACCAGCCCTACACCTTCCTGTACGTCCCGGACGCCCTGCCGGTGGTCTCCTCCAGGATAAAGGGGATCGAACCGGCGCCAGCGGGGATCATGCATAACTTCATCAAGTGGTACGTGGAATAGGTGATTTAGGCGCCGTAGCGTCCCCGCCCCCGGAGGGGGAGGGACAGGGAGGGGGAACGCAGCGGCTCGATCAGGCTTGGCCCCCCCCCCCCCCCCCCCCCCCCNGGATAAAGGGGATCGAACCGGCGCCAGCGGGGATCATGCATAACTTCATCAAGTGGTACGTGGAATAGGTGATTTAGGCGCCGTAGCGTCCCCGCCCCCGGAGGGGGAGGGACAGGGAGGGGGAACGCAGCGGCTCGATCAGGCTTCCCCCCTCCCGACCTCCCCCCTCCTGGGGGAGGGGCGCTTCTCACTGACAAATGCAGCTGGGTGAAGAGCTTCGCTTCAACAAAAGGATTATGGCCAACTACCTGATAAAACGTATTCTCATGCTGATCCCACTGCTTCTTGGGATCACGCTGATCACCTTCACGGTGATCCATCTCGCACCGGGCGAACCGGTGGAGATGCAGACGGCGATGAGCCCGAAAGTCTCGGCTCAGTCTCGGGCACGGCTGCGCGAGTTCTACGGACTGGACAAGCCGCTGCACGTGCAGTACGGCAAGTGGCTCGGGAACCTCTCCCGGCTTGACTTCGGCCGCTCCTTCGCGCCGGACAACCGCCCGGTGCTCGACAAGATCAAGGAAAGGATCCCGATCACCATCTCGCTCAACGTGATCGCGCTGATCCTCGAATTCGGCCTGGCACTTCCCATCGGCATCCTGGCGGCGGTACACCGCGACACGCTGCTCGATCGCGCCATCTCGGTCTTCGTCTTCGTCGGTTTCGCCGTGCCGACCTTCTGGCTGGCGCTTCTCTGCATGTACTTCTTCGGGGTGAAGCTCTCCTGGCTCCCGATCTCCGGCATACACTCGCTCGGCAGCGAGCAACTCCCCTTTTTCGGGCGCGTTCTCGATCTCGCCAAACACCTGGTGCTTCCCATCGCCATCGCCACCTTCGGGAGCCTTGCCGGGCTGTCGCGCTACATGCGCTCCACCATGATCGAGGTGCTTTCTCAGGACTACATCACCACCGCCCGCGCCAAGGGGGTGAAGGAGCGCGTGATCATCTACCGGCATGCCTTGAAGAACGCGCTTCTTCCGGTGATCACCCTGCTAGGCTTTTCGCTCCCCGCCCTGATCGGCGGCAGCGTCATCTTTGAGACGATTTTCTCCATCCCGGGGATGGGGCAGCTCTTCTACCAGGGCGTCATGGCACGCGACTATCCGCTCGTCATGGGGATCCTGGTCATCGGCGCCTGCCTCACCCTGATCGGCAACCTCCTGGCCGACCTGAGTTACGCCTTCGCCGATCCCAGGATCAGGCACGGAAAGGGGTAGGGGATGCGGATATCGTCGCTTCATGGAGGGGGCATGCGAGACAAGGTGAGCAGCCCGGCCAGGGAGTTTTGGGAGCGTTTCACGACCAACCGCTTCGCGACCGCGGGACTCGTCATCATCGCGGTGCTTTTCCTGCTGTCTTTGGCGGCGGCTCTCGTGACGCCGTACAGCCCGGACACCATCGACGCGTGGCACGTGCTCCTGCCGCCGTCCGCGGACCATTGGTTCGGCACCGACGAGTTGGGGCGCGACGTCTTCACCCGCGTCGTCTACGGCGCGCGCGTCTCACTGAAGGTCGGTTTCGTCGCGGTCGGCATCGCCGTCGTGGTCGGTACGGTGGTGGGGCTCTTCGCCGGGTTCTACGGCGGCTGGATCGATTCGGTGCTGATGCGGGTCGTCGACATCATGCTCTGCTTTCCGACCTTTTTCCTGATCCTTGCCGTGATCGCCATGCTGGAGCCTTCCATCTGGTACATCATGGTTATCATCGGGCTTACCGGATGGATGGGGGTTGCGCGTCTGGTGCGTGCCGAGGTTCTCTCCTTGAAGAGCCGCGATTTTATCCTGGCCGCCCGCGTGTTAGGGGCGTCGGATCTGCGCATCATCTTCCGTCATGTCCTCCCCAACGCGCTCTCGCCGGTGCTGGTTTCGGCGACGCTCGGTGTGGCAGGCGCCATACTCACCGAGTCGGCACTTTCCTTCCTCGGCATCGGGGTGCAGCCGCCGACGCCCAGTTGGGGGAACATCCTGACCTCCGGCAAGGACTACATAGAATTCGCCTGGTGGCTTTCCCTTTTCCCGGGGCTCGCCATCCTGGTAACCGTGCTCTCCTACAACCTGGTAGGGGAGGGGATCCGCGACGCACTCGACCCGAGAAGGCGAGGCTAACGGCCGTTCAACGTTCCGCGTTCTGCGTTCCACAAGTTGCCGTCTCGTGGCACTGTACGATTTGACTGCCGCCACGATGCAGGGGCGGACAAGGAAAGCCGTGGCGAACGTTGAACGCTGAACGTTGAACATCTTTAGAGAAAGAGGTGCACATGGCAGAATTTTGCGAAGAGGCATTTGACGTATTGAAGGTCGATAAAAGGGATTACGTTCCGACCACCCTCGAGGATGAGGTGCGGGTCGACAAACTGGTCAGCGACCTGCTGCACCGTTTTTACGAGGAGATCCAGCAGACGGGCATGTCGCCGGAACAGGCGACGGCACTGGCCGGCGCCGCCGATTACTTCACCCGCGATTTTGTCGTCTCCATCAAGCAGCGCAGCATCTTCGACGAGCGTGCGGGGATCGTGCGTCAGTTCGCCGGCAACTGGTACATCGTCAACACCATGGAGCCGCTCATCGACGAGATCGAGGGTTACCTTGCCGGGGTCCGCGAGTTCTACCGTTTCCTTTACGGGCACCAGTTGATCTCGCTCAAGTTCCTCCAGGCCATCGAGGCTGAATGCTCGGAACTCGACTACTACGCCGGGCGCATCGAGAGCTTCTGGGATATCGTCGGGGACGGGTATCTCACCTGGGAGAAGGAGTGCACGCTTAAGGACTAGAACCCGTTCAACCTTCAACGTTCAACGTTGAAACCTTGCTCCGATTGGCAAAATCCTCCCCTCCCTCCGGGCCTTCGCCCACCGTAGGGCTTCGGTCCGCAGGCGGGAGAGGGGGGCACGGTGGTGACCATAAAAACGTCCTGACCAGCCGACCTCTTCATCGCTCTCGCTACTCAACACTCACGGAGCCCATGCCGTTTGAAAGACCTAATCGCCAAAGTCCGCAACCAAAACCTCTTCTCCACCGGTGAAACCGTGGTGGTCGCGGTCTCGGGCGGCGCCGACTCGGTGGCTCTCCTCGATATCCTCACCCGGCTCGATACTGAACGCCTGAAACTCATCGTCGCCCACCTGAACCACTGCCTCAGAGGCGCGGAATCAAACGAAGACGAACGCTTCGTTGCCGACCTCGCCGCCCGCTACCATATCCCTTTCCTATCGATACGGGTCGATGTCGCCTCGTTCGCCGCTGCGGAAGGGCTTTCCCTTGAAGACGCCGGACGTCAGGCACGCTACGCATTTTTCCGCGAGGTCGCCCGCCGTCACGGCGCGACCAGCATCGCCTTGGCCCACCACATGGACGACCAGGCCGAGACGGTGCTGATCCGCCTCTTGCGCGGCTCCGGCGGCGCCGGGCTGAGCGCCATGGCTGCGGTCGGCGACAACATGCTGAAACGGCCGCTCCTGAAAGTAACCCGCGCCGAGCTTGAGCGTTACTTGACAGAACACGGCCTAAGCTGGCGCACCGACTCGACTAATGCGGACACCGCGATCCTGCGCAACAGCATCCGCCACGAGCTGATCCCACTGCTTAAAAAGTACAACCCCAAGGTGACCGAGCGACTCGCCGCCACTGCGGAAATCCTCGCCTCGGACGAGGAACTCCTCGAGCAGCTGACCGACGAGACCTTCGCGCGGTTGGCCCGCAGTGAGGATGAAAGCGTCCGCCTGGGGATCGCCTCCCTGCTCGGCGAACGCCGCGGCCTGCGTCTGCGCCTGTACCGTCACGCGCTGCGCGAACTGCGCGGAGACCTCATGCGCATCGCGCTGGCGCACCTCGAGGCGATCGACCGCCTCGTCGCCTCCAGTCGCCCCAACGCGAGCTTAAACCTCCCGGACGATCTGCGTGTCGAGCGCAGCTACGACGAACTTCGCTTCACCTCGGTAACGAAGCCGATCGAGCAGAGATGGGAAGTGGCGATTTCGGGGGAGGGGAACCACCCCTTGCCGAACGGCATGACGCTCAGCGTGCAGCGGGTGCCACGGCCTGCCGACCTCGTTACCGGTTCTGAGAAGATCGCTTACGTGTCGGCGGAAGCTGCACCTTTTCCATGGCTTGTGCGCCCTTTTGCGGCCGGTGACCGCTTCACCCCAATGGGGCTGAACGGCTCACAGAAGGTGAAGGAGCTCTTCATCAACAAGAAACTCCCGCCGCACGAGCGCAGCAGGGTGCCGCTTGTTTTCAGCGCAGGGGATGTCATCTGGGTAGCCGGCGTGAGAGTTGCCGAGAAGGGACGGGTAAAACCCGCAGCTGACGCGGTTTTGCGTTTGGAAATTCTTGAAATTACACCTTAAAGCTCTTGTCAACCTGCACCCTTTATGGTAATCCTTTTTACTCATTTGAATGCTTTTTCTTTCTTTCTCATAAATGCTTGGCATAAGACGAACTTCAACCTCGCGGCCCGTGCTATGTATCAACGGCAAACACTGACAGTACACGGGGTTGCGGCACACCGATTAATCGGGAGGAAACTTGAATCAATTCTATAAAAACTTGGCGCTCTGGCTTGTTATCAGCTTGATGATGATCCTGTTGTTCAACCTGTTCAACAAGCCGAAGCCGACCCAGGAAAAACTCGACTACAGCGACTTCATTGAGGCCGTGGAAACCGGCAAGGTGAAGAACGTGAACCGTCCGGTGGCGAGCGTCGTCATCCAGGGGGACGAGGTCTTAGGCAAGTTCGCCGACGGCAAGGAGTTCAGGACCTTCAAACCGGCAGACGCCAAGCTGACCGACCTGCTGATCGAGAAGAAGGTCGCCGTGTCGGCCCGCCCGGAGGAGGAGCACTTCTCCTGGTTCTCGCTGCTCATCTCCTGGTTCCCGATCATCTTCCTCGTAGCGGTCTGGATCTTCTTCATGCGCCAGATGCAGGGTGGCGGCGGCAAGGCAATGGCCTTCGGCAAGAGCCGCGCGAAGCTTCTCACCGAGGCGCAGGGGCGCATCACCTTCGAGGACGTGGCCGGCATCGAGGAAGCCAAGGAAGAGCTTGAGGAAATCATCTCCTTCCTGAAGGATCCGAAGAAATTCACGAAACTTGGCGGCCGTATCCCGAAAGGCGTGCTGCTCATGGGCCCTCCGGGTACCGGCAAGACCCTTCTGGCCCGCGCCATCGCGGGTGAGGCGGGCGTTCCCTTCTTCTCCATCTCCGGTTCCGACTTCGTCGAGATGTTCGTCGGCGTCGGCGCCTCCCGCGTGCGCGACCTCTTCGTACAGGGCAAGAAGAGCGCTCCCTGCATCATCTTCATCGACGAGATTGACGCAGTCGGCCGTCACCGCGGCGCCGGCTTGGGCGGCGGTCACGACGAGCGCGAGCAGACCCTGAACCAGCTTCTGGTCGAGATGGACGGCTTCGAGTCCAACGAAGGGGTCATCCTCATCGCCGCCACCAACCGTCCCGACGTTCTCGACCCGGCGCTCCTTCGTCCGGGCCGCTTCGACCGCCAGGTCGTGGTGCCGCGTCCCGACGTGAAGGGGCGCGAGATGATCCTCAAGGTGCACTGCAAGAAAACCCCGCTCGCCCCGGACGTCGACCTCGGCGTTGTGGCCCGCGGGACCCCTGGCTTCTCCGGTGCGGACCTCTCCAACGTGGTCAACGAGGCCGCTCTCCTCGCCGCTCGCAAGGAAAAGAGCATGGTCGAGATGATCGACTTCGACGACGCGAAGGACAAGGTCCTCATGGGTGTCGAGCGCCGCTCCATGGTCATCTCCGACGAGGAGAAGAAGAACACCGCATACCACGAGGCGGGACACACCCTCGTCGCTAAACTCATCCCGGGCGCGGACCCGGTGCACAAGGTCTCCATCATCCCGCGTGGCCGCGCTCTCGGCGTCACCATGCAACTCCCGATCGAGGACAAGCACAGCTACTCGCGCGAGTCGCTGCTCGACCGCATCGCCGTTCTCCTTGGCGGCCGCGTAGCCGAGGAGATCATCTTCAACTCCATGACCACGGGCGCGGGGAACGACATCGAGCGCGCCACCGACATAGCGCGCAAGATGGTCTGCGAGTGGGGCATGAGCGAGAAACTCGGTCCGGTTTCCTTCGGCAAGAAAGACGAGCAGATCTTCCTCGGGCGCGACATGGCGCACCAGAAGAACTACTCCGAGGCGACCGCCATCGAGATCGACCACGAGATCAGGCTCCTCGTCGAACAGAACTACGCACGCGTACAGGACCTGCTGCGGAGCAACCTCGACGCCCTGCACCGCATCTCGCACGCCCTCATCGAGAAGGAAAACCTGACCGGCGAGGAAGTGGACCGCATCATCGAAGGCAAGGAGATCGCCTCCGAGCCTGCGGTGACCGAGTAACGATGCAGATTCAGAAGTGGGAACTTTCCCGACGCACCCTGTCCCTGGAGCGTCCGCAGATCATGGGCATCCTGAACGTGACTCCGGACTCCTTCTCGGACGGGGGGCGCTTCTTCTCCCTTGAGAGGGCCGTGGACCGGGCCCGCGAGATGGAGCGAGAGGGTGCCGACATCATCGATATCGGCGGCGAAAGCACCCGGCCCAATGCCCCCGCGGTAAGCCTGCAGGAGGAACTGGACCGGGTGATTCCCGTTATAGAGGCCCTCAAAGGTAACATCTCCGTCCCCATCTCCATAGATACCTACAAGGCGGGGGTCGCGAAGGCCGCCTGTGCCGCCGGCGCCGAGATCGTTAACGACGTCACCGGCCTCATGTTCGATCCGGAGATGGCCGCCGTCGTGGCCGAATCCGACGCGGGAGTGGTGGTCATGCACACCCGCGGCATGCCCGACACCATGCAGAAGGACACGAACTACGATGACCTGATCGCCGACGTGAAGGAATACCTGGCAGGCTCCATCGACATCGCTCGACGGGCGGGGGTTGCCGCGGGGCGCATCGTCGTCGATCCGGGGCTCGGCTTCGGCAAGAGCGTCCAGGGGAACCTGGAATTGATCAAACGGCTTGAGGAATTCCAGCCGCTTGGCTGTCCGATCCTGGTCGGCCTATCCCGGAAGTCGTTCATCGGAACGGTCACGGGACGAGAGCAAGGAGAGAGGATCTTCGGCACGGCAGCCGCGGTCGTCATGTCGATCGCGCACGGAGCCGCTATCATACGGGTTCATGACGTGGCAGCCATGAGGGATGTCGCCGTCATGACGCGGGCGCTCATGTAACCCGCAGGCCCGACAAACCGGAAGCGCTGCTTCCCGACCGGTGCGGATGAATTCATTCCTGCAAAACATAGGCATACTGCGGGACCTCCTGGACCTGTCGCTCGCGATACTGATCGTCTCCAGGCTGGCGCGACTCCTCAAGGGGGTGCTCGCGCTGCGCATCCTCGCCATCCTTTCGGCACTCGTGGCCCTTCATCTCCTGGCGCGCTTTTTCTCCCTGCAGACCGTCCGGCTCATCATCGACCTGATCCTGGCCTCTTCCGTTGTCGGCCTCGCGGTCATCTTCCAGACCGACATCCGCAGGGCCTTCGCAACGCTGACCAGAAGCCGCACCGAAAAGGACGTCGAGATGTCCGACGTCATCGACGAGCTCGTCTTCGCCGTGGCCGGGCTTGCGCAGAAAAAGATCGGGGCGCTCATCGTCATCGAGCGCGCCATCTCGGTGGACAGCTACCTTGCCGTCGGAACCGATATCGACGCCAAGGTGACCAGCGAGCTGATCTCCTCGATCTTCCTGCCGTATTCGCCTATTCACGACGGTGCCGTGATCATCCAGCACGGCAAGCTGACCAAGGCGGGGTGCTTCCTGCCGCTCACCCAGAACCTTGAGGTGAACAAAGCCCTTGGGACCAGGCACCGCGCCGCCATCGGCCTCTCCGAGTTGGTCGACGCCCTTGTCGTCGTGGTATCCGAGGAGACCGGGACCGCCTCGGTGGTGGTGGGGGGAAAGAAGACCGACGTGGTAGACATGCCGTCCCTGGGCAAGACGCTTAGAAGGCTCGTCGAGCCGAGGTGGCTCAAATGACGACCATGCACGCAAGAGGGCATGAATGGCTGAAAGGGGTCAAGGCGCTTTCCGTGCTGCTGGCCGTCCTGATCTGGCTCAGCGTGATCGTCGAGCGACCCGGGGAGATGGTGCTCACCGTTCCCGTCGGCCTTGATCGCATGCCGCCGGGGCTGCAGCTTGACGGGGTGGCGCCAGCCGAGGCGGAGGTCGTTGTCTCCGGGCCGCGGATTCTATTGTTCCTGCTGCCATTTCACCAGACCCGTCTCAGGATCGATCTGACCGGCGCCAATGCGGGGCAGCAGCAGATCTCGCTGAAGGATGGCCTTTTCGATCTTGATCCGGAGATCAAAGTGGTTCACGTCGCCCCCGCGACGGTAACCATCGCGCTTACCAGCAGGGAACAGAAGTAGGGCTGTTTTTAGACTGACTATTTTTACGAGGTGAAGAGAATGAAGAAACTTTTCGGTACCGACGGGGTCCGCGGTGTGGCCAACGTCTACCCGATGACGGCGGAGATGGCGATGCAGATCGGCCGCGCCGCCGCCTACATATTCAAAAACGGCAAGAAACGCCACCGCATCGTCATCGGCAAGGACACCCGTCTTTCCGGCTACATGCTCGAAAGCGCGCTCATGGCAGGCATCTGCTCCATGGGCGTCGACGTTCTCTTGGTCGGCCCGCTACCGACGCCGGGCATCGCCAACATCACCTCCTCGATGCGTGCCGATGCGGGTGTCGTGATCTCCGCCTCGCACAACCCGTTCGAGGACAACGGCATCAAGTTCTTCTCGAGCGACGGTTTCAAGCTGCCGGACGAGACCGAGCTGATGATCGAGGACCTGATCTTCTCGAAACGCATCGACTCCCTGCGCCCGACCGCCAAAGAGGTCGGCAAGGCGTACCGCATCGACGACGCGCAGGGGCGCTTCGTCGTCTTCCTGAAGAGCACCTTCCCGAAGGATCTCGACCTCTCCGGGCTGAAGATCGTTCTCGACTGCGCCAACGGTGCCGCGTACAAGGTCGCCCCGGCGGTATTCGAGGAGCTTGGCGCCGAGGTGATAACGATTGGCGTGAAGCCCAACGGCACCAACATCAACGCTGACTGCGGCTCGCTGCACCCCGAGGTGATGAGCGAGGCGGTGAAGCAGCATGGCGCAGACCTCGGCATCGCGCTCGACGGCGACGCGGACCGCGTCATCTTCGTCGACGAGTACGGCAACGTGGTGGACGGCGACAAGATCATGGCCGTCTGCGGGACTGAGATGATCCGTCAGGGGACTCTGAAGCAGAACACCCTGGTCGCAACCGTGATGAGCAACATGGGGCTCGATATCGCCATGAAGCGCGCCGGCGGTGAGGTGATCAAGACCGCAGTCGGTGACCGCTATGTCGTGGAGGAGATGCTGAAAGGTGGCTACAACCTGGGCGGCGAGCAGTCCGGCCACATGATCTTCCTCGACCACAACACGACCGGCGACGGCATCCTCTCGGCACTGCAGGTGCTCGCCATCATGCAGCGCCGCCAAAAGCGCCTCTCCGAGCTCGCCCTCGTCATGCACTCCCTGCCCCAGGTGCTCGTGAACGTGCGCCTTTCGCAGAAGACGGACGTGATGCAGGTCCCCGAGATCGCGAACCTCGTGAACGACGTAGAGGGTAGGCTGAAAGGGGAGGGTAGGGTGCTGATCCGGTGGTCCGGCACCGAGCCCCTTTTGCGCATCATGCTCGAAGGGGACGACGAGACGAAAATTCGCAACTGGGCCAACGAGATAGCCGAAACCGCGGCGTCGGCCCTGGGAGGAGAGAACCGTGGCTAAACTGGGCGTCAACGTCGATCATGTAGCGACTCTGAGGCAGGCAAGGGGCGGGAGTGAGCCCGATCCGGTCGCGGCCGCGGCCATTGCCGAACTGGCGGGCGCCGACGGCATCACCATCCACCTGCGCGAGGACAGACGGCACATCCAGGATCGTGATCTAAAGATCATGCGCCAGACCGTGCAGACCAAGCTGAACCTGGAAATGGCGGCAACCGACGAGATGATCGCCATCGCCCTCGCGGTGAAGCCGGAGTGCTGCACCCTGGTCCCCGAGAAGCGGGCTGAGCTTACCACCGAAGGGGGGCTCGACGTCCGGATCCACCAGGAAGCGTTGAAGGTCGCCATAGAGAAGCTGCAGGCGGGAGGCATCATCGTGAGCCTCTTCATCGATCCCGATCCCGACCAGATCAAGGTCGCCAACAAGATCGGCGCCGATTACATCGAGATCCACACCGGTTCCTTCGCCGATGCGCCCACCTGGAAAGAAGAGGAGCAGGAGCTGATCAAGATCGAGAACGCGGTGAAGCTCGCGCGTAAGCTCGACCTCGGCGTCAACGCCGGACACGGCCTAAACTACACCAACGTGAAGAAGGTAGCCGCGATCGGCGGCATCGAGGAATTCAACATCGGCCACTCCATCATGTCGCGCGCCATCCTGGTCGGTCTCGACCGCGCCGTGCGTGATATGTCCGAACTGGTCCGCTACTCATAAGGAGACAGTCATGGCAAGAGCAAAAGCGCGTCACATACTGGTGGAAACCGAGGCCGAGTGTCTCGCACTCAAGGAAAAGATCGAAGCGGGTGCCGACTTTGCCGAGGTCGCAAGGGCGCACTCCCTTTGCCCGTCCGGCAACCAGGGGGGACTTCTCGGAGAGTTCGGGCCCGGCCAGATGGTCGAGGAGTTCGACAAGGTGGTCTTCAGCGGCGAAGTGGGGAAGGTGCTCGGCCCGGTGCGCACGCAGTTTGGCTACCACCTGATCGAGATCACCAGCCGCACTGCGTAAGGCTTTTCGCGTGCACCCCTCTCCCTCAGGGCCTTCGCCCACCGTAGGCTACGGTCCGCAGGCGGGAGAGGGGGATAGTCATCGTTTGCGGCCTCGTTGGATGAACCCGGATCACCTGCGACACGGAGGAAATTAGATGGCAGAGAAGCAATCCCTGGGAAGCCTCATCTTCAGCGCACCTTTCCTGCTCGGCCTGGTCGGGGTCGGCTGCATGATCTACGGAGTCGCCGAAGGGTTCAAGGTAATGCAGTTCTTCTTCGGGGTCTGCATCGTCCTCGGGAGTTTGGCCCTGCACTGCATCAGGAAGAAGGACTGGGACGCCCACTGGAAGGAAATGGACCAGATCCGCGAGGCCCACGAGAAGAGAATGGCCGAAGAGGCTGAGAAAAAGAAATAGCCGTCCCTTCCCATTTTTTGTCCGGCAGGTGAACATGAAACCCGTAACTTTGGAAACCCCGCTGCAAACCTCGTTCGACAGGGTCGCCCCGCTTCTAACCGATTTCTCGCTCTACTCGCAATGGAACCCGGTTTTCCCCAGGGTGACCCCGCTCGGTGACGATGGGCGCCACGACCTCGTCGTGCATCTGCCCGGGATGGAAATCTTCCACGTAACCGCTTCCCTCGTCACTGCCGAGCCCGGGCACGTTTCCTGGAAAAGCAGACTCTTCTTTTCCGGCCTGCTTGCCTGGACTTTCTCCTGCCGCATCGCGGTTGAGGCGCCTGACCGGCTTCTCTTCCAGCAGCGCTCCGAATTCACCGGCCTGCTAGCCCCCCTGTTTTGCCTTGCCCTGAACCGTCCCGCCGCCTCGGGGCTGGACGAGTTGTCCCGCGCCGTGCGCCGCTGGGGCGAAAAGGGGAACGTGCGCTGCCTTAAATGTTGAAATGAAATCGCGGCGTCAGCCGCGTTGAAGGAGGAGAGATGAAAGAATCCTGCTGTCCGGACCATGCATCCGTTCTTAACCTGCCCAAGGTGCAGGGGCGCTGGCCCGGCTCCTGTTTCGTTTGTTCCGAAGGACATCCTCACGGCCTCGGCCTGCGCTTCCATCACACCACCGACGGCGTCGCCTGCGTAACGAGCATCCCCGCCACCTATTGCGGCTTTGACGGGATGGTCCACGGCGGCATCATATCCGCCCTCCTGGACGAGGCCGCCGCCTACGCGCTCTTCGCGCGCCACGGAAAGCTCGGCGTCACCCGCGACATCACGGTCCGTTTCCTGAAGCCGGTGCCGACCGGCACCGATATCCGGGTCGTTGGCGAGATCGTCAGCTTCGATCCTCCCCAGGCGGAGGTCGCCATGGCGATCTACGACGCCGAAGGGCAGCGCCTGGCAGAGGGACGCACCAACTGGTCCTTCCCGCGCCTTTCCCGCATCGCCGCCTTGGCCGGCGTCGAGGAGGGTGTGCTCCAGGACTTCCTCGACGACTGCCGCAAGATGTAATTGACAGATACAGGAGAACTCAACGATGAGTGAATTGCTGATCCCCCGTACCCCGTCCGCCTACGACTACCCGCTGCTGATAAAGAACATGCTGCTCTACCCGGTGGTCGATAACCCCGAGCAGGAGATCGTCTACCGCGACCTCTACCGCGGCTCCTACCGCGATTTAAGGGACAGGGTGCGGCGTGCGGCCGGGATGCTGACCGAACTCGGCGTCCGTCCCGGGCAGACCGTGGCGGTCATGGACTGGGACAGCCATCGCTACCTGGAGCTTTTCTTCGCCGTGCCGATGATCGGGGCGGTACTGCACACGATCAACGTCCGCCTCTCGGCTGAGCAGATCCTTTACACCATCGACCACGCCGAGGACGACGTGCTCCTCGTTAACGCCGAGTTTCTCCCGATTCTCGAGCAGATCCGCGGCAGGATCGATAACGTGCGCACCTACGTTCTCATCCGCGACGACGCCGAACAGCACGACGGCACCGTCCCTTTCGCGGGGGAGTACGAGGAGCTTATCGCCAAGGCCGCGCCGATCTCGGAATTCCCCAACCTGGACGAGAACACGCGGGCGACCACCTTCTACACGACCGGCACTACCGGCATGCCGAAGGGGGTCTACTTCAGTCACCGGCAGCTCGTGCTGCACACCTTCGGGCTGCTCGCGACGCTGGGATCGATCACCGCGCACGGCGGGCTGCACCGTGACGACGTCTACATGCCGATCACCCCGATGTTCCACGTGCATGCCTGGGGACTTCCTTACGTCGCCACCATGCTCGGACTGAAACAGGTCTACCCCGGCCGCTATCTCCCGGAGACCCTGCTCGAGTTGAAGGAGAAGGAAGGTGTCACCTTCTCGCACTGCGTCCCGACCATCCTGCACATGATGCTGAAGCACCCGCATGCGGAGAGGATGGATCTCAGGGGATGGAAGCTCATCATCGGGGGGGCCGCCATGTCGCGCAACCTCTGCGTCGAGGCGCTCAAAGCGGGGATCGACGTCTTTACCGGCTACGGCATGTCGGAGACCTGCCCAATCCTCACCATCTCGCAGCTCACGCCGGCCATGCTGGAGCTCTCGCACCCGGAACAGGCGGATATCCGGTGCAAGACCGGGCTCACCCTGCCGCTGGTCGACCTGCGCGTCGTGGACAACGACCTGAAGGAGCTTCCCCGCGACGGCGTGAGCGCCGGCAACGTGGTGGTCCGCTCGCCGTGGCTCAGCCAGGGGTATCTGAAGGATCACAAGGCCTCCGAGCGCCTCTGGACCGGCGGATACCTCCACACCGGCGACGTGGCGGTGCGCGACGAGCTCGGATACCTGCGCATCACCGACCGGAGCAAGGACGTCATCAAGGTGGCCGGTGAATGGGTCTCTTCGCTGGAACTCGAGGATATCATCACGCATCACCCGCTGGTGGCCGAGGTGGCTGTCATCGGTAAGGCGGACGAGAAGTGGGGCGAGCGCCCCCTGGCCCTGGTCGTCCCGAAGCCTTCCACCAACTTGACCGAGAAGGATATCGCTCATCACGTCCGGGCGTATGCCGACAAGGGGGTGGTGAGCAAGCAGGTGGTGCTCGTCAAGGTGAAGTTAGTCGAATCGATCGACAAGACGAGTGTCGGGAAGATCAACAAGGTTGCGCTCAGGGAGAAGTACCTCTCCTGATCGGCCGCTTTTGAGGTGATGATGGCTAAGACGCCACAGAAAAAGAGGGTAGTGGAGATGAACCCGCTGGAGATCGAGATCGCCATCGCTTCGCTGCACTCCACCGGGGATTACCAAGTGCTGCGCCGCCTGAATCTGGCGCGCGACGCAAGGCTCGGGCGCCCGGGGCCGGAGCACGCGCGTGTGGCCCTTTGCCTCGATACGGAGACCACCGGGCTAGATTTTCGGCGAGACAGGATCATCGAGCTTGGTGTGGTCGCCTTCGAGTACGATGCCGAGACCGGCGAGATCTACCGCATCACGGACCGTTACTCCGGCTTCGAGGACCCCGGCTTCCCCATTCCCCCGGAGGTGCAGGAGATCACCGGGATCTCGGACGATATGGTGCGCGGTCAGGCGTTCGACGATGCGTTCATGAACGCCCTTGCCGCCAAGGCCGACCTGGTCATCGCACACAACGCCGCCTTTGACCGGAAGTTCGTCGAGTCGCGTTACCCCGCCTATGCTAAACTCCCCTGGGCCTGCACCGTGTCGCAGATCGACTGGGGTTCTGAGCGGCTTTCCTCGCGCACCCTCGAGTTTCTGCTCTTCAAGACCGGTTCGCTCACCATCAACGCGCACCGCGCGCTCGACGACGCCGAGGGGGTGCTTGGGCTCCTTCTCGAGCGGCTCCCGGTGACCGGCGCTTCCATTTTCATGACCCTTTTGAAGCGGGCCCACGAGATCACCTCGCGCATCTTCGCCGTCTCCGCCCCCTTCGACAAGAAGGACGTCTTAAAGGAACGCGGCTATCGCTGGAGCGACGGCTCGCAGGGTGGGAACAAAGCGTGGTGGCGCGACGTTCCCGCTGACGAGGAGCACGAGGAGCTAGCCTACCTCGCCCGGGAGATCTATCCCCGCGGGAACACGAGCGCCGTGCAGGTCGTACGCTGTGACGCCCTAGCACGCTTCTCCATCCGCGAGTAGCGGCGAAGTCCCGGGGGATAGAGGGAAGGGGAGAGCTAAGGGGCACAGTGCGTCCACGCAGCGCTGCATGAGCGCAAGGTTCCCCCCTTTGCGAAGGGGGGACAGGGGGGATTTGCCTTGGTTAGGCCAAGCAACGGGATAGCGGCATCTTCCCCGAAAAACATCCGGAGGTGTGATACATGAGCTTCGACAAAGCCGACATCCTCATCGTCGGGGCGGGCATCATCGGCCTCACCATAGCACGTGAGCTGGTGCGGACCGGCCACGGTGACATCGTCATCATTGAGAAGGAAGCGGAACTCGGAGTGCACGCCTCGGGACGCAACAGCGGCGTGCTGCACGCGGGGATCTACTACTCGCCGGACAGCATGAAGGCGAAGTCCTGTCTGAACGGCAACTTCCTTATGCGGGCGTACTGCAAGGAGAAGGGGCTCCCCCTGCTGGAAAACGGCAAGGTCATCGTCACCCGCACCCCCGCCGAACTCCCCGTCCTGGACGAGCTCTTCCGCCGCGCCACCGCTAACGGCGCCAAGGTCGAGATGATTGACGAACGGCAGCTGGCTGCCATCGAGCCCAACGCACGCACCGTGGAGCGCGCCCTGTTTTCCCACTACACCGCCGTGGTCGATCCGAAGGCGGTGCTGAAGAGCCTCAGAAAAGACCTGGAGGAGAGCGGCCGGGTCACCTTCGTGATGGGGTGCCGCCTGACCGGGATCAAGGGTAGCGGTATCGCGGTGACGAGCCGTGGGGAGATCCGTTTCAACCGTTTCGTGAACGCCGCGGGGGCCTTCTGCGACAAGGTGGCTGATTTCTTTGGGGTGGGGCAGCAGTACCGTCTCATCCCCTTCAAAGGGGTGTACCGCCTGCTTAAAAAGGACGCTCCCTACACGGTCAACTCAAGCATCTACCCGGTGCCGGATATCCGTAATCCCTTCCTCGGCGTCCATTTCACCCGCAGCGTCCACGGCGACGTCTATCTCGGTCCCACCGCCATCCCCGCTTTCGGTAGGGAGAACTACGGCATCCTTGCCGGGATCGACTCCGAAGCGATCTCCATCGCCTGGGAAGACCTCATCCTCTTCATGACCAACAAGCCGTTTCGCAACGTGGCGCTTAGCGAACCTGCCAAGTACCTCCCATCGGTCTTCTTCAAGGACGCCGCGCGGCTCGTGAAGGAGCTCAAGCCTGAAGACGTGGTGCCCGCCTCCAAGGTGGGGATCAGACCGCAACTGGTGGATTGGGAGAAAAAGGAGCTGGTGATGGACTTCCTGGTGGTCGCCGAAGGGGAGGGGGTGCACGTGCTGAACCCCATCTCGCCCGCCTTCACCTCGTCCATGGATCTGGCGCAAGGGATCGTGACGCAATATTTCTAGAGAGCGTTCTACGCTCTATGTTCTGAGTTCTACGTTACGGATAGCAAAAAAGAGAAACCGCCGGGGCCTTTGGGCCTTCGGCGGTTTCGTTTTTTAGGCGCCCTTCCTTTACTTCAAGCGGACTGCGACTTGAGACGCTTGTTGAGAGTCTGGCGCGCAACGCCTAGAATGTTCGCCGCCATCCCCTGGTTCCCCTTCGCCATCCGCATTGCCTCGGCGATCATCTGCTCCTCAACCTCTGCTATGGTCGGGAAACGGCCGAAAACCGCGCCAAAGGCCTGCTCCAGGCTTTCCGTCCGCGGCGCCGGGGCCTCCGGCACGCTTTGCACCTCGGACCCCATGGCGCTGCGGAAGGTCTCCATGGAGAGAACGCCTCCTTTATGCCGCAGGACCGCTTCGGAGACGAGCGCCTCCATCTCGCGCACGTTCCCCGGGAAACGGTAGAGGGCCAGCATGACGGCGAGCTCGGGGGGGGGAGTAGGCTTCTTCTTATCCAGTTGAGTCGCGGCCTTCTCGAGGAAGTGGTCGAGCAAAAGCGGGACATCGTCCAGCCTTTCGCGCAGGGGGGGGAGGTGTACCCGGTGCGCGCATAGTCTGTAGTAGAGGTCGTTTCTGAACTTTCCCTGTTTGATGAGTTCCTGCAGGTCCCGGTTCGTCGCCATGACGATGCGGGCGTCGCTCTTCTTTACGAAGTCGGAGCCGACCGGGTAGTACTCCTGCTCCTGTAAAAGGCGAAGGAGCTTGATCTGCGACATCTCGCCCAGATCTCCGATCTCGTCGAGAAAGAGCGTCCCGCCTGACGCGCGGGTGATGAGCCCGTCACGCGCCACGTCGGCACCGGTGAAGGCTCCCTTTACGTGGCCGAAAAGGGTATCGGAAAACATGTTGTCGTCCAGCCCCGCGACGTTCAGAGGAACGAAGGGACCTGTGCGCCCGCTCAGGTCGTGGATGGCGCGGGCGGCGAGCTCCTTCCCCGTGCCGGTCTCGCCGGTGATGGTGACAGGCTGCCTGGTCCCGGCGACCACCTCGATGTACTGGAAGACGGCGCGCATCGCCTTGTTCGATGAGACGATGCTGGAAAAGGCCTCCGGGTGGTCCAGGCGGTCGGTGAACATGTACTGTTTCAAGGTGGAAAGCTCGCTGGAGAGGCTTTTCAGCTCAAGCGCCTTTCCAACCGAGGTGAGCAGGCGCTTCACGTCGATCGGCTTCACCATGTAATCGAAGGCGCCCCCCTTCATGCAGCTCACCACCGTCTCCACCTCATTGCTGGCGGTGGAGACGATCACCTTGATCTGCGGGTACCGGTTTACGATCTGCGGCAGCAGGTCGAGGCCGGATAGGTTGGGCATGTGCAGGTCGAGTACGATGACATCGACCTCTTCGCGCTCCAGAAGCGGCAGCACAAGGCGACTGTCGCTTTCGGTGAGGATGTCGCCGAAACCGCTGTTTTTGAGGCAGGAGCGGCAGCCGTCGAGGATGTCCGGTTCGTCGTCCACCAGCAAGATCCGTTGCGTGTTGCGTCTTTTCACAACAGTAAAACCTCCAGCACAATTGACTCGACAAAATTCTTCGGCAGTTCCAGGTGCGGTCTGAGCAAGCGGGAAGCTGCACCCGCCTTTCCGGGGATTTCCTATGAACCGGTTCCGTCCCGCCCAGGTTCGAGGGGGGGCAGGGTGAAGAAGAAACTTGCCCCTTTGTCGACTTCCCCTTCCGCCCACACCCGGCCGCCATGCCGTTGCACGATGCGCTGCACGGTGGCGAGCCCGACGCCGAAACCCTTGAACTCCCGGTCGGAGTGAAGCCGCTGGAAAGGGCTGAATAGCTTGCCGGCGCATTCCATTTTGAACCCGGCGCCGTTGTCGCGCACGACGAAGGCCTCTGTACCGTCCACTTCCGTCTTCAGGAACTCGATGCGCGCCTCATCTTTTTGAGACGAGTACTTGCATGCGTTGGAGATGAGATTTTGCAGCACCACCTTCAGGAGGTCAGGGTCGCCGTAAGCGGTCAGGTCCGGTGCGATGGAGAAGAAAAAACGTCGGCCCGGCTCGGCCAGTTGCTGAGTCGCGGTGATGAGGAGCGCCATCTCGCTCAGGTCGACCGGCTGCTTCGAGAGCTCGGAGCGCGATACGCGCGAGAACTCAAGCAGGGTGCGGATCAGCTGGTTCATGTTCACCGTCTCGTTATAGATGATGTCGATGAACTCCTTGCACCCCGGCTCGAGCTTCTCACCGTAAATTTCCAGGATCACCTGGCAGTAGCCGTTGATGTTGGTGAGCGGGGCGCGCAGGTCGTGTGAGACCGTGTAGCTGAAGCCTTCGAGGTCTCGGTTGGCGATCTCCAGCTCTTGGGCCCGAGCGGAGAGTGAGTCGTTCAGCAGCCTGATCTCGCGCTCGTTTTGCACCCGTTCAGTGATGTCCTCCAGTACCGCCACGAAATTGCTGAGGGCGCCGGCTTCGTCGAAAACGGGAGATATGGAGGCGGCCTCGTAGAAAGGGGCGCCGTTCTTGCGCTCTCCGGTCAGCTCCCCGTGCCACTGGTTCCCGGCGGCGACCGAGGACCAGATGGCATCCCCACCTTGCAGAATGGTGGCGAGGTGGCGTCCCTTGACCTCCGACTCCTGGCGTTCGGTCAGTTCGACGAATTTCGGGTTCACGTATTCGATGAAGCCCCGTGGATCGGTGATCACGATGCTGCTCGGGCTTTGCTGCACGGCCCGGGAAAGCTTCCGTACGAAGGCCTGCTGCGCGGCGAGTTCCCTCTCGATGGTCAGGGTACCTAGGCACGCTTCGATGGCAGCGAAGAGTTTCGCGGACTCGATCGGCTTCAGAACGTAGCGCGACACGCCGAGCTCGATCGCCTCGATCAGGTATTCCATGTCGCTATGCGCGCTCGTGATGATGACCGGCAGGGATGGTTTGAGCTCGAGAAGCTGTCGTGACATCTCGATGCCGCTCATGGCGGGCATCTTAATGTCGGTGACCACGAGGTCCGGGGAGATCCTGCCGAAAAGCTCCAGCCCCTTTGCCCCGTTTTCCGCACCACGGACGGTCAGGCCGGGAAAACGGCGCGCGAGAAGGCCCAGCACCGTTTCACGCGTGACTTCCTCGTCCTCTACGTAGAGCAGGGTGAACCCCGCCCCTGGTTTCGTTGACATGCTATACCTCGATTCTGAACTCGGCCCCGTTCCCGGTGTTTCGCGCCGAGAGCGAGCCGTTCATGCTTTTTTCCACGATGTTCTTGGCCATGAACAGGCCGATGCCGGTTCCTTTTCCCTGTTCCTTGGTGGTGAAGTAGGGCTCGAAGATGCGTCCCATGATATTGACGGGGATGCCGCCAGCGTTGTCGGCGATGGTGATGACGGATTTTTCCCCCTCGCGGGCCACCGTTACCTTGATCCTCGGTTCCGCAATCCTTTTTTCGCATAAGGCGTCTGCGGCGTTGTTGAGGATGTTGAGCAGTACCTGGGAAAACTCGTTGGGGTGCCCTACGATGGGCGGCACGTCGCCGTCCGCGACCTCAACCTGGATGCCCTTGTCGGCGAGGCTTCCCTCCATGAGCGCCAGGGTGCGACGGACCACCTTTTTCAGTTCGAACGCGCTCTTCTCCCGGTCCGGCGTGAAGAAGTTCCTGAAATCGTCGATGGTCTGCGACATGTGCCGGACCATCTGCATGATCTTCCCGGTGCTCGTCTCCAGGTACTCGCGGCTGAAGTTGCCGTACTCGTAGGAGAGGGTGAGGTCCTGGACCAGCAGCCCCACCGCGTTCAGCGGCTGGCGCCACTGGTGCGCGATGTTGCCGATCATCTCGCCCATCGCAGCCTGGCGGCTTTGCTGCATGAGCACTTCGTCCTTCTTCCTCAGTTCGTCCATAGCCTGCAGACGTTCCGCGGTTTCCTGGGTGAGGGCTGCGGTCCGCTCCACGACGCGCTGCTCGAGCTCCCGGTTCAGGCTCGACAGGGACGCCTTCGCCCCAAGCAGTTCCTGGTTCTTTTCCGCAGCCATCTCGTAGGTGGCGAGGAGCAGTTCGATGGTGTGGGCACAGTCGGCCTGAACGCGGTAGTTTTTGCCTCGATAGGCGACGGCGACCTCTCCGTCGTTGTCACCCTGGTGGCAAACCCGTTCCCCGTTCAACACGGCGCTGATGCGGGATAGGAGCAGTTTCTTGCTGTACGGCTTCGATACGAAGTAGTTGGCGCCCACTTCGAGGCTGTGCAGCACGTCCGCCGGATCGTTCAGGTGGGTGAGCAGGATGATCGGTGTTTCACCCCCTGTCTTCGACTCTCTGATGCGGCGGCAGAGCTCGAAGCCGTCCATCCCCGGCATGAGAATGTCGCTGATCACCAGATCCGGCATTTGCGGGAGGGCCTCGAGCGCCTCGTCTCCGTTTCTAGCCACGACGACCCGGTACCCCTGTTCGGCGAGCATCTGCTCGAGGAGCTTCGCCTGGGTGGGGCTGTCATCTACGATGAGGATGCGGTGCGGAACCGCTGTCGAGCTGCTTTGATTCATGTTCGTTGCCAACTCCTTCATTTCAAGGCGGCGGCGCCTTTAGCCGCCAGCGTGGTCAGCAGACCGATGATGCCGTCGGGGGATAGGACGAGCTGGGCCGCGTCGATCTGGATCGCTTCGCCCGGCATCCCGAAGACCATGGACGTCTCCTTGTCCTGCGCGACGGTGACGCCTCCACTGTTGCGGAGCGTCTTGAGTTCCAGGGCCCCGTCCTTCCCCATGCCGGTCAAGAGCACCCCGACCGCGTGCCGACCGTAGTGCTGAGCCACGGTGCGAAAAAGCGCCGACACGGCGGGACGCACGCCGTTTTCAGGGTCCGTGCTGGTGAGGCGGATGCGCCCTTGAGGGGCGACTTCCATGTGGTAGCTGTCGGGCGCCACGTAGACCCGACCCGGTTCCACGGTCATGCCGTCGGCAGCGAGGAGCACCGGCATGGTGGAGTGCTGGTTCAGCCAGTGCACGAAGTTTTCCGTGAAACCTACGGCCATGTGCTGCACCACGAGGACCGCGGCGGAAAAGGATGCCGGGAGCGCGGAGAGTATGCGGCGCAAAAGGGGCGGACCGCCGGTCGAGGCGCCGATGGCCACCACTTTTATCGAAGCGGTGGGGGCGGTCCGGGGCGTCTGGACTGCGGCTGGCGCAGGCGCGATCTTGCCGGTCGGGAACACGCGGCGCACCACCTTGATCTCGGACATGAGCTTCACATGGCGGATGAGGTCCGCCACCGACTCGCGGTAATCGGGAGAGCCTGGCGCGGCGGGCTTGGCTAGCACCATGAGGGCTCCCGCCTCCATGACCCGGAACAGGGTGGCCGAATCCTTCGGGTTCATCTTCCCGGTGACGATCACGATGGGGACGGGGCAGCTCGACATGATGGCGCGGGTGGCGTCGAAACCGTCCATGCCTGGGAGGTTGACGTCCATGGTGATGATGTCCGGCCTGAGGCTCTTTGCGGCCTCCACGGCGGACTCGCCGCTCTCCGCGGTGCCGATCACGGTGAGCTCGGGGTCCGCGTCGAAAGCGGCCACCAGCGCCTGCTGCACGGTTTTTGAATCTTCAACTACGAGAATTCTGATCACGCGGCTTCCTTGTCAGGTGAGTTTCTGGATGACCTCGATGAGGTTGGTCTGGTCGAAGCTGCTCTTCACGAGATAGGCGCTCGCACCGACGTCGATGCCGCGCTCCCGGTCGGTACGCGACTCGAGCCCGGTGACGAGGATCACGGGGAGCGAGGCGAGCTTCGCGTCGGCGCGGATCGACCGGGTGAGCTCGAAGCCGTCCATGCGCGGCATCTCGATGTCGGAGACCACCACGTCGCAGGGGTCGGTTTTAAGTTGTGCCATGGCGTCCGCCCCGTCGACCGCGGTGCGCACGAGGAAGCCGGAGGCCTCCAGGATGTTCTTAAGCAAGGTCCGCGAGGTGATGGAATCTTCCGCCACCAGAACGGAAACCCGCGCCTGGCGAGCCGGGGCGCTTGGTACCGGCAGGGAGGTGACGTCGGCACCGCCCCCCAGGGCGGAGCGGAAGAGGTCGGCAACGTTCAAAACGGGGACCACGCGCCCCGAACCGAGCACGGTGGCACCAGCGACGTTGCGCACCCTCGAGAGCTGGCGCCCGAGCGGCTTCACCAGTATCTCCTGCACCCCGATCACCTGATCCACGGCGAAAGCGATGCGCCGGTCGGCGGCGCGCAAGAGGACGTAAGAGACCGTGGTGTCCGGCTCGACGCTCCGGCGTCCAGTTTCCAGGATGCCGGCCAGTGAGACGAGCGGGAGCACCTCGCCCGCCGCGACCACGGTGTCGCGGTTTTCCACCCGTTTCACCTCTGAGAGCGGCACGCGCGCGCTCAGCTCGACCACCGTCGCCGGGATGGCGCAGTAGCGGCCGGCGACCTGCACCAAGAGCGCGCGCATCCGGGCGAATGAGAGCGGGAAGACGAGCCGGAAGCTCGTTCCCGCGCCGGGCGTGCTTGTGACCGAGACGTGCCCCCCCAGCCGCTCCAGCGTCTCGCGTACGATGGCGAGGCCGACCCCGCGTCCGGAGATGCTGCTGATGGTGCCGCTGGTGGAAAGCCCGGACTCGAAGATGAATTGAAGCGCCTCGGCGTCGGGCATGCGCGCGATGGCCTCCTCGGTGGCGAGTTCCCGGCGCAGCGCAGAACGTTTCACCTGCTCGAGGTCGATGCCGCAGCCGTCGTCGGTTAGGATGAGTTCGGCGCGGTTCGCGTCCTGCAGCCTCACCTCGACGCTCACCGTGCCGCGGCGCGGCTTTCCCGCGGCTTCCCTTGCCTGCGGCAGCTCGATGCCGTGATCTACCGTGTTGCGCACGAGGTGCAAAAGCGGCTCCATAAGCTCGGCCAGGATGCGGCGGTCGAACTCCAGCTCTCCTCCGGAGAGGGAGAAGTCGGCCTCCTTGCCGAGCTCGCGGGTAAGGTCGCGCACCAGTTTCGCGAACGGGTCGAGGATCGAGGAACATGGGAGGAGCTGCAGCTTCTTCATCTCCTCGAGGAGCGGGTCGACGAGAGCCTGCAGCGAACGGGTGTGCTTTTCCGCGTTCTTCTCCAGGAGGCGCAGGCGCCCCTCCACGGTACGTTCATGCCGGCACCTCTGTTCGAGAAGTCCGGCCAGCGAGGCCTCACCGTCGGTACCCTTCTTGAGCGCGCGCCTTGCCGCCTCGAGGGAGCGGTCGCGCTCAGCGCCACGCTCGGCTACCTCGCCGGCAAGGGTGGAGAGTTCCTCCTGCAGTACCGAGGCGGCAAGTTTCGCGGAGACCAGTTCCTCGGACTGCAAAAGGAGCGTCTCGAGAAGCCGCGCGGAGACCCGCACCGTTTCGTCGGCGGCATAGGAGGGCGGTGAAGGGCGTGGCTTTTCCGGGGTAGGCGCCTGGGTGGCCGCAACGGCAACAACAGGGGGCGTGGGCACCGTCGGAAGAGGAGAGGGGGGAACGCTTTGGGAAGCACTCTGTTGCGGCGCCGGTGCAGGTGCGGCGGTGGGGGCGCCTGCCGGGAAGATGCGGGCCGAAAGCCGGTTTATCTCGCGGTGCAGGAGATCGAAGGTTTCCATACCGAACTCGGCCTCGCCACGCTTGATCCCTGCCAGCACCTCCTCCAGCTCCTGGCAGTCATGGGCGACGTCGGCGAGGTTCACGGCGTGCGCCGCCCCTTTCAGGGTGTGCACGCGGCGGAACACCCCTTCAAGCAGGCGCTGCCGCCCTGCCTCCTCCTCTTCGCGTTCCAGGGCGAGGAGATGGGAGGAGAGGGCGTCCAGGTGTTCCTGCGCCTCTATCGCGAAGGTCGCGAGCAGTTCTTTTAACAGCGCCTCGTGGTCGCTCATGTCGTAATAGTCACCTTAATTCGTGATCGCCCGCCGCTGAGGGGGATCAGGCGAGCCGGTAGCCGCTCACCAGTTTCTGCAGCTTCTGGTTCAGCTCGTAGAGGTTTTTCGCCGCCGCTTCGATCTGGCGCGACCCCTCCACGTTCTGATCGCTTGCCTGGTTGATGCTCTGGATGGCGATGGCGATCTGGTCCATGCCGATCGCCTGCTCCTGGGTCGAGGTGACGATCTGCAGCGTCGCGTTCGAGGAGTCCTCGATGCTCGCGGCGAGCTGGCGGATCGACTCGCCCGCTTCGCTTGACTGCTTCATGCCGGCCTCGACCGCCTTGCTCCCTTGCTCGGTGGCAAGGACGGCAGCGGTGGTGGCCTTCTGGATCTGGCCTATGATGCTGCGCACCTGGGAGGTCGCCTGCTTCGACTGGGTGGCGAGGTTCTTCACCTCCTGGGCCACCACGGCGAATCCTTTGCCGTGCTCACCCGCCTTGGCGGCCTCGATGGCGGCGTTCACCGCGAGGAGGTTCGACTGCTCGGCGAGGTCCGCTACCGTGGCGATGATCTCGCCGATGGCCTGGCTCTGCTCGGAGAGGTTCACGATGCGTTCGGCGATGAAGCCCATGCGCTCGTCGATCCCCTGCATGCCGTCCAGGGTACTGTTCACGGAGTCACGGCCGGTCTTGGCGATCTGCGCGGAGCGGTGCGCCCCCTCATAAACCTGGCGCGACTTCTGCGAAGTGAGGTCGGTGGTCTGGCGGATCTCCTGGACCGTGGCGTTGGTCTCGGAGATGGAGGTGGCGGTCTGGGCCGAGCTGGAGGCAAGCTCGCTCACCGTGGTCATGATTTCGGCGGCGCTCCCTGCGAGGACGCTCACCACCTCGGAGATTTCGAGGCTCAAGTCCCTGAGATTTCTGGTCATCACGCTGAAGGAATTGCCCAGGCGGTCCTTATCCGAGGCGGGGAGCACCTCGATGGTTAAATCCCCGGCTGCGATGCGGTCGGCGCTGGCGGCGAGCCTTTTCAGGGAGGCAACCATGTTGCTCATGGCGTTGCCGAAGACGTCGCGCTCGGAGAGGGGAACCACCTCGAGATCGAGGTCGCCGATGGCGATCCGGTTCGCGTTCTCTCCCATGCGGCGCAGGGAGAGCACCATCTTCCTCATCGCCCGTAAAAGCTGTCCCAGTTCGTCGGGAGAGGCGCTGTCGAGCTCGACGGAGACGTCCCCCTGGGCCAGGCGGTCGGCGGCCTGCACGGCGTCGTTTAAGGGCCTTGTGATGGATGCGGTGATGGCGAAGGCGATCATGGCGGCGATGATGCAGGCGAGTGCCACGAGGACCGCGGTGATCGCGAAGGTGAAGCGCTGGTTCCTTGCGGATTCCGCGGCGAAATTGCTGGCCATTGCTTGGGATGCCTTCAGCACCTCTTCCACCTGGGCATCGATCTGGGCCACGGTGCGACGGGCGTAGTTCTTGTGGAAGGCGACCGCCTCCTTCACCTTACCCTGCCGGGTGAGCGCGATGGTCTTGGCGCGGACCTCCTTCCATTGATCCATCGACTCCTTGATCCGGTCGATCTTCGCCTGATCGCCGGGGAAGCGCTCGCGGGCGAGGGCTAGTCCGCGGTAAACCTCCTGCTCGTCCTTGGCTATCTCAGCAAGGGTCGCTTCCAGGTCTTCACGGTCGGCTGCATATAGGACTACGTCCTTCATACCGCGGTGCATCCGGGCGATGTTGGTGTCGACCTGCTGGATCGCATTGGTCACCGTGAAGGGGTGCTCGTAGAACTCGCTGAGCAGGCGCCCCTCGGCGGCGAGGTTCTTGAGGGAGAGCGCGCCGATCAGGACCAGGAACACGAGCAGCACTGAAAAGCCTGCGATCAGTCTGGAGCGGATTTTAAGGTTGCTGAGCATGGAACCTCCAAAAGTCAGGTTGAGATGGCGGCATCAACCTCGATCTTGATTTCAATGTCTACCCGACCTCTTCGTGCACGATGAGGCGCGGGTCGGCCAGGATCCTGGCCATGTCTAGCAGGGCGAGCCGTTCGGCGGTTACCCCGGCAAGGAACTCGCCTCTCATCCCGGTAAAGGTGTCGGGTGTCGGGTGCAGTTCCGACAGGGGCAGAGAGCGCATCCCCTCGACGCGGTCGGCCAGGACGCCGAATTCCATGGTGCCGTCGCTTACAACGATCACCCGGTTCAGGTCGGAAAGTCCGGTTGCCGGGAGTTCGAAAAAGCGGCGCAGGTCGACGATGGAGATGATCTTGCCGCGCACGCTGGTGATCCCCAGGACGAAGGGAGGGGCGCAGAACAAGGGGGTGAAGTCGGCCAGGGGAAGCGTAGCCGCGATGAAGGAGAGGTCGATGGCGTAGTGCTCGCCGGAGAGGGTGAACTCCAGGCAGTCGACGCAGGCAACACTCCCGGCGTCCTCGGCAGGTTTTCGGCTCATGACCCGGGCGCGTTCCTGGAGCAGCAACTGCTCGCGCTCGTGGTCGTGCCGGTCCTGGAGAACGGCGTCGAAGGCAGCCTGCTGGCGGGTGAGCAGTGAGGCCCAGTCTATGGCGGAACTTCTCTGCGACATGCTTCTTCTCCTAAGCGTGAAAACCGTGCTGCCTTACCGCCTGCTGATGCCCTTGATCAGGTGGATCAACATGCCGGCTGTCATCCCCTCGGTGTCGGGGATGGCCTCGTTCGGGTCGAGCCGCTGCAAAAGGCGCAGGGCATTGCCGAAACTCTGTTCCGCCTCCTGCCGCTCGCCGCGCTTGCGGAATAGGTTTCCGAGCGCGAAATAGGCGAGCAGGTAGTCGTGGTCGAGGTAGAGTGCGTGCTTAAGCGAAGTGATGGCCCCTTCGTCATCCCCCGCCTGCTCGCGGATCATGGAGAGGAGGTAGTGGCTGTTCGGGTTCAGCCGCTCGAGCCGGATCGATCTTTCGCAGAGCTCGCGAGCCTCACCGTAGCGCCCGAGGTTCGCGTAGCAGCGAGCCGCGAGGGCGAGCTGCTCCGCATGCTCTCCCCCGGCAAGCGCAACTTCGGCTGCCCTTTCATAGGCTCCCGTGTCGAAGAGCGAAAGCGCCTGCTGCAGCACGTCCGGGCCCTGCGGTGTGGCTGCTATCGCCGGCGCCGCATGGAGTTCCGCCCCGCCCCTCTTTTTGTTGACCGGGGGCTGCTTCTCCGCGGCGGATGTCATGGTCCGCCCGACCACACGCCCGGGGTATGCACCTGGCAGGGGCGCCGGCATGCCGGCAGTAACCCGAAACGCGGCTCGCGTGGCTTTCTGGCGCGGGTCGCTTCTTTTCAGCGCGAGGGCGCCATCGAAGATGTGGCAGGTGAAACCTTCCACCTTGTGGTGGTCCACCTCGGTCGGTCCCATGAAGAGCCAGCCGCCAGGCCTCAGCGCGGCGGAACCTGGCGACGGTCTTCTCGATCTGCTCCTCGTGAAAATAGAGCATCACGTTGCGGCAGAAGATGACATCCGCACCCCCGGCAATGGGGGAAGGGGTATCGGCGTTCTCGGCGAGGTTCAGATGCCCGAAGCGGACCATCTCCCTGATGCCGTTTGCGATCTCGAAGCTGCCGTCCGGCCGCTGGGTGAAATAATTCATGAGCCACCCGGGGGCGTTCCGGAAGGACCATTTGCCGTACACCCCCAGCCGGGCCCGCTCAAGGGCGTGCTCGTTAAGGTCCGTGCCGAGGATGGTGATCTTCCAGCCGGTCGTGTCCCGGAGTACACGGCTCAGGATGATGGCGATGCTGTACGGTTCCTCACCGGTGGAGCATCCGGCGCTCCAGATCCGGATGGTGCGGTTGCCGCGCCGCCTGGCCGCGATCAGTCCCGGGAGCACCCGTTCCTCGAGCACCTGGTAGCTCTTCGGGTCGCGCAGGAAATAGGTCTCGCCGATGGTGAGGGCGCTGGCCAAAAGCCGCAGCCGCTCCTTTCCCAGGGGTGCGGACATGAGCTGCAGCAGGTAACGCTCCAGTTCCTCGACCCCTTCCTGGTGCGCAAGGGTAGCCATCTTCTGCGCCAGTTCGGCAAAGCGTTCCTTGCGGAAGTGAAGCCCAAGTTCTTTTGCTACGAACGCGGCGAACAGCTGCAGCGTCGCGCTTGTCTGCGAATCCGCCATGTCAGGTGCGTTCCAGCGCCGCGGCGATCTGCGCCTCCTCGTCAGGGAAGAGCAGGGCGTCGAGGTCGTGGATCAGTACCAGTCCGTCCGCGGTCCGCGCCACTCCGGCGACGAACCCGGCTCCCGCCACGATTTCGTCGGCGGCAAGGATGCCGGCCGCAGGCGGCTCGATGACCCCTTCGGAACCGTCCACGACCAGGGCAAGGGTGAGCCTGCCGGTGCGCGCGATGACGAACTGGTCGCTCAAGGCGACGGGGCGCTCGGGGAGCCTGAAGCGCCTCCTCAGATTGATAGCGGGAACGATCTCTCCGTGCAGGTCCAGGATGCCCATTACAACGTCCGGGGCCTTGGGGAGCTGGGTGAGGGCCGCCGCCCGGACCACCCGTTTTACGTGGTCCAGACGCAACGCGTAACGCTGGTCGTCAAGGGTGAAGATGAGCAGTTGAATCGTGTCGATCGGTCTTCTCCAATTAGCGGCGTCTATGCGGCTCTCTAATGTACCTCGTGCCGGGCTTGGATTCAAGCGTATTTGTAGGTTTTAAGGGCGAAAAAGGGGGAAGGTGCGCTTTGAGAACTTGCAGTCGTTAGCGATTGCAAATCCGGCGGGTGCCGCTAGTATTGCAGCTGTTTTGCCAAATCGGAATGTTAGCGGGAGGTGAGCCGATGCACGATATCGGCAGGCAGATCATGTTGAGACTGAGGGAGGCCCTGCCATACGCGCGCGTCTATTGGGAGCGCGAACCGGATGGCGACGGCCTGCGCGGCAGTGCGATAAGTGCGGAACTGGAAATGCGGAAGTTTACCATGCAGTTCGATGGTCCACCGAAGGAGGAGTGCCCCGAAGTACTTGAACCGGCCCTCGTGGAACAGGTGGTCGACGATTTCGTCGACTTCTTCGCACGCTCCATCTACCCGAAGGAAAAATTCACGCGCATCATCTGAAAGGTTGCCGCCCGGAAGAAAGGTCAGCGCCGGAGCGTTTCCTCGGCAAAACCGCGAATGTCGGGCAGGAAGGCGTGGAAATCCTCTTGCAAGAGGCGGTAGTGGCGGGTAAGCTCCAAGCCGCCCGAAGCGAGCGGGTTCGCCCTCGGCACGCGCCGCGACATGCGCCGCAGAGCATCGGTCACCCCTTCGGCGTGCAGGTAGGAAGGGATCAGCTCCTCGAAGATCACCGGCACCAGTCCCTTGAGACGCTCCGGGAGCTGGTCGCGGCGCGCCTCGACGCTTGCGCGTGCGCGCTTTAGGTAGTCCGGGAGCGCTTCAGTGCTGCATTGCCGCCATCCCACGGCGAGGAAGTGATCATAGAAGATGTCGACCATGATGCCGCGGTACAGGCCGAAGTCGGCCCCCAGGCGCTTCCTGCTCGCGGTGAAAGCCGCATGGTTCTGGGCGAAGGAATCGATGCGACGGTGCAGTTCTATGCCGCGTCGCAGCTTGTCCGGATAGGCGTCGGTGAGGCGCCCCTTCACGAAGTCACCCATGAAGTTGCCGGTGAGGATGTCGGGGTCGTCGCCGGAGAGGTATAGATGGAACAGGTAGTTCATGAGAAGGGATGATACCAGAACCGCTCGAAGCGGGGTAGGGGGTAAAGCGCCATGCTGGGTGCTCTGACCGGAGACATAGTCGGCTCCATCTACGAGTGGAACAACATAAAGAGCACTGAATTCCCGCTCTTCCAGGATAGCTGCCGCTTTACCGACGACTCCGTACTCACCGTGGCGCTCGCCGACGCGATCATGACCGGCGCGCCGTACGACGACACCATGAGGCATTACTACCGCAGCTACCCGGACGCGGGGTACGGCAGGGGCTTCGTTGCGTGGGCCGAGTCGGACGCCCCCAAGCCTTACAACAGCTGGGGCAATGGCGCCGCGATGCGCGTGAGCCCGGTGGGGTGGGCCTGCGACACGCTCGCCGACGCTTTGTGCATGGCGCGGAACTACACCCTCCCGACCCACGGGCACCCCGAAGGGGTAAAGGGGGCGCAGGCCGTTGCCGGTGCGGTCTTTCTGGGGCGCAGCGGCGCCTCAAAGGACGAGTTGCGCAGCTTCATCGCCGGGGAATTCGGCTACGATCTCGCGCTCAGCTGCGATGAGATCAGGCCCTCGTACCGTTTCGATGTCTCCTGCCAGGGGACGGTTCCGCAGGCTGTCACCGCGTTTCTGGAATCAAACGATTTCGAAGGCGCCATCCGCCTCGCCGTCTCCCTGGGCGGCGACTCAGACACCCTGGCCTGCATCACCGGGGCGATTGCCGAGGCCTTCTACGGTGGGGTCCCGGCTCGCATCGCGGAGCGGACCATGGATTTTCTGGATGATCGGTTGAGGCGGGTGACGGTCGCTTTCGAAGCGCGCTTCGTTGCGGGGCGCTTTGCTGCTGCAAAAGGGTAAACGCTGAAACAGCAAAGGCTGGTCGACCATCGGTCAACCAGCCTTTTAAGGTGCGGGGATAAGAAGCGTCAGGCGCCGTGCTCACGTTGCCATTTCTCAGCGACGTACTGGTAGTTATCCTGCATTTCCTCAAGCATCGAATAAGCTTCGTCGGCTCTGTTTCGCACCCCTATGCCCGTTGCCGCTGTTGTCTCTGCCGGCTCCTCGATGCATGCCTCAGGCAGGATCGAGGTGAGCATCTCGATGATCTGTTGCAGCCGGTCCAGCACTTCCCTCTTGAAGGTCTCGTCGTCCATGGCACTCCCTCAGCCCAGATGGGATAACGGGAAGGAGTATACCGTATGAGCGGCGAGGCTCCAGTTACTTCATCAACTGTTTCCCGATGTCGAAACCCTGGCCCACTTTTTCGCCCAGTGCGTAGTAGCCGCGGTTGGTCGGGCTGTAGACGATGGGCTGCACCTTGGTCGGATCGGGGAGACCGGCTTCGTCGAGCACCGATGCTTCGGCCTTGACGTCTACGATCACGCCGATGAACTGGGTGTGCACCCCGATCTCCACGGTCTGCAGCAGCCTGCACTCGATAACGAGCGGGAACTCGGCGACGTACGGTGCGTCGACCAGATCGCTTTTCACCGGCGTGAGGCCTGAGGCGGCGAACTTGTCGGCGTTTTTGCCCGAGGCGATACCGGCGTAGTCGGCGGCGGCCACGAAGTCGCGGGAGGGGATATTTACTGTGAACGCCTGGCGCTCCATGATGGCGTCGTAGCTGTGCCGCGACTTTCGCAACGAGACGGTTACCGCGGCCGGGTCGGAGCTGCAGACGCCCCCCCAGGCGATGGTGGCGAGGTTCGCTTTTCCTTCACTGTCGTAGGTACCGACCAGCCAGACCGGCGTCGGCATGGCATGGGTTGCCTTGCCCAGACTCTTTTTCATAGGTCCTCCGTGGAATTATTTGATGATGTCGGACAGGAGCTTGCCGCCGACGCCGATGTTGTCGCGCTCCATCTCCTTGATGAAGACGATGAACTTTTCGGCCGGGATCTGTGTTACAGTGCTGGCGGCTTCTGTCAAAGCCTGAACCAGTTCGCCTTTTTTCTCTTTGTTCGCCATGGTTCCAAGGTCGATGGTGATGACGGGCATGCAGGTGCTCCTCCTTAAGTCAGTTTTTTCCAGAAGTGTGGCACTGTAACAGATATCTCACGGCAGTTCAACACGGGCTGAATGTGCAAGCTTCACGACTGTGCGAGTATGTAATCCGGTAAACCGGTAAATATGAGTATAGGGGCGTTAGTTGTTGAAGTTACGATTGTTACGGCTACAGTGTAACGCGCAGCAGTGAGTAGGTTGGAAGGATTGAAGAGTATATGATCGAGATCAGGGAAGCTGACATAAAGGTGGAATTCTACCGCGCCTCCGGGCCCGGCGGCCAGCACCGCAACACGACCGACTCCGCGGTGCGCATACGCCATCTCCCGACCGGAATCGTGGCGCAGGCAAGCGAGAGCCGCTCGCAGGCCCAAAATAGGGAAAAGGCGCTGGAGCGGCTGGCCGAGTTGCTGCGCAGGCGCGAGCAAAAGGCGAAGAAGAGGGTAAAGACCAAGGTGCCGAGAAGCGCCAAGGAGAAGCGGCTTTCCGACAAGAAGGCGGTATCGGAAAGGAAGAAGGGGAGGGGGAGAAGAATTGAAGAGTAACTGATTGACAATTGACAACTAATACTGGCACAGCTTCCACCGCAATCGACAGTAATTCGTCTGCGTCTTTGACCGTTCTGCCGGAGACAGAAGGTCTTTAGTCATCAATTATCAATTGTCCATTGTCAATTGCCTTTATACATCTCCGTCATGATGGTCTTGAAGGCGAGGGCGGCGGGGGAGAGTTCCCTACCTCTGCGGCTCACGAGGAAAAACTGCCTCTTTATGCTGACGCCGTCGACAGGAACCTGCACAAGTGACTTCTGCTCCAGTTCGTGCTGTACCGAAACCGCCGAGACGAAGGATACCCCGATTCCGGCAATCACCGCACGCTTCACCGCCTCGTTGCTCCCAAGATGCGCCGCCACATTGAGCCGCGCGGAGTCTATCCCGGCCTCGCGCAGGGCCTGAGCGGCAGCCTTTCCGGTGCCGGAACCTGTCTCCCTAAGCACGACCTGCTCGCCCAGCAAATCCTCCTTGCTGATTCCCTTCTTGCCGCTCCAGCGATGCCCTGCGGGCGCGATCAGGACGAGTTCGTCGTCGGCAAGCGGCATGAACTCGAGGCTCTCCTCCTCGAAACGCCCGCCTACCACACCCAACTCCACTTCTTCTGAGATCAGCTTTCCCAGCACATCGCGGCTGTCCCCCTGGCGCAGCACGATGGTGACCCCGGGGAAACGGCTGATGAGCAGCGGCAGCGCCGCCGGGATCATGTACTCGCCGGGGATGCTGCTTCCCGCGATGTTAAGCTCGGCCTCCTCGACGCCCTTGAAACGCGCCATGGCGACCGGGATCTCTTTCGCGGAGTCTATAAGTTTGCGTGCTCGCTCGAGCAGTATCTTCCCCCCCTCGGTCGGTAGTGCCCCCTTGCCGGTGCGGTCCAGAAGCTTCATGCCGAATTCGCCTTCCAGTGCGGATATATGCTGGCTGACCGTGGACTGCGTGATGAAGGTGGCCTCCGCTCCCTTCGAGAAACTCCCGCTTTCAGCTACCTTTATGAACACTTCGAGCTGTTTCAGGTTCACCGTCCCCTCCTTATTGGTCGATACGATCCATAGTATTTATTTTATCGAATTTATCAATTTGACTCTTGATGGTCAATTGGTTATTGATGTCAGGCCCTTATTCTGCTTCGGCCGCCTGAGATAACCATAAAAAGAGGCCTTCGTGATCGCAGCGGGAATCGACATAGGATCGCCCGAAGAGTACCAGGTAGCCCCTCTGCCTGCCGCGGTGAACATCATCGAAAAAGATTTTGAAAAGGGCGTGGCACTTCTACCCAAGGAGAAGGGAGGCATCGTCTACTGCAACGGCGGCGGTCGCAGCTACTCCGCCTATCGCAAGCTTATGAAGCTCGCCTATCCCTCCATTTACCAGGCCATCCTTTCCGAATGGAAAGAGGCTGGCCTGCCTGTGGTCAAGTCGCAGCTTTAGGCACGGCATCGTGCCGTTGAATATACGTCTGAACAAGGAGTCCGAATGAAAAGGTTGTTGCTGCCGCTTTTGGCCCTATCCCTCTGCCTCGCTCCCGCCGCCTGGGGCCAGAGCCGCAGCGGTATCGTGAGCGTCGAAGTCGATCTCTCCTGCCAGGAAGCGGGTAAGGAGACGAAACTCTGGGTGCCCTACGCCGTATCCGACCGGTACCAGAACGTCACCGACGTCAAGGTTTCCGGTGATTTCTCCGCTTCTGCGGTCTACACCGACAAGGTGAACGGCACGCCGATGCTTTTCGCCCAGTGGGACAAGGACGCGAAGAGCCGCAAGCTCACCTACACCTTCAAGGTGGAGCGCGAGGAAATCCAGATGAAGAACCTGTCGGGCAAGGAACCGGCATGGAACCCTGCTGATTACGCGGAATACCTTGCTCCGACCTCGATGGGGCCGGTGGACGGCGAGGTGAAGAAGCTCGCCCAATCGATCGTCAAAGGCAAAAAGACCGTTCTGGAGAAGGCAAGGGCGATCTACGACTGGACCTGCGAGAACATGTACCGCGACCCGGCGACGGTCGGCTGCGGCAAGGGGGATGTCTGCGAACTCCTGAAGAAGCCGGGCGGCAAGTGCACCGACATTTCCTCGGTCTACATCGCCCTTGTCCGTGCCGCCGGGGTGCCGGCGCGCGAGGTCTTCGGCGTGCGCCTCGGCAAGAAGGCCGAGGAGGATATCACCACCTGGCAGCACTGCTGGGTCGAGTTCTTCCTCCCCGGCACCGGCTGGGTCCCGGTCGACCCCGCCGACGTGAGAAAGGCGATGCTCGTCGAGAAGCTCGAACTTGGCGACGCCAAGACACGTGCGTACCGCGAATACTTCTGGGGGGGGATCGATCCGTACCGTTTCAAGATCGCCTCGGGTCGTGACGTTGTGTTGAACCCGCCCCAGGCCGGCGCTCCGCTCAACACCTTCGGCTATCCCTATGCCGAGGTCGGCGGCGATGTGCTCAACTGGTACGATCCGAAAGGGTTTAGCTACCGGATAAGCTACAAGGAAAAATAGATAAAGAAGTTACCTCAGTCTTGAACTTGGGCCGCGCACTCCTCTGCGCGGCCCCTTTTTTATTTGTCTGTCCGGTGCGATTGATGTATCTTCCCATACTGTTTGTCCGATTTTGTCCAAGGAGCTTACCCGTGCAAATCCGCATCGTTATCGCCGCATCCATCCTCGGCGCCGGCTTCATCGCGTCCCATGCCATGGCTTCCGAAGCCCCGGCCGCTTCCCCTGCAGCTGCAACCCCGGCCGCCGTTGTCATGCCGCAGACCGGCGACCAGGCCGCCACCATAGCCGCACTCACCCAAGAGAACGCGCTCCTTCAGGAGAAGCTCAAGGCGCTGCAAAGCTGTAGCATCACCTCGACCGATCTCGCCGCGCGCAACAGCAAGAGGCTCAAGGAAATCACCGCTGACGTGCGTGCCCAGCGTCAGTCGATGGCCGACTTCGAGAGCTACGTCAAATGGATGTCCGGACACGTTGCCGGATATTCCAAGTACATTCAGGCCGGCTCGGTCGCGGCGCGCTTCGCCAGGGTATTGCCGATTCCCTACGCGGGACAGGCCTCGCTCTTCACCAAGTTCGTCTCCGACGCTGCGGTTTCCCTCGGGGCCACATCGGTTTCCATCAACAAGTACCTGGGGACTTCGCAGCAGTTCCTGAACCGCGCAGACGCCCTCGACCCGAACAAGCCGAACTACAACCAGGAAGTCTCCGATCTCGTCCGTTTCGCGGACCAGGATCTTCTTAAGGGGATGGGGGACGTGCAGGAGCGCTTGGCCACCACCTCCCAGCTTTCCACTTCGTCGCTTTCGTTCCTGGAGAGCCTGAACCACTACGTCGGCACCACGGACGAATACTGGAACAAGACGAAGGCGCTTCTTAAAAGCGACGACAAGGCGGAGAAGAGTTTCCTCGCCGAGAGCACCGCGGCCCTCAGGAACAAGGCCCAGGTGTTCAATACGAAGCTTCAGTTTTTCGACACTACGGTCAAGAAGACCTCGCCGCAGATCAAGGCGCTTGTCGCCTACGATGACCTGGTGCGCAGCATGGAGCCGAAGCTCGCCAAGGCGAAGTAACCAGGACGACGGGCACTATCCCGCCTGAGAAGGCGTCGACCGCTGGACATTTATTGAATGCAAAAAGGCCTCTCCCGTCAGGGAAGAGGCCTTTTTACTTTCAAGCAGGTGTTTATCTAGAACTTGTAGCCGACGGAGACCGCCACAAGGTGTGCGTCGTTTTCGTACTTGCCGTTGGCGGACGTTTCGTCAACTCCGTAGAGCGTGTTGTGCTTGCTCCGGTTTTCGTAGAGCTGATAGGCGTAGGAGAGGGCGACGGTGACCGGCTTCAGGTTCAGGTCCGTGCCGACGCAGAAGACGTGGGTCTTGGCATCGGGAATGGAGGGGTCGAAGGTGCTGTCCGGTACAGCGGTGTCGCCGTACACGTAGCCGGCCAGGAGGGCGACGGTGTCGTCGTACTGGTACCTGCCGCCGAGGTTCAGCCCCCAGCTGTCCTTCCAGTTTCTTTGCGTGGTTTTCTTCTGGTCGTTCTCTAGTCGGATTGTCAGATCTTCGAACTTGGACCACCCCTCCCAGCGCATCCCTGCTTCGACTGTGAGTTTTTCGATCCCCTTGAATGCAACGCCTGCGGTGAACTGGGGCGGCAGGGTTAGGTCGGTCTTCCCTTTCAAGGAGGGTAGGAGGGGAGTGGAGAAGGTTGCCTTGCCGGAAATGTCCACGTGGGCTTGGCTGCGGTACGAAGCTCCGACAGTCAGGTGGTCGCAGATGTCATAGGCTGCTGCTACGTTGAAGCCGATACCCGTGCCGTCACCCTTAAACTTTTGCCCGATATCGAAATTCGGAATCCCGCTAGGGAGCATGTTCTGCAGCGTGGCGTCGAGGTAGAAGACGTCCAAGCCTGCGGCGACGGTGAGTGAGGGGAGGACGCGGTAGGATACGACCGGGTTGAAGTCGAAGGTGGTGAGCTCCGACTTGGTCGCGATGTAGCGGCCGTCCCAGCCGTTGCCCCACTCGGTGCCGAGGCCGAAGGGGTTGAAGACGCCGAAGCCCGCGCTCAGTTTGTCGTTGAACTTGTGGGTCACGTAGAAGGTGCTCGGAAAAAACGCCGCACTGTCGGAGGCGGTGTTGCTGCCGACGGAGCTTGCGTACTCGCGGGAAGAGAATATGGCCGTGGTGCCGACCTGGAGCTGGGTCCCCTCCAGTTTGTTCATCAGTGCGGGGTTGTAGAAAATGGTGCTCGGGTCGCTCGCGTGGGCGGTGACCGCGTTCCCCTGTCCCAGCGCGGACGCGCCGTGGGTGAAGACTGCATAACCGGCGGCGTGGGCTGCGGACAAAGCACCTGCTCCGAGTGTGACCGCCGATGCAAACACGCCGGCGATCAGGCTCTTCCTGTAGTTCATGGATCCTCCTCAACGATTGATTTCATTCGACGACACCTTCTGCTCCGCCCAAGGGCAGGCGGCATTCCAAATACCATAGCCTACCAATCTTGTAAAGCTTGCATGTGCCGTGCTTTATCGGGAATGTGTGCTGAGCAGTGGGGACTTGCCCAACTGCCTGATTGACGAATCAGCGGGAGATGTGATAAACCCTAATGATTCGAAAAGCTTAACAGGAGCGTTTGATGCAGTCAGACCGGAAGTACCTGATGGAGCACGCAGAAGAATCGTTGCGGCTCGACATGAAGACCGACAACGCCGTTACCGGGGAGCAGGCACGCTGGGCGGGGCTCGCACCGGGGATGAGCGTCGTCGATATCGGCTGCGGCCCGGGCAAGACCACGGCGATGCTCGGCGAACTGGTACAGCCCGGGGGGAGGGCGGTCGGCGTCGACTTCTCCGAGGAACGCATCGCCTACGCCCGTGAGCACTACGGCTCGGACACCGTGAGTTTCGAGCGTTGCGACCTTTACCAGCCGCTCAACTACCTGGGGCAGTTCGACTTCGCCTGGTGCCGGTTCTTCCTCGAATACCACCTCTCCAACTGCTTCCAACTGGTGCAGAACATGTCCGAGGCGGTGAAGCCTGGGGGCATCCTCTGCCTCATCGACCTTGACTACAACTGCCTCAGCCACTTCGGCCATTCACCCCGGATGGAGCGCGCCGTCGCCGCAACGATCAGGAGCCTTGAGGTGAACGACGACTTCGACCCCTACGTCGGCCGCAAGCTCTACTCCTTCCTATACGATCTGGGCTACGAGGATATCGACGTGCAGGTCGGGGCGCATCACCAGATTTTCGGAGAGTTGAAGCAGGTCGACGAGTTCAACTGGACCAAGAAGGTCGAGGTCGCCGCCAAGAGGTCAGGATACGGTTTTGATGAGTACGCCGGGGGATACGAGGAGTTTCTCGAGGAATTCCGCAGCTTCTTTGCCAACCCGCGTCGTTTCACCTACACACCGATCATCTCCTGCCGCGGACGCAAACCTCAGGCTTCCTGAGCCTCGCGCCCCTCTTCCTGCTCTGCCGCTCTCATGCGGCATGTGATGAGCGCTTCGACGATGTGTCTGTCGAAATGGCTTCCAGCCCCTTCCCGGAGCAGCCGGAAGGCGTCCTCCGTCTTCATCGGATCGCGGTAGTGGCGCTGCGAGGTGACCGCCTCGTAGAAGTCGGCGACGGCGATGATCTTCGCCCCCAGCGGTATGTCCTTTCCCCTTAATCCTTTCGGGTAGCCGGTCCCGTCGATCTTTTCGTGATGGGCGCCGGCTATCTCCGGCACCTCGCGGTAGATCCCTTCGAAGTTGACCTGTTCCAGGATGTCGCGCGTCTTGTGGCAGTGCGTCTTGACGATCTCATACTCCATCTCCGAGAGCCGGCCGTTTTTCTTCAGTATCGCGTCGGGGACTCCGATCTTCCCGTAATCGTGCAGAAGCGCCGCCACCCTGATCATCTCCCGCTCCGCCGGCTGAAGGCCCAGTTCTTCGCAGATCTCTTCCGAGTATTCGGTGACCTTTTCGGAGTGACCGGCGGTGAGCGGGTCCCTGGCGTCGATGGATGCCGCCATGACCTTGAGAAACGAGCCGAACTGGTTGGACTTCGCCTCGTGCAGCTTTGCGTTGCGTATGCTGATGCCGATCACCGGTGCGATCCCCATCAATAGCGAGACGTCGCTTTGCACGAGCGGCCGCTTCGACTTCAGGTTATCGACGGCGATGATCCCGAGCGACTCCCCCTCGCATATGATCGGGCAGCAGATGAAGGTCTGGGAAAGGAGCTGCTTGGCGAAGTTCTGGCTCTTGCCGGAGAGGTTCCCTTCGATCTCCTTCACGTCAGCGACCAGGAAGGGGCGCTGTTCGCGGAAGGAGATGACGAAAACCCCTTTGGAGTCGGGGCGGTCCAGATGGAAGGTGGTTTTCCCGAGGAAGGCGAGCTGTTCGTCGTGGTAGCCGAAGCCGGCCTGGAACACGAGCCGCGTCTTCTCCGGGTTGGAGAGCAGGATGAGGCCGCGGCTGTAGTCGAGGCGTTTCTCCAGGATCTGCACCACGTTCTGCAGGATGTCGTTGACCGCGGTCTGCCTGCTGATCACCTGCCCGATCTCGTTGGTGACGAGGGCGTTGGTGTAGTTGATCTCCATCTTCTTGAAGAGGTTGTCGCTCAGGTCTTTCAGGCTTTTCTGGCTGGTGAAGAGGGCGGTCTTCTCGCTGCGCAGGGAGCCGATCTTCAGGACGAGGAGCAGGGAAAGCGCCCAAGGGGCAAATAGGTAGATCGACCGAATCTGTCCGGCGCGGAAGCAAAGGCCCATCACGAGGAGGATGACGACGAAGGCGTAATTCCTCGCGTAGCGCCAGAAGTTGATGCTCGACTTCTCCCAGGTGACGATGTAACGGCACACGGGGTCGCCGTTGAAGATGCACTCCGGGTGCTCGATGCGGGGAAGCTTTGCCTGGAACAGGCTCGCCACCGCTTCGAAAAAGCCCATCCTGTTCTGGCACTGGAACGGCTCTTCCTGCGTGCCGGGCCTCGGGGTCACGATGATTTCATAGCTGTTGCTGCTGATCTGCCTCGAGGTGTAGGTGGAGGAGCGGACGAGGTTGCAGTTGACGGTATCCCCGATGAGGCTGAAGGCGCGCGCAAGCCCGACGAGCCCGAGGAAATAGAGCCTGAGGATCCCGATGGCGTCGGGAGACGCGGCGTAGCGTCCCGCTTCTCGGGCGATGTTTTCGTTGCCGGTAAGCTTCAGGAGGCGTTCGTAGAAGAGGTTGACCTGCTCCTGGGTGAACCAGTGCCCCGGATCGGCCACTTCGAGCGGGGTCATCCCGGCGTAGCTCAGCAGTTCACCGACGTTGATGAAGTTGTACCGGTTCTTTATCAGCTTGATGTATGTGTCGATGATGCTGCTGTTGTATAACGGATCGTTCATCATCTGTTCCTTAAGTGCCTTGAGCCGACTCTGTTCCCTGCGTCCTTCTGTGCCTGTTGCGGTTGTGGAGGTCACCTAGGTACTTGATGAACTTGGAGGTATGGGTCTGTATGTTGAATGCCCAGAGTGTGTACTTGCGTTCGAACGGGAGACCTGTGTGCTCTGCGTAGCTCGCCGGGTAAACGAGTACCGGCAGGTCGTTTTGCTGGTACTTGTGCGTGATGATCGATAGCGCGATGAGCAGGATGTCCTTCGGGAACTGTTCCTGGTCGATGATCAATACGGTGATGCAGTTGGTCAGGTCCGACAGGTTCAGGCCGATGTCGGAGATGTTGACCATGATGACCGCCTTGGCCGTCCCGCCTCTTTTAAGCGTGTAGAGGTGCCGCTCCAGCTTGAAGCCCGCCTCCCGGTAATCCTGCGCGAGTTCGCCGCAGTCGCACCCCGGCTCCAGGTCGAAGGCGTTCAGCATGAGCCCGCCGGAGTGCTGCTCGTAGAAGGCCTCGAGGTCGAACAGATCTTCGCGGGTGGTGCGGGTGAGGCTCCACGGGCCGGAGAAGTTCCAGTTGTCCGAGAAGGTGCGGTGGTAATGGAAGTAGGCGAAGGTGTCGATGGAGCAACCCTTCTTGTCGCCCATGGCCTGCACCGCTTCGCCGAAGACCCGGTTCGGGAATTTGTTGTCCGGGCGGTAGTAGCAGATGAGGTAGTCCATCTTCGACGACTTGAGGTTGTAGGAGTCGTTGGTGGAGTGCGAGAGATGGTTCAGCACGATGAGCCCGCCAAGGCTCGACTCCGCCTTGTTCGAGGCGTGATGGTGCACAAGCCAGCTCCCCCGGTAAAAACGGAGCATCGCCAGGTGTCCCAGGATGGTGCCGTGTTCCTGGTAGACGAAGTGGCGCGCGATGCTCGGGTTCTCCGTGTAGAGGCGGCGGTAGGTCTCCTTCAACTGGGCCTTGTTGGCCTGCACGTAGTGGTACTTCTCCGGGTAGATGAAACCGCTGTCGAAGAAGAACTGCCACAGTGCGTCGAGGTCTATCTGCGTGCTGATATAGGAGTGCTTGTCCTTGGCGAGGTAAAGGATGGAGAGCAGGCTCACATGGTCGCGGATGTCCATGTCGAGAAAGCAGAGCCCGCACTTCACCAGGGAGGACTTTTCCTTTAACGGCTTGTCCTCGCGGTAGATCACCTGCGCGGAGCACCTCGTTGCGAAGCCGTTGCCGATGCGCAGTTCCAGGTCCGGGATGATCATCCCAGGCAAAAGGACGCTCGACTCGAAATCCTCGCAGACGGAAAAGCCCGACCCGGAGATGTCCAGCACCTTAAGGTCGATGTTTTTGTGACTGAAGGGGTGTCTGAAAACGGCATTGGGCAAGGGGAGCAGTTCGTGGCGGAGGCTGCGGACCTCCTTCGCCTTGAAGCGCCGCATGTGGGCCTGCAGCGGCTCCAGGACGTAGATCCTGCGGCTGTGCCCGAGCGTCTGCGTTGCGATGCGGCACTCAGCCGAGTAGAGGGTGGTGTGATCGTCGCTGAAGATGACCTGCACCGCCGCTTCGTCGTTGATCCAGTTGAAGTTCCTGCTGCCGTCTCCCGTTGCCTCTACCCGGAAGGTGAGAGCGCTGAAATCGAGCAGGGTCCCGTTGAGACGCGCACCGTTTTGAAACAGTTCGACGGCGATCCCCTGGCAGGGGTGCCGGCGCGACTTCCGGTAGTTTACCTCGATGCACTTGTCGGGAAGGAGAAAGGTGGCGCCTTCCTCGTCGATGCTGATCAGCTCGGGCTCGGCCATGATAAGCCGGTGGCCGCTCACCACGAATATGTTGTCGAAAATACAGCCGACCGTCGATGTGTTCATGGCGTCGGTCGCGATCCAGCGGCATTCGAGCTTGTTGTTGAGACAGGGGAGGGGAGCCGCCTCGAGCGTTACGGTGCGGGGATATTTGGAGTGTCTGAAGTTGACAAGGATGGATTCTTCCTGGAAGTTGATGAAGTTCAGTTTGTTGATCAGTTTGTTTAGACCAACTTCCTTTTCTGAACCGGGTGCAAACTCTATTACTGTATCTGGCCGGGCAAATTGAAGAATCTTGCTGGCGTCTTTCATCAGGACCTCACATGGCGACAGGAGAAAGCAAAGGCTGTGCTGCCGAAATAACCGTGACCGGCGGCTGTCAGCAGAGCGCAAAGCATGCTTCCGAAGCGCGATGTGATTATTAGCACGATTCGTACACATTTTCACTAATAAAACGCCGTGTGAAGCAACAAAAATACAGCAGTAGCCGAGGTTCTATCAGGAGGGAACGTCATGTTGGGGTGGGCTGAAGGTGGCGTCATCCTTTGGACTGCAGCGATGCCTCCAGGTAGGCGTTGAAATCGAGGGTTTTCGCGAGGGGAGACGCGGCCTGTAGCGGCTCCACATCGACGCTTTTCTCTTGCTGGGGCGCGGAGCTTCGCGCGGCGACGGTGCGGTTTCTGCCCCGGGCCTTCGCCTCGTACAGCGCGACGTCAGAGGCGTGCACGAGATCGTGGAAAGTCCGGCCGTCCTCGGGGAAGGAGGCGACGCCGAGGCTTGCCGTCAGGCGCCGCAACGGAATGTCGCTCTCGCCTGGGAAGCGCTTGTTTTCGATCTCGGTCCGGATCCTCTCGGCGACGATGAGTGCCTCGCTCTTCGAGGTCCCCGGAAGAACCGCGCAGAACTCCTCGCCGCCGTAACGCGCGACGATATCCATCTCGCGCAGCGATTCCTTGATGATGTCCGCGGTAATCTTGAGCGCCTCGTCCCCTGCGAGGTGCCCGCAGAGGTCGTTGTAGCTCTTGAAGAAGTCGAGGTCGATGAAGATGATGGTGAGGTTCAGGCTGTGGCGCGTGCTGCGGTTCAATTCCTCTTCGAGCCTGCTCTTCAGGAAGCGGCGGTTGTAAAGTCCGGTGAGGGCGTCGGTGACCGAGAGCTGTTCGAAACGTTCGGATTCCTCGAGCACCTCGGTACGCTCGATCATGAGCGAGGCCAGGTTCGCGAACGAGGTAAGGAGCTGCAGGTCCGCGTTGGTGAAGGGGCGGAGGTCCTTCTTGTCCGAGAGGTTCAAGACCCCGATTACCTTGTCTTTAAGCTTTAGCGGGATGCAGATGAGCGATTTGGACTTGAAGCGGAGCCGGTTGGCCATGGCGACGCGGCTGTCCTTCTCCACGTCGTTCACCAGGAGGGGCTGCCCGGTCTTCGCCACCATGCCGGCGATCCCCTTGCCCACCTTCAACTGCAGACAGCGGGCGATGTTGAGCGTCATGCCGAGCGTGAAGACGATGTGCATCCCCTCGCCGTCCTTGTCGATCAGCATGATGGATCCCTGGGTTGCCTCGATCAGGTCGGACGCGATCTTCATGATCGCCTCGTACAGCTGCTCCTTGCTGTCGATCTGCAGCAGCGTGTCGGTGAGCGACATGAGGCGCTCGGAGAGGGCGTTCTCCTTGGAGCGCTCCGCGTCCCTCACGATCCAGCTCATTTTGGCGGCCATGGCGCCGGTCAGCATGTTGATGAGCAGGGCCGAGTTCTGCGGGATATCGCTCTCCGGCAGCGCCAAAAAGCCCAGCCGCTCCCCTTGAGACTTGAGAGGGAAGAAGGCGCACATGGCGGTGTTGAGCCCGGGGAGGACGGCGCGCATCTTGGCGTCGTAGGGAACCGCTTTACCCCCTTTGGCCGGCGCCAGGAACAGGTGCAGCGCGTCGGACGGAACGACCCCGATCTCGTCGGGCATCCCCCACACCCCGGTCACCGGATAGGACTTACCCTCGGCGTCGGGGAGCGCCACGGCGATGCGCGGGACCTCGAACTCGGTGGCTATGGTCTCGCAACCGATGGCGACGCAGGCGGTGACCGAGGTACATCGGTCGATACGCTCGAGCGCCTGGGAAACGGCCTGCAGGTGCTGGTCGGTGACCGACTCGCAGGGAGCGGCGGCGTTCTGGGGGAGGGGAGTGCTTACCGTCGGGAAACGGTATTGCTCGATGGCGCGTCCCACCTCCTGGGCTACTTCCTCCACCTCTTCGTAGCGTGCAGTGTGAAGCGATTCCACGTAAGGGAGCAGCGAAAAGGCATCTCCGCCGCCTTCGGTGCGGGAAAGGGCGGCAAGCTGCCACAGGTCGATGGACTCGTCGCGCACCCCGTCGCCCACGAGGCAGCAATCGTCGCCGCCCACGCCGAAGGGGATGAGGAATCCGAGGAATCCGCCGCCGTAGCGGCACACCGACGGAGTTCCCTCCTCGAAGAAGACGTCCATGTTTTCTTCGAAAAACTGGCGGGATACGTCGCGGCAGAGAGGGTCTTCGACGATGGTGGAGCAGGTTTCGAACTGGTGACAGGACGCGACGGCGCCGTTACGCCTGCGGTACAGGGTAAGGCTGTAGTGCGCGAGGGAGGGAAGCTCCTTCAGCTGCACCAGCAGGTCGTGAAGTGGTATGTCAGCCGTTTGCTGCGCCACGTTTCAGTCACTCCGGTTTCAAAGTTGCTTTTCACAGGCGGCAGGCATATCGGCCGCGCCCGGAATCGCATCAAAAATGCACGTTCTGCGCCAAGGTCCGCACGCTGTTTTTCTATCAAAAGGGCACAAGCGCCCCATCAGCGAAGGACATTACATCTAGATAATTACCGGTTTCTTCGACTTCACTCAACACTGCCAGACGGTATACTCACTGGCGAAGGTTGTTAGGGCTTGCTGCATTTTGGGCTATGTTAATATTATGGACCTCATGCATAAAGTCAGTATTTTAAATCACACATATCATAGTTTTATGTGCTTGATTCCAGGAAGGATTGGGCAACATCACTGTATCGTCCTTGCAAGGGCTCACAAAAGACGAATTTGTCACGCCTGAGCCTTGACTGATTAAAAGAACCTTTGTCTCAAGGCGACCCACGGCGCCGCTGACAGTGCAATGTTCGTCATGAGCCTCGTGAGAAATAATTTGATTGATTCCCGCGCATTTAGCCGGTAAACTCCACGCTCCGTTGAAGCGTTACAAGGGCATGGAATCCAACGTTGCACGATACTCCGCTATACAACAGTCGCATCTTCGACTCCTACCTGAAGCTCCTCAGGCAGAAATACCCCCATATCGACACGGCGGCGCTACTGGCTCACGCCGGGATGAATCCCCACGAGGTGGCCGACCCGGGACATTGGTTCACGCAGCGGCAGGTGGACCGGTTTCACGACAGGCTGGTGCAACTGACCGGCGGGCGCGGCATCGCCCGCGAGGCCGGCCGCTACGCCGCATCTCCGGAGGCCCTTGGGCCGCTTCGCTCCTTCATGCTAGGCATGGTGGGGCCCGAGTACATCTTTCATTTCATCAGCAAGGTCGCCCCGAGGTTCACCCGCTCTTCCCGCTGTACACACCGCAGGACCGGTTCCCGTGAGATCGAGGTCACCGTCGCCTTCAACGAGGGAGTGCGGGAGAATCCGAATCAGTGCGAGAACAGGATGGGTTTCTTCGAGGCTGCCTTCCTCGTCTTCGGTCATGACTTCCCTGAGATCGAGCATACCGAATGCGTCTTCGACGGCGGCGAGGTCTGCCGGTACCTGATCCGTTGGCGCCCCGCACTGACTGCGCGCCTGTTGCTCGCACGGCGCATAACCTTCATTGTTCTGCTCGTTCTCTGCGTCTCCACCTTCTTTCTGAGCCATTTCCTGCTGGAGCCGGTCCTCATCTGCAGTCTGGTTTTTTACCTGCTGCTCGCCTTGCTCGGCAACCGTGTCGAGCGCAAGGACCTTCTTGCCTCGCTCACCAGCATGCGTAATTCCAGCGAAAGGCTGCTTGCCCAGGTTCAGGAGAACTGCGACAGCGCTCTCACCATCAACGAGATCGGCAAGGTGATTTCGACCCGGACGGAGTTGGAGGACATCCTCGCCAGTGTGAACCAGGTGCTGCACAAACGGCTCGGCTACGGGCGCGGCATCATGATGCTTGCGGACCCGGAAAAAAACGCGCTTTTGCTGCGCGGCTGTTTCGGGCTCTCCCCCGAGGACGAGGAGAAGATCCGACGCATCGAGCTTCCGCTCGACGACTCCGTCGCGCCTGGGGTCATCGTCAGCTGTTTCCGTGCCCAGAAGTCGATGCTTGTCGACAACATAGACGACGTAAGGGACCAGGCGATTCCCGAGAATTTCTCCCTCTTCGTGGCCCTCGGGGTGCGCTCCTTCATCTGCGCGCCCATCGTCTGCGAAGGCGAAGCCCTTGGTATCCTTGCCGTTGACGACGCGAATCGTGACGGAGGGCTGCTGCAAAGTGACCTGAACCTGATCCAGGGGGTCGCACCGGTGATCGGGGTAGCGATCCGCAACGCCATGCGCCTTGCCAACGAGCGCAAACTCTCCGATCAGCTCAGAAAGGCCTCCGAACAGTTGGAGCGGCGGGTCTCCGAGAGAACCGCGGAGCTGAGTCAGGCCTACGCTGAACTCGAGTTCCTTTACGACTCGGTGTCGCACGACCTGCGCACCCCGCTCCGGGTGATCTACGGGTACGGGGAACTGCTCCTCGACGGTTACGGGGAGCGACTGGACGCGACGGCGCGCGAGTACCTGTCGAACATCATCGGCGGCGGCGAGCGGATGGAGGCGACGCTCGACCGGATGCTCGACATATCAGAGGCGCGTATTGCTCCCATCAAAGAGATCGGCGTCGATCTGAGTGCGATGGCGCAGCGTATCTTGGCCGAACTGAGGGTTACCGACGTGAAACGAGCCGTGCGCGTCGAGATCGAGGAAGGGGTGCAGGTGAACGGCGACGAGAAGCTTCTCGCCAGCGTGATGGAGAACCTCCTGGGGAACGCCTGGAAGTACAGCGCGGGAAAGCCGGAAACGGTCATCTGCTTCGGCAGGCGCGACGGGATCTGCTACGTGAAGGACAACGGCGTAGGGTTCGACATGTCGCAGGCGAACAAGCTCTTCCTCCCTTTCCAGCGGCTGCACCACGGCTCCGACTTCGCCGGGCACGGCCTCGGGCTCTCCATGGTGCGGCGCATGATCGAGCGTATGGGGGGGACGGTATGGGGCGAGGGGAAGCCCGGCGAGGGCGCCACCTTCTACTTCACCATCCCGCCGGGTGACGCCTCTTAGCCTACCTCTTCGTACTCGCGTTCGCGGAACTCGACCCCGAGTGACATCGCGAGCTTACGTACCTTGTCCACGTCTACCCCGGGTACTGTGACCACGCTCGCCGTCACCTGCGGCACGTGCCGCGGCGCCTCGCGCAGAAACTCGCACACCCCCGCAAAACCGCCCTCTCCGAAAGGGGTATTGCAGAGCCTCTCGTACTCCACGGCGTCGGAAGCGTTCAGGCTTACCGAAAGCGCGTCGACGAGCCCGGAGAGCTCTGGCAGCACGTTTCTGCCATGCACGAGATTTGCCTGCCCGTCCGTGTTGATCCTCACCTTCAGCCCGCGCCTCTTCAGCTCGGCCGCCACTTCCTTCACCAGATCCAGCCTGATGAGCGGCTCGCCGAAGCCGCAGAACACCACCTCGTTAAAATCCGAAGCGGCGTCGACAGCCGCGATCACCTCGGCGTAATTCGGCTCGTGGGAGAGTTTCAGCTCGTGCCCCTTGACCGCGAGCTCCTCGAATTTGGGGCAGAAGGTGCAGCGGTTCGAGCAGCGGTTGGTGATGTTCAGGTAAAGCGAATTGCGTATCTTGTAGGCGATGGTGTCTTCCTGCGCCGCCTGCTCGATGCGGAAGAGCCTGCGCGTGTTGAAGGAGGTGATGCGCCCGACGTCGTCCGGCGAGAGCCCCTTCAGTTCTGCGACTTTCTCGGCCGCGTAGCGCACGAAGGCGGGCTCGTTGCGCTTGCCGCGGTGCGGCACCGGCGTCAGGTACGGCGCGTCCGTCTCCACCATGAGCTTTTCGATCTTCACGCCGCGCACCACTTCCCTGAGCGACTCGTTGGAGGGGTAGGTGATGGTACCTGGGATGGAGATCATGAAGTTCAGGTCGATGCAGGTCCGGGCCATCTCCAGGTCGCCGGAGAAGCAGTGCAGCACGCCGCCGACCTCCTCCGCCTTTTCCTCCTTGAGGATGGCGAGGATCCGGTCGTGGGCGTCCCGGTCGTGGATGATGAGCGGCAGCGAGAGTTCGCGGGCCATCCTGATGAAGCGGCGGAACACCTCTTCCTGGGCGGGGCGGGGGGAGCGGTCGCGGAAGAAGTCGAGCCCAACCTCGCCGATGGCGACCACCTTTGGGTTGTTGAGGGCGAGCTCGCGAACCGTCTGGTAGTCCGCCTCGGTCACCCCCTCGGCGTCGTGGGGATGGATGCCGACCGAGCAGTAGATGTTATCGCGTGTCCTGGCGAGTCCGCAGGCGGCGATGCTCGACTCGAGGTCGGCGCCGACCGCCATGATGGTGCCGACACCCGCCTCTTTGGCGCGCGCCATCATCTCCTCGAAATCTTCCGTGTACTCGCTGCCGTATATGTGCGAATGGCTGTCGATCAGTTCCATGAAGTGCTCCTTCGGCGTTGATCTGGTAACTTCTGTATCCCATTGATGTTTGCATCGGTGCATGCATGACCATTCCCTCTCCCCTTGGGCCTGCGCGCCGTAGCGCTTCGGGCTGCAAAGACGGGAGAGGAGTGCCGCAGGCCGGGTGAGGGCGTGGCCGACGGCAACATGTCGCCAATTGCTACGCCCTCACCCCCGCCCCTCTCCCGGAAGAGAGGGGGGAGGGCGAAGCACCATATATTACTGGAAGATATTGCGAGATGCCAGAGCTTTCTGGATTGCCTTCCCGGTAGAAAACTACCTGTTAAGCAGCAAACCTGCTCTGCTTCGGGAGGCTATTCGGTCACGCTGCGGATCGAGGCCTCGATGCCGTCCATGAGGATGGTGAGCTCGTTCATGGAGATTGAGAGGGGCGGGAACACGACGATCACGTTGCCCAAGGGACGCAGGAAGAGGCCGTGCTTTCTCGCCTCCATGATGACTCTCACGCCGACGCGCTCCTCCCAGGGATACGGCTCGCGCGTGTGACGGTCCCGCACCAGCTCGATTCCGCCGATCATCCCTTCCTGGCGCACGTCTCCCACGTTGGGGAGCTCCATGAGCCGCTGCAGACGGTCCTGGATGTAATCGATCTTCTCCGGAAGCTGCTCCAGGAGCCGCTCCTTTTCGAAGATATCGAGGCTTGCGAGGGCCGCAGCGCAGGCGATCGGGTTGCCGGTGAAGGTGTGCCCGTGGAAGAAGGTCTTGAGCGCGCTGTACTCCCCCCAGAAGGCGTCGTAGACCTTGCGGGTGGTGAGCGTCGCGGCAAGCGGCAGGTAACCGGCCGAGATCCCCTTCGATATCGCCATGATGTCCGGCGTCACCCCTTCCTTGCCGCAGGCGAACATGGCGCCGGTGCGCCCGAAGCCGACGGCGACCTCGTCCGCGATCATGAGGACGTTGAAGCGGTCGCAAAGCTCGCGTACCCCTTTCACGAACCCGGGAGGCTGCACGATCATCCCGCCTGCGCCCTGAACCGACGGCTCGATCACGAGTCCCGCCAGCTCGTGCGCGTGCTCTTCCATGAGGCGCTCCAGCTCCTTAAGGCAGAGAAGGCCGCACTTCGTGCAGTCCCCCTCCGGCGAGAGCGGGCAGCGGTAGCAGTAAGGGGAGGGGGCCATGATGGTCGGGAAGAGTAGCGGCGCGTAGACCTCGTGGTAGATGGCGATGCCGCCTACGCTCATGGAGCCGACGGTGTCGCCGTGGTAGGCGTTGTCGAAGCGGATGAACTTCGTCTTTTCCTTGTTGCCGGTCTGCTGCTGGTACTGGAAGGCCATCTTGACGCCGATCTCCACCGCGGTGGAGCCGTTATCGGAATAGAACACCTTGGCGAGTCCCGGAGGAGCAATATCTATCAGGCGTTTGGCAAGTAGCGCCGCGCGGTCGTTGGAGAGGCCTAAGAGCGTTGCGTGCTCGAGCCGGTCCACCTGCTCCTTGATCGCGTCGTTGATCTCTTTTTTGCAGTGGCCGTGCACGTTGGTCCAGATGGCCGCGACGCCGTCCAGGTAGCGGTTGCCGTCCGAGTCGATGATGTAGGACCCCTCGCCCCTGGTGATGATGATGTTTTCCGCTCCCTCCCACTCGCTCATCTGGGTGAAGGGGTGCCAAAGGTAATCGCTGTCGTAGCGCCTTAGAGTTTCCGTATCCAGTTCGATCACGTTCATCCTCCTGAAAAAGGCTCTGCCGCCGCACCGTTCAAGGTATCGGCGGCAGAGCCGGCGTTGTCAATCGTCGATTGTCAATTGTTAGTCAAACATCTCGCGCAGCATGATCCCGGTTGCCGGTTGCTGCAGCAGGTGATCGGTGACGCGGGTCACCGTCTCGCGCTCGTCGGCTCCCTGGATGTCCGGGAAGAGGCCGAGGAGTTGCGAGCCGGAAAGGGAATCGATCATGTGCGGCGCGTAGGACTCGGCCTGGTCGGGGGTGTCCGGGTAGCGGTTCACGATGACCCCCTTCACATTCAGCCCCATGGTGCGTGCGGTGAAGGTGGTGAGCAGGGTGTGGTTGATGGTGCCGAGATTCGGGCGCGCCACCACCGCGATGGGAAGCCCCAGGTGCAGGGCGAGGTCGGCGACAAGAAGCCCGCCTGCAAGGGGTACCATGAGCCCGCCGGCCCCTTCGACAATGACGAACTCGTGCTTCTGGGCGAGCCGGTCGTAGGCCTCCTTGATCACCTGGAAGTTGATGCGGACGCCGTCCTGGCTGGCCGAGACCGAAGGGGCGAGGGGCGCTCTGAGTAGGTAAGGGGTGCAGTCGGGCGTCAACGGCACGCCGGCTCCGAAGCAGAGGAGCTCGGCGTCCTCGGAGATTAGCTTTCCGTCCCGCTCGATGCAGCCGCTCGTTACCGGCTTCATGACGCCGACGCTGTGTCCCAGCCTCCTGAGCAGCATGGCGATGGTCGCCGACGCGATGGTTTTTCCCACACCGGTATCGGTGCCGGTGATGAAGATGCTTTTTGCTGACATGTAGGTTCCTTTCCGCTTCGTGCTAGTGCGCGCACATCACCGTGGTGAGGCCGAGATCGCTGAACATGGTCAGGTCGGTATCGACGTTGCGCCCGAGCGTGGTGAGGTAGTTGCCGATCATGGTGCCGTTGGCGCCGGCGAAGAAAATCCAGGACTGCAGGTCGCGCAGGTTCTTCTCCCTGCCTCCACAGATGGTGATGCGCTTCTCCGGCAGGATCAGGCGGTACACGGCGATGGTCTTCAGACACTCCATGGCGCTGATGAGGGCGGCCCCCTCGAGACGGGTCCCATCGATCGGGTTCAGGAAGTTCATCGGCACCGAGTCGACGTCGAGCTCCTTCAGCGTGAAGGCCATCTCGACGCGCTGTGCCGCGCTTTCACCCATGCCGAAGATCCCACCCGAGCAGACCGTGACGCCAGCCTTTTTCACGGCGCGAACCGTTTCCACGTCCTCGCGGTACTCGTGCGTGGTGCAGATATTTGGGAAAAAGCTCTCTGCGGTCTCGAGGTTGTGATGGTAGGTATCCATCCCGGCATCCTTCAGCTTGAGCGCGGTCTCCTCGTCGATGATCCCGAGCGAGCAGGAGGGGAGGATGGTGGTTTCCTTGCGGATGCGGCGCAGCGCGGCGAGGATCTGCTCCAGTTCCTGCCCTTTCACCGTGGTGCCGCTCGTGATGATGCCGAAACAGGCGGAGCCGTTGGTCTCTGCCGTCTTGGCGCATTCAACGATCTGATCCTCCTGTACCAGCGGGTAGACCGGCGCGTCGGTTGAGTGGTGCGAGGACTGGGCGCAGAAGGCGCAGTTCTCGGCGCAGCGTCCGGACTTCGCGTTGATGATGGAACAAAGATGTATTTCGTTGCCGACGAAGTGTTCCTTGACGCGGGTGGCGGCGCGGAACAGGTCGTATATTGCCGAGCCCTCGACCTCGGTGAGGCGGACGGCCTCCTCGGGTGTGATGGAGCCACCGGCGATGATCCTTTGTGCAATTTCAGCGATTAATTTTTCCATGAACGATCCTCCAGCCGGTCATGTAGCACGCGGGGGAGCTGGTTGTCAACCTCTTCCGGAAAACTGGTTGACGATTTACCTCCGCCCGGTCTCAGGGGCGAACACTATTAGCCTGACTGTGAACGGGGGGTAGGGCGGGGCTAGAGTTCTTCCGTGGTGAAGGCGACGACGTCGTCGATGCTGTCGGCGTTAATGAGCACCATGACCAGGCGGTCGAGCCCGAGGGCGATGCCGGCGGCCTCAGGCATCCCGGACAGTGCGGCGAGAAACTTCTCAGGCATCGGGTAGGTCCGCTTCCCCTGCGCTGCACGCTCGGCTGCTTCCGCCTCGAAACGGGTACGCTGCTCGATGGGGTCGATCAGTTCGGAGAAGGCGTTCGCGATCTCGAGCCCGCCGATGTAGAGCTCGAAGCGCTCCGCCACCGTGGGGTCGGACGCCTTGAGCCTCGCGAGGGCCGAGCAAATGGCGGGGTAGTCGTAGATGAAGGTGGGACGCGTGAGGCCCAGGTGCGGTTCGATGCGCTCCACCATGAGCTCGTCGAAGCTCCCGTCGGCAAGAGCCGCTTCCGCAGTGGTGTCGGTGTAGCGCCGGAAGGCGTCGCGGACCGTGATCCGCTCCCATGGAGGCGAGAGGTCGATCTTGTGGCCGCGGTAGTCGGTGCTTTCGCTCCCGGCGGCGGCACGGACCAGTTCCTCGGTCTCGGCCATGAGGACCTGGTAGTCCGCCTGTGCGCGGTACCACTCGAGCATGGTGAATTCGCTTAAGTGGCGCGAGCCACGCTCGCCATCCCGCCAGCAGCGGCAGATCTGGAAGATGCGCGGATACCCCGCGGCCAGAAGGCGCTTCATGCAGAGTTCCGGGGAGGTCTGCAGGAACCAGCCGTCGCTGGGGATGGCGTCGATCTGTGCCTCGGGGGCGGGAGCAGGTATGCGAAAAGGGGTCTCGACCTCGAGATACCCCTTTTCATGGAAAAACATCCTGATCCTGTTGAAGATCGCGCCACGCTGGGCCAGGGCCTGTGAGCGCCTGGCCAGTGGCCAACTTCCCGGCATCTTTTTACCCCTTCACCCTGGTGGAGTACTCGCCGGTACGGGTGTCGATGGTGATCAGCTCGCCTTCTTCGATGAACGGCGGTACGCGCAGGACGTAGCCGGTCTCGACGGTGGCGGGCTTGGAGTCGCTGCCGGAGGTGTCGCCTTTGACCCACGGGTCGGTCTGCACGACGCGGAGGTTGACGAAGTTGGGAACCTCGACGCCGATCGCCTTCTCCCTGAAGAGGAGCACGTCAACTGGGAGGTTGTCGATCAGGTAGTTTTTGGCGTCGCCCATGGCGTCTTCGCTGATGTGGATCTGCTCGTAGGTGGTGTTGTCCATGAAGCAGTAGTGGTCGTCTTCCTTGTAGAGGTACTGCATCTTGCGATCCTCGAGCTGCGCGGGCTCGAAGGTCTCGCCGGAGCGGTAGGTGCGGTCCAGGGTAGAGCCGGTGATCATGTTCTTCAGCTTGGTGCGGTAGAGCGCCTGACCCTTGCCCGGCTTCGCGAAGTCGAAGTGGGTGATGATGTACGGCTCGTTGTCGATGGCGATCTTCAGGCCTTTTCTCAGATCGGCTGCAGTGTACATAGGTTCTTCCTCGTTCTTGATTGATATTTGGATAGGGCTCTAGCGTGCGGCGTGGGCGGCACGCGCTAAACCGTTATCGGGTCTATGTTATCCGTATTGCCTTGCAGCGATGCTGAATGTGGCTGGGACAGACGCCGGTGACGTACGGGGGAGGGCTACTTGGCGCGATAGGTGATGCGGCCGCGGCTCAGGTCGTAGGGGGAAAGCTCTACGGTGACCTTGTCGCCCGGCAGGATCTTGATGAAGAACTTCCTCATCTTGCCGGAGATGTGTGCCAGCACGATGTGGTCGTTTTCCAGCTTCACCTTAAACATAGCGTTGGGAAGCGGCTCTATGACCGTCCCTTCGACTTCAATTGCTTCTTCCTTGCTCATTTTCGCTCCTGGCGGTATGTGTGGCTTGTTTTAACAACAGGCGAGTCTACAAATATTTACTTAAAAAAGCAAGCTGGTTTTCGCCGTCTGCTCCATTTTCCTCACGGTATCATCGCTATTTACAGAACATCCATAACATGCTAAAAAAATGACGAGATTTCAGCCAGAGGTGTCCTTTTACATGTCAAAACTGATCAGGGAGATCCCGCTCTCCAACGGGCTCACCGTTCGTTTCTTCGATGCATCCCGCCGCTACTTCGGCGACTACCACCAAGTAAGGGTGAAGATAAGCTGCGACGTGCCTCTTACTCCGGACCTCTTCCAGGACGAGGCGTCCTATGAGGCAGCCACAAAGCTTCTCGGCGCCTGTGTCAGTTACCAGAAAGAGATCGAGCACCAAGGCGTTGCCGGCGCCTCGGTCGAGGAGACCGTCGACCGGGTGATCGCCCATTTCGTAGAGCACTCCCTTGATTATTTCAGTGGTCCCGGTTTCCCTAAAAAACTTGCGCAGGCCGAGCTCGTCAAGGCCCAGGGGCGCAGAAGAGGGTTCATCCCGCGGGGCGTCCATGACTGAGCACGAGGTCTCCATAGAGAGCCTTTGCTACGGCGGTGCCGGGTTTGCACGCCTAGACGGCAAGGCCTGTTTCGTACCTTTCACCGCGCCTGGGGACATCGCCCGCGTCCGCGTCGTGAAGGAGAAGCGCTCCTTCGTGGAGGCCGAGCTGCTCGAACTGGTGACGGCCTCCCCGTTGCGTATCGAGCCGTCCTGCCCGGTGTTTGGCGCCTGCGGCGGCTGCGACTGGCAGTTCCTCTCCTACGCCGAGCAGTTGGCGACAAAGGGGACTATCTTCACCGACACCTTGAGCCGCATCGGCAAGGTGCCGCGCGAGGTGGTCCTCCCGGTTTCCCCCTCGCCGGAGTGCTACGGCTACCGCTCGAGGGTCCAGTTGAAGGTCTCCCGGCACAAGGGCGCATTGAGGCTTGGTTTCTTCCGCACCGGTTCCCACGACATCGTCGACTTCGGCGCCGGGTGCCCCCTGGCTCACGAGCTTTTGAACCGGATGGCGGATGAGTTCCGCTCTCTCTTGTCGCGGCTGCCCCGCGGCGAGGCGGTACAGCAACTCGATCTCGCCATGGGCGACGACGGGGAGGGGATCGCCATCCTGCACTGCCGCGAGGCGCGGCCGGAACAGGTGGCTGTGGAGCTTGCCGCCGCACGCGACCTTATCCCATCCGTATCGGGAGCGTACGTGAAGGGGGGGGCGAAGGGCGAGCTCATCCGCGCCTTCGGCATCGATTCCCTGAGCTACCGTATACCCGCCGACCTGTTTCCGGGATCACGGGAGCTGCGCCTTCGTTTCAGTCGCGGCGGCTTCTCCCAGGTTAACTACCGGCAGAACCTAGAGCTCATCCGCACCGTCTGGGAGTGGGCGGCCCTCACCGGCAAGGAACGGGTGCTCGATCTTTACTGTGGCAACGGCAACATCTCCATCCCGCTGGCCCCTCACGCCGCCGAGGTCTTCGGGGTGGAGGGATTCGCTCCCTCGATCCAGGATGCGGTGGCCAACGCAGAGGCGAACGGCGTCGAGAACGTCTCGTTCCAGGTGAGCGACGCATCACTCGCGGTCCGTCGTCTGGCGAAGCGCAAGGAGAGGTTCGACGTAGTTGTGCTCGACCCGCCGCGCGCTGGGGCCGAAGCCGCCGCCGAACTGGCTCAGCTCGAACCGGAACGGATCATCTACGTCTCCTGCGACCCGACGACCCTCGCGCGCGATCTCGCGCAGCTGCAGGGCGCCGCATACCGGGTCACGCGGTCCAAGCCGGTCGACATGTTTCCGCAGACGTATCACCTAGAAAGCGTTACCGAACTCATTCGGATGTGATGTGAGTTTGTTATTTCCACCATTATCGGAGGCTGCATGTTTTTCGGACTGTTCGGCAAGAAGGATTTTCGTCACTACCAGAACCAGGGTGCCAAGCACCTCGCGGCGGAGCGTTTCGCCGATGCGCGCGTCGATTTTCAGGAAGCGCTGAGGCTTTGCCCTGCTGATGCCGCTCAGGAGGCTGCCGCGATCCAGGAAGGTCTCGACCATGCTTGCGATCGTCTGGGCGAGTTGAACCTCCAGGAAGGGGAGCACGCGCTCAGGGCGGGCGAGGCGCAGAAAGCGTACGACCACTTCCGCCTTGCCGCCGATCTCGCCGTCGACCGCGGCCTCAAGTCGCGCGCCGAGGCCGAGGCCCTGAAACTGGAGCAGCCTGCTCCCGCCGCCGCTCCCGCGGCCGGTGCTGCTGCCGGTGCCGGTGCCGGTGCCGGTGCTGCTGCGGCTCCGGCCGGCGTCGGCAACTACAAGCCGCACAGCGGCGGTTCCTGCACGAGCTGCAAGGGGCACGGCGGGCACCACCACGAGGAGCCGGCCCCCATGGAAATGAGCCTCTCCGAGGAGGACCAGTTCTACCTCATGGTCCAGCCGCTCCCCGGCGACCTCCCGGGACGCTACGCCGCCATGGGTCCGAAATTTGCCCGTGCCTACCTTCTGATTCATGAGGGTAACGACCGCGACGCTTTCACAATTTTGCAGGAAATGTTGTTATCTGGTGAAAATGACATTGTATTATACGAAGTGGCACTTATAATGTTCAGGGGCGGCCAAATTCATGAGAGCGAAAAGCTCCTGAATCGTGCTCTCGCCCTCAACCCGCAGAACGCTGCGGTGTACCTCGCGCTGGTCCAGCTTTACGCAGGCGGCGGGGCTTATCCGCAGGCCATGGCGGTCGTGGAAAAGATGCTCGAGCTTGACATCCTCGCCGACCAGGCCCAGTTCATGCTGGGCGAGTTGCACGAAACAACGGGCAACACCGAGCGCGCCATGGAGCTTTGGACCAAGTCGCTCGAGTATCCGAGCGTGGCGCGTTCCGCCGCTGAAAGGCTCATTCCGATTCTCAACGGGCAGGGACGCACCGACGACGTGAAGTTCCTGACCAAAAAATATTTAAAGGGTTGTTGTTAAAGCAAGTGGTTCCCCGGAGGTGGACAATGAACAAATCAGAACTCATTGAATCTCTCGCTGCCAGAAAGACCCTCTCCTTCAAGAAAGCCGAGGAGGTGGTCAACGCGGTCTTCGCTTCGATGACCGAAGCCCTGCTATCCGGTGACCGGATCGAGATCAGGGGCTTTGGAAGCTTCGTGGTGAAAGAGTACGACGCCTATACCGGAAGGAACCCCAAGACAGGCGAATCCATTGCAGTAAAGGCCAAGAAGCTTCCTTTCTTCAAGGTCGGCAAGGAACTGAAGGAAAAGGTCTCCGGTTAGCTGAACTTTCCGTCAACGTTCGCGGGATCCGAAGATCTTCGTAGTCACCATTGCGCCCGCCGGCCTCCCGCCGGCGGGCGCCCATTGTTTTTGTAGCTGTAGTACAGCTTTTACAGAGCCAGAACCGGCCTTGCCATGTTTCCCACCTTTTGGTCGTATATCGTAGAGGCCCTCGGCGGGCTCGCGCTCTTCATCCTCGGCATGCGGACCATGTCGGAGGGGCTGCAAAAGGTCACCGGAGAGCGCCTGCGCCGCATCCTCGAGCGCACCACCGGAAACCGCCTCACCGCCCCTTTGCTCGGCAGTTGTCTCGCATCGCTGCTCCAGTCCGGCCCGGCTGCGTCCGTGCTCGTGGTCGGCTTCGTGAACGCAGGTCTTCTCTCGCTCTACCAGGCCCTGGGCGTACTGCTCGGCACCGGTATCGGCACCACGCTCGCCATCCAGTTCATCGCCTTCCGGGTCTCCGCACTCGGGCTGCCGGCCATCGCCCTCGGCGTCTTCTTCAGCTTCTTTTCGCGCAGCAGGAGACTCTCCAATCTCGGCCGGATGCTCCTCGGCATCGGTCTCGTCTTCTTCGGTCTTTCCATCCTGGAGGGGGCCTGCCTGCCGCTCAGCGAGAGCGCCATCATCGCGGGGCTGCACCAGACGCTTCCTTCGCTTCGCCTGGTGGCGGTCCTTATCGGCGCGCTCCTCACCTTCGTGGTGCAGTCCGGCAGCGCCACCCTCGGTATCGTAATAGCACTCGCCTCGGCCGGCGTTCTCTCCTATGATTCCGCCATCGCCATGGTGATAGGCGAAGTGGCTGGCGCCGCGCTCATTCCGCTCATCGCCTCGATCGGCGGCAGCCAGACCGCGAAACGGGCGGTGATCATCTACCTCGGCATCAGTTGGGGCGCCATCGCCCTCGCGCTCATCTTTTTCCCGCTTTTTCTGCGCCTGGTCGCCCAGGTCTCGCCCGGTGATCTGACCCTTTTGCACCAGGGCGCTCCGCCCGAGGCCGTGGTGCAGGCCATGCGCCCGCACATAGCCCGGCACCTGGCCAACGCGCATACCATTTTCACCGTCGCGTCGCTTCTCGTGTTTCTCCCCACCATCGGCTTTTTCGCCCGCTCCGCCGAGACGCTGCTCCCGACCAGACGCTCCGAGAGCGAGCCGAGGCCCCGCTTCATCGACGTCCGGGTGATCAAGACGCCGACCATCGCCCTCGTGCAGGCCTGGAACGAACTGGCCCGCATGGGGAGCATCGCCGCCTCGATGTACGCCGACCTCGTTTCCGAGTTCGACGGCTTCAACCCCAAGGTCGCCGCCGCGGTACGCAACAAGGAAGTGGTTCTCGACGTCCTGCACCGCGACATGTCCCAGTTCCTGGTGGCCCTCTCGCGCGAGACCCTCTCGCTTGAGCGCGCCATGGAAATCCCGGCCATGCTGGAGCTCGTGAACGAGATCGAACAGGTGGGGGACCATATCGAAGCGGTGCTCAACTACCTGATGCGCAAGAAGGAAGAGCGGCTTCGTTTTTCGTCAAGCGCGATGGACGAGTTGAAGCGTTTCGCGGCGCGGGTGGGCGCCGTGGTCCAACTCTGCGAGGCGGTCCTGAAGGGAGAGGACGCCCCCGACGTGACCCCACTCAAACTCGAGATCGCTTCGCTGGAAAGCGAGCTGCAGACAAGTCACCTGCGCCGTCTGAAAAGCGGCAAGTGCAGCATTGTCTCCGGGCTTTTGTACGGCGACATGATCGCCTCGTTCTCCAAGATCGCCCAACTCGGATTCTCCATGATCAACGAAAAGAAAGGAATAACCCCATGACCGACAAAGTAGCCTCCATCGACCTCGGCACCAACACCGCGCGCCTCCTGATCGCCAGCCGGGATCCCTACCGCCAGATCCTGCTCAAGAGGATCATCACCAGGCTCGGGGGGGGCTTCACCAGGGAGTTCGGGCTCTCGGAAGAGGCGCAATTGCGCTCGCTTGCAGCACTCAAGGAATTTGCCGCCGACATGGCGGCGCACGGCGTCCGTCGCGTGAGAGCCGTGGCGACTTCCGCGGTCCGCGACGCCAAAAACGGCGCGGAGTTCTGTCGTCGTGTGCAGGAAGAAACCGGCATCACCCTCGAGGTGATCGATGGCAACGAGGAGGCCATCCTCACCCTCAGGGGGGTCGCATCCATCCTCGACAACAAGGACGAGGATCTCGCCGTTTTCGACGTTGGAGGGGGGAGTACCGAGTACACGCTGGCGGCGCTGCAGCAGCCGCTGTTCTCGCGCAGCCTCCCGATCGGGGTGGTGCGTCTAACGGAAGGGAAGGGGAGCGTCGCCGCCATGGAGGAGAAGGTCAGACGCGAGCTTGAAGGGCTCAAAAGGGAACTTCAGGGGGAGGGGCACCTGGAGCGTTTTGCCGCCGCAACCCTGGTCGGCACCGCCGGCACCGCTACAACCTTGGCCGCCATCGACCTCGGTATGACCGACTACGATTACCGCCGGGTGAACAACTACACCCTGCCGCTTGCGAAGGTCGAGGCGATGTTCGAGCGGCTGCTTCCCCTGACGCCTCAGGAGCGCCTCCGGGTGCCGGGCCTTGAGCCGGGCAGGGAGGATCTCATCGTCGCCGGTATGCTGGTGGTGCTGACCACCATGCGCGTCTTCGGTTTCGGTAGCTTCAAGGTGAGCGATTCCGGACTGCTGGAAGGGGCGATCCTCGGGGTCTAGCTGCGGCGGGCTTTTTTGACAACGCTCAGGGCCGCGACTATACTCATTAACACTTCGGCCACATCTTGCTCATTATTCGCTGTCTGGCCGCGCATCCTTCGGATACCGGTTCAGTCTTCTCCGCCCTGAAGGAGCACGTGTCATGCATCTCAGCAGCGCTTCATACTTAAAAATCATCGAAGAGCTGCGGGACGGACTGTACATCGTCGACATGAACCGGAGGATCGTCTTCTGGAACCATGCCGCGGAAAGGATCTCCGGCTACGGCGCGGATGAGGTAGTCGGGAAGCCGTGTGCAGACAACATTCTCTGCCACGTCGACGATATAGGCCTAAACCTCTGCTGCAGTGAATGTCCCCTCGCGACCACCATAGAATCCGGCACTCCGCACGAAGCGCGCGTCTTTCTGCACCACAAAAACGGTCACCGGCTGCCGGTCTTGGTCCGGGTCGTGCCGCTCACCGACGACGACGGCAAGGTAATCGGCGGCGTCGAGATGTTCTCCGACGACAGCTTTACCGCGGCCAACGAGATGCGGCTGCAGGAGCTGGAAAAACTGGCCCTCTTGGATGGACTCACCCAGCTTGCCAACCGCCGTTACCTGGACCGTGAGCTCGAGGCCCGCCTTGAGGAACTTAACCGCTACGACATCCCCTTCGGCGTCCTGTTCATGGACCTGGACGACTTCAAGTGCATCAACGACCGCTACGGGCACGATACCGGCGACCGGGTACTGCAGTTCGTCGCCGGTACGCTGAGCGCCAACTCCCGCCCCTTCGACCTTTACGGGCGTTGGGGAGGCGAGGAGTTCGTCGGCATCGTACGAAACGTCACCGCCGCGAACCTCAAACACATGGGGCAGCGCCTGCGCAAGCTCGTCGAGAAGTCCTTTCTCCTGGTAGATGACGTGCATCTGCGCGTCACCATCTCCATCGGCGCCACCATGGCGCTCAAAACCGACACGCTGCAAACCCTCCTGCAGCGCTCAGATTCCCTAATGTACCAGAGCAAGACGTCCGGCAAAAACCGGCTCAGCATCGGGTAGTCCCGCCGCGATACTGTTTTCAGCCGCGGCGCGGCAACGCCATACTCCTTCTCTCCCCGAATAACCTCTCTGTGTTTAAAAAAGCATGCCGGTGTAAGGCCTAGCTGCCGCGAACTTTGCGGTATGCACTGTCGCGCCGCATGCGCTGACTAAGAAAACCCAGCGCTGAGGTTCGGCCTGCCTCTTCACGGGCATCTTGTTTCCTACTCTGTGACAAGGAAAACGTCTATCACGAAAGGAGAGGTCTTTGTGTCGCAAAAGTCTTTCCTTTAGCGAGCTGCCGCATCGTGGGGACAATGTCAGAATTGGTGGTACACTGAGGGGCGTTTTCCAATCAAACCATGAGCAAAAGGAGGCACAAATGCGGAGCAGGAAAGCAAGGTACCTTTCAGTTTTCGCTTTTATGACTGCGGTTTTGATCTGGAGTGCGTGCGTGCAGAAAAGAATGGATCCCGTAACCAGCGAAATGGCCCCGGAAGGCAAGGTAGATCCAGCCGATGCCGCCATAGATCCGGCGCACTGGGGCAGGCTTTATCCCATTCACTACCAGCAGTGGAAGCTGACCAGCGAGCCGACCCCCGCAGGTCTCAGCAAGTACAAGAGGGGGTACGACGTCGGTGAGGAGCGACGCGACAAGCTGGACGAATACCCCTTCCTTGCGCTTTTATACAACGGCTGGGGCTTCGGGGCTGAGTACAATGAGCCGCGCGGCCACTATTACATGGTGCAGGACCAGCTCGAGGTCGATCCGGGGAGGATCAAGGCGGGGGGCGCCTGTCTCACCTGCAAGACACCTTACGCGCCGAAGCTTGCCAAGGACATGGGGGCGGCATATTTCCCGACCCCGTACAAGGAGGTCCTGGCGAGGCTTCCCAAGGATAAGCAGACCTTGGGTGTTGCCTGCGTCGATTGCCACGACAACAAGGGGATGGCCCTGAAGATCTCCCGCGGCTTCACGCTCGGAAAGGCGCTCAAGGAGATCGGTCTCGATGAGACGAAACTGACCAGGGAACAAAAACGTAATTTCGTCTGTGCCCAGTGTCACGTGACCTATATGATCCCGAAGGACAAGGACATGCATTCCACCAACGTGATCTTCCCCTGGGCGGGGAGCCAGGAAGGGCACATCACCATCGAGAACATCATCAAGCAGATCAAGAGTTCACCCGCGAACGGTGAGTGGGTGCAGGCGGTTACCGGCTTCAAGCTCGGCTTCGTCCGCCACCCCGAGTACGAGTTCTACTCGAATCAGAGCCCGCACTACATGGCAGGCGTCACCTGTGCCGACTGCCACATGCCTGTGATGACGGTGGATGGCGAGGACCTGACCGATCACAGGATCATGAGTCCGCTCAAGGGGAGCATGTCCGCCTGCGCCGCCTGCCACGGCGAGACCCCTGCGCAGCTAAGGCAGAAGGTCATCGACATCCAGGACCGTTTCACCGATCGCTATCTCAAAGCCGGATACGCCGTGGCGACCGATGCGAAACTGTTCGAGATGGCAAACCGGGCGAAGAGTGCGGGCAAGCAGATCGACCAGGAACTGTACGGGATGGCGCGCGAGCATTATGAGCAGGCCTTCTACCGGCTCGTGTTCGTGGGGGCCGAGAACTCCACCGGTTTCCACAACCCCGCAGAGGGGATGCGCGTTCTGGAGGATGCGGTAAATCATGCCTCCGCAGCCGACATGCACCTGCGCCAGCTCCTCGCCCAGGCCGGCGAGAAGGTGCCCGAGAAGGTCGACCTCGAGCTTCCGAAGTACCTCAACAACCGCGGCACGAAGAAGCTCCAGTTCAGGCCGGAATTCGAGGTGAAGCCGCCGACCATAGTGCGGTAGATCGCAACCTAGGCGGGAGGAGCCGTCCCCCTCCGGGTGGACGGTACGCGGCAACACCTGTGAGGCATAGAAAAAGGGCAACGGGTCGTGGGGAAAGTATCCCCAGCTCCGTTGCCCTTTTTGTTGTCCTCGCGTATCGGCGCGTTATCTCAGGCGAAGTCCTTGGCGTTGATCACGGTGCCGCTACGCATGCCGTGAATGCTCGACCAGTACGCCTGGGCCACCTGCTCGGCGGGCATCCCACCGGTCGCGTCCATCCCGAGCGCTTCGAGCGTTTCCTTCACCCACGGCGGGCTCACCACGTTGATACGTATGCCGCGCGGCATCTCGAGCGCCGCGGCGCGTACGAAACCTTCCAGCCCGGCATTGACCATGCTGATCGAGGCGCTCCCCGGCATCGGACTGTGGCTCAGGACACCGCTGGTCAGGGTAAAGCAGCCGTTGTCGCTTATGTAGTTCATCCCCACCCGCACCAGGTTCACCTGGCCCATCAGCTTGCCGGCCAGCCCGGTCTGAAAGTCCTCGTCGGAAAGTTCCGCCAACGCCCCGAAGCGGGCGACCCCGGCGGCACAGGCGAGGGCGTCGAAGTGGCCCACCTCCTGGAACATCCGCTCGATGGACTCCTTGTTCGACATGTCCACCCTGTGGTCGCCGCTTCTGAAGGCGACCTTGACGACGTCGTGCTCGGTCGCCAGGAGTTTCGCCACTGCCTTCCCTATGGTTCCCGTCGCTCCCACCACGATAATCCGCATATGCTCCTCCTGTTAAGCGGTTATGGTTTGAGGGGCCCGGTGTCTCTCTTTAGAGCCCCAAGTACAGCGCGAAGTATATCTGATCTTCGCCGTTCTTGTTGAACCCGTGAGCGAATCCTATCGCAGGGGTGACCTTGGCCCAGTAGCCGATAGTCAGATCGGCGCGCAACTCGACACCGGCGCCGACTCTGGTTTCGTCTGCTGCGAAGGGGCGCAGGCCGCCCCAAACCTGGCCTGCGTCTACGAAGAGAGCGGTGTGCAGCTTTTCTGCGAAGGCGGGAACGGTGCCGGGGCCGGAGAATGGGTACATGATCGGCGCACGGTACTCGATGGTTCCCGTTGCCACGTACTTGCCGGTCATGGAACGGAGCGGATAGCCGCGCAGCGGGTACGGGTTGAGGTCGGACGGTGCGCCGCCCAACTGGAAGGCCTGCTGGCCGTACTGAAGGTCGCCATCGGCGAAGGCACCGGCCAGGCGCAGATAGAGCACCTGGTTCCCCGGTTGCCGAATCGGCAGATGCAGGTACTCCTGCCAGGTCGCGCTGTACTCCGAGAGGTTGATGTCGCTCCCGAACCCTTTGTCGAAGCGGCGGTACAAAAGCGAAACCCTTCTCCCTTCCTCGGAGCTGATCGAATAGGGGTACTTAAGCACGTCGTCGAAGTCGATTCCGGCGAAGAGGTTGTCCCTGCGCCCCTGAAAGACGGGGACGCCATGGAAGGTGCCGTCGTCAGCCACGTCGCTCAGCGCCTTCTGGTCGAGAAGTTCATAGCCGGCCCGCAGGCGGTAGCGCGATTCCAGCCGGTTCAGGGGGACGGCGGCCTCGACGGACACCCCGCGGTTCAGTTCGTAGTAGTCGTTGCCCGTCTGGTAAAGGTCCCCGTACAGAAACGGTTCGTTGTGCGCCCGGAGGGTGAAGGTCGGATAGAACGAGTCGTTTTGGTAGATAAGGCTCCCGTAGCCGCGTTTGCGGCCTTCACTGTAGGCGCCGCTTACGGCGTAGGTGTGGTAGCCGAGCGCATCGCTTCCAGCGGTATAGGCGCCGATGGCGACCCCCTCGCCGTCGGCGTAGAAGCGCGGCAGCCAGAAGCGAGGTGCGATCGTCTTCAGCGGCGTGTATGAGGCGGAGGGGAGCAGCGCCGGAGTTTGAGAGGTGGCAGTCTGGACAGTCGTCGGCTGGGCTGTCCCAGCCTGTGTTGCCGCAGTATCGGAAGTGGCGCCTTCGGGTGCGGTCGGCTCCGATGCGGGAGAAGTGGGGAGGGCGCGGGTAAGCGGCAGTGAGGGGCCGCGGCTTTCACTCCAGTCGGAGCGCTCCAAGTTGAATGCCGCGATCCTGAAACCGTGTGAGGTGTAGTGCGCGATCAGCATGCGGCTTCCGTCGGGAGAAGGCTCAGGCTGCAGGGCGCCGGTCAGCAGGTGACTCACCTGGTAGCTCTTGCGCGCCTTGAGATCATAGGCAAAGACGTTGAAGACCCCGGTCTCGTCCGAGATGTAATAGACGACCGCGCCGTCGGGCGCCCAGACGGGGTAGGCGAGGGAGTTCCCCGCGCTTAGCAGGACGCTCTCGGATTTCCGGCCGAGGTCATAAATCATGAGTGAACTCCGGCCGTAATTGTCGGTCCGGATGTAGCTGAGCGTGCGGCCGTCGGGCGACCAGCGCGGAGCGGAAACCCGCTCCCCCTGGTAACGCGTCACCGTGGAAGGTTTCGGTTTTTCCAGTCCCGCCAGGTTCTCGAAGAGGACGAGATTTTGGCTCCCGGAGCCGCTTTGCACGGCGGCAAAGAGTTTTCCGTCCGGGGAGAGCTGCACTTCGCCGAGGCGCTCACCCTTGGTGAGTCGGTCGGTGCGGTCATGGTCGAGGTCGTGGACGTAGAGGTCCTGGTACAGGTCGAAGCCCCGTGTGATCTCGGCTTGGGTGAAGTAGATGCGTTTGCCGTCCGGTGACCAACTGAGGCTCCCGTCGGAGAACTGGCGCCTGAAGCTTGCCAGCACGCGCCGGCCGGTGGCATCGGTCACCACGATCGAGGTGTGGTCGTGCGGGTCGCGCCTTGTGAATGCGATGCGACTTCCATCCGGGGAAAAGCGCGGGTAGGTGAGGTTTTCACCTTCGTCGCTGATGCGGGACAGCGTCGTGAAGGGCTTCTGGGAGAGGACAGCGATTCTTGCGCTTTGCTCCTTTCTCAGCGCCACGAGCATATCCTCGTACACATCCCGATAGCTATTGCCGTTGAAGTTCCTCTTGGCAGGCGCGCTGATGGTGTAGGGGATACGCCCGGCATGGGCCTGGGTGAGCGTTCCCGCCGCGTCCTGGCCGTAGGTCTCGGCGATGTAGCGTTGCAGGCGGTAGCCGTAGATGTAGGGGAGGCTCCCCGCGGGCCAGAAAGGCACATCGCCGTTGATCTGGTCCACGCCCGGGAGGTTGTTTTCCGCTACGGCCGCACGGAAGATCATGTCGTAGTAGCTCCCCTTGCCGCGCCCCTGGCCGGTGTACTTCGTCTCGGCCCAGGTTGCCATCCCCTCGTGCCACCAGCGCGGCATGAAGGTGTTGGGCGGGGCCGTCGCAAGGAACATGACCACGGCGATGGGATCCATCCAGGGAAGCGGTTTGCCGAAAATGGCGCGGGTCACCTTGGAGTAGCCGCGCGCCGGGTCGGCGGATAGGATGTGGGCGTACTCGTGCGTGATCAGCGTCCTCATCCAGTCGTCGTACTCCCCGAGCGTGGAGGCGAGTGAAGGGGGGACCACCTGCAGGTAGATCGTGTTGTACGGGATGGTGATGGCGAGCCCGTTGGTGAAGTCGCTGTCGTCGATCAGGATCACCTGGGTCTTTTCCGCTGGTTGCCACTTGAATTCATGGGTGAGCTTTTCGTGTGCCTCCTCGGCCAGGCGAGCGGCCTTTTGCGCCGCAGCCTCCAGTCCTTGGTGGTAGTGGATGGCGAAGTGAGCGGTCTCGATGGTGGAGTAGGTGAACCTGGTATCAAATTTGGCCGCCTGCGCGGTGGTTGCCAGACAGAAGAGGGTGACGACGGCAAGCATCAAAGATTTCATGATGTCCTTTCCAAACGGTAGTGGGATAGCGGTTGCGGGGGATGGACGCGGGGGTGCCTCAGCTGATGCTTATCTGATTCAGCTAAGGCAAATCCCCCCTGTCCCCCCTTCGCAGAGGCCGCTACGGGGGGCAGGCTCCCCCTTCGCGGAGGCTGCTACGGGGGGCAAGCTCCCCCTTCGCAAAGGGGGGAACGTGATACCCGCTCACTCTTCGAGACTAACGGGATTGCCGGACGAACCCTACTCGAGCCCGACCAGGTCGCGCCCCTTCGGGTAGTCGATGACGATGTCGTAGGAGACCTTCCGCTTCTCGCGCGGTGCAAGCTCGAGTTTCCAAATAATGGTGCCGTCTTCCTTGGTCTCCGCCGGTTTCAGTGTTAGTTCTTCAACTTTGACCGCAATCTCGGCGTTCCCCGGCAGCGGCTTCTGGTCTTTTAGTTCCACGGAAACCGGTCGGCTCTTGAAATTCTGCAGCTCGATGTCGACGTGATAAGTGACGCTGCTGTCGGCGATGAGGCCGCCTTTTTTCTTCACCCTTGCCACTTCGCGCTTCACCTTCACCTGGTCATCGCTGCCGAAGTAAAGGTCGAAATCCTCGCCGGAAGCGACCGTTTTCAACTGGCTTTTGCCCACGAAGACGGCGTCGTTGAAGATGTTGATCTCGCCGGCAAGAAGGGGATAGGTGCTGCGGTTGGTGACGGTGGATTTGAGATAGGCCCGCGGCGAGAGTTTGGGCACCGTCTCGTAGCCGACGCTGACCGGGAGCTTTTCTATCGCTATCACGCTCTGCGCGTGGCTGCTGTCGGCGGTAACGTCCACAGGCTGCACCACCTCGAACTGCACCGAGGTCTGACCCTGTGCCACCTGGGCCGCACTGAACTCCGTCTGCTGCATCCGGTCCTCGGCGGGTGCCGCCGGGGCCGCGCCGTACGCGGGCGCAGCCATCTCCATCTTGGCGCGTGGCAGGTACGGAATGGGGCGTGGCGGCTCGTAGAAAGAAACGCGCCACGGGAAAAGCTCGGGTGCGCCACCGCCGGAGGCGGGGCTCGCGGTGGATAGGGTAAGCTTCACCCCGGGCCAGTCTTCACCGGTCATCTGCCAAATCTGCGCGCGATAGACAAGCTCCGCCTCTTTACCGTCCGGGGCGAGCCGCACGTCGTAGGTCGGGGTCCATGTCGCCTGCGGCACCAGGTAGCTGAGCTCCATGTCGAACTTCATCTCGCGCTCGGCCTCGATCGCGACCTGAACCGAGCGCACCTCCTTCATTCCGTCCGTCCGGTTCTGCTCCAGCTCTTTTTTAAGGGCGGCGATGCGGTCCTGCAGGGGACGCTTTTCCGCTTCCGTGTCGTAGATTTTCTCTTCGATCTTGCCGGTGTTCTCACCGACGAAGCGCATCGCCTGGTCGAGTTCGCCGGTGATCGGCTTTCCTGCGCCGATCTCCTTCGAGATCCTTTCTCCATAGCCGACCCGGATCGAGTCGACGAACGCCTTCTGCGCCGCGAGCGCCTTGCGGCGCGCCTCGATGCTCTCAACCTTTCGGGTTAGCTGCACGATCTCGTCCTCAAGTTCGCGCACCCGCTTTTCACGGGTCCGGTCCAGAAAGACCTTTTTCACCGAGATGCCGGCGATGCGCGCGCGGCCGGATCCCTTTCCCTCGGCCCTGAGCGACTCTTCCATCATGAGCTGCGGCATGTCGTCGAAGTTCACCAGGTTCATCCCCGGCCTGAGGGTGAGGGCCGCATGACGGGTAACCTGGGCGCGGTCGGAGAAAACCGTGACCGCCGTGATCCTCGACTGCGCCTGCAGCGTGCCGGTAGCGGCATGCAGGGAAAGCGGCCATGCAAGCAGTAGGGTGATCAGGAACAATCTAAAAGCATGCATTTGACACCTCGGTTCCAAGTATCGGTTATCGGGGACGGCGGATGGATATCCTCTTGTGATGGCTTGCAAAATCTCTGTTTCTATAGCGCGTCCGTGACGGCAAGTCAATGAGAATGGGCTCAGGCCTGCGGTGCGCGACGCTAGAACCTGCAGTTTCCGTGCGGCTGTCTCGATCTGCACGCATTGTTTGGTGGTAAGATGGCGATATTCTACGATATTTGAATACTCTACTTATGCTGTAGGCAATGTATTTATTTTTGTTGACCGAATTGGTTGAATAAAGTATCTTGCCTAAAATTGCACGCTCAGGTGTGCTTTGCGCTTTTCGAATCGACGGTAGGGGAGGGGCCATGAGGATAGACGAGAAAAAAATACGGGAGCTGGCAGCCCGAACTTCTCCGTTTTCTCCGGATGAACTGCGGCGGGAGGAGAACGTTTTCTTCATAGGTGGCAACCTTCCCGAGCGCCAGACCATAGAGACCCTGTACGAGAGTCATTACCAGAGCAACGCCGCCCTGTTTCACCTCACCTTCGGGGAGCGGGACCGCTTCGGCAACGGCGAGAACCTCGCCCGTCTCATCAAGAAGAACTTCAATGCGCGTCTCACCGGCAGGCTCGACTTCGCCGCGACGCCGCAGATGATCGACCGCGCCTATGCCGCCGGCATCGATATTCTCGATATCCCGCTGCGCGCTGACCGGCGCGCACACGCAGCAGGCGAGGGGGGCAAGCATGAAGAGCGGGGTAAGGCCCTGGCATACGCCCGCACCATATTCCCCAAGTGGTCCGTTGTCTCAACCCTCGCCGCGGCCCGGGAATCTCCCGCCGCCATAAAAGCGGGGATCGATGCCCTGCTTGAGGCCGGCATCGTCCCGCTGGTCGAGCTGTCGGGAGACGCTGCCGGGGGCGCCGAAAAAGAGCTCACCCAGCTGTTCGGCTACCTGCAGTCCGCCTGGCAGAAGAAAAAGGTGCTGGTCAAGCCGCTGCTGCCGCTCATTTATCTGATCACTCCCTTGGCGCCGGCCGCGCGTAAGGGGATCCTGCGCGGCTTCATCGACAGCGTCGAAGACCGTCGCCTCCTGGCTACCTCCGACCTCAGGCGCTTGCTGCGCGTGAAGGAAGTGGCAGAATCTTTCGAATCGTCCGGACTGTAAGTCCCTGTCATAAATAGATCCGCAAGAGGGCACACCGCACCAATGGAAAATAACCACCTCCTCGAAAAACCGCTCAAGATCGACAACCGCCCCATGTGGCTCATCCTGCTGGACCGCACAGCGCGCTACCAGGTCATGGCTGTCGTGGCCCTGGTCATCGCCGTGCTGGTTCGCCTGACTCCTCCCGAGGGACTCTCCGTGGAAGGTTACCGGGCGCTGGTTCTTTTCGGCGCCACGGTCTTCTTCTGGATTTCCGGACTGCTCCCCATTGCGGTCACCGCCCTCTTGTCCATGGTCATGCTCCCGCTTCTCGGCATCATGGACGCGAAGAAGACCTACTCGATGTTCGGGAACGAATCCGTCTTCTTCATCCTCGGGGCCTTCATCCTTGCCGCCGCCATGACCGGCACCGGCATCTCGGCCCGTCTCGCCAGGGCCATGCTCGCCCGCTTCGGCCGGACCCCGACAAGGCTTGCCCTGACCGTGTTTCTTTTGTCCGCCTTCCTCTCCTTCATCATGAGCGAGCACGCCGTCGCCGCCATGCTCTTCCCGGTGGTGACGGAACTCGCCACTGCGCTACGCCTCGAGAAAGGGAAGAGCAGTTTCGGGCGGCTCCTTTTCATGTCCATGGCGTGGGGATGCATCATCGGCGGCATCGCCACCTTCCTCGGAGGCGCCCGCGCACCGCTCGCGGCCGGACTTCTGAAGGAGTCCACCGGACTTCACTTCTCCTTCGTGGAATGGTCCACCGCCGCCTGCATGATCGTCCTGCCGCTCCTCGTGCTCGGCTTCGTGATCCTTTTGAGGTTCTTCCCTTCTGACATCGACGACGTTGAAGTGGGACTTAAATTCCTGAACGGCAAACGCCTGGAAATGGGAAAGATCAGCGGCGACGAGATCCTCACCGCGCTCGTCATGGTGGGGACGGTTGCCTGCTGGATGTTCCTCGGCGAGAAGACAGGACTTGCAGCCATCGCCATCATAGGCGCTGCCGCGCTGTTCACCTTCCGGGTCGTTTCCTGGCAGAAAATCGAGGAGTACGTCAACTGGGGGATCATCCTGATGTACGGCGGCACCATAGCGCTCGCCTCCGCACTGGAAAAAACCGGGGCAGCGGTTTGGGTGGTGAAAAAGGGGATGGGGGACCACGCGCACGCGCCGCTTGCTGTGATCGCGGTGATCTCGCTGGTAGCGATCCTAGTGACCGAGTGCATCAGCCACGCCGCCGTGGTCGCCATCCTGATGCCGGTCGGGATGGGGCTGTGCCAGACCACGGGGATGGACCCCAAGGTGATGACCCTTTCCATCGCGCTCCCCGCAGGGCTCGCTTACTGCCTCCCCATGGGGACGCCTGCCACCGCCATCGCCTATGCATCCGGCTACCTCAAAAGCCGCGACATCATCGTGGCGGGAGGCGTGGTCATGGCCGTGTCGTGGCTCCTCTTCATGGGGTCGGTGGTGTTTGTCTGGCCGGTACTCGGCCTGAAGATCTGACAGGAATACTTGCATGATTTCAAAGAAAACCAAATACGGACTGAAAGCGCTTATCTACCTGGCGCGACGCTACGAGCAGGGACCGATCCTGATTGCCGACCTCGCGCGCGAAGAGAGGATTCCGAAGAAGTTCCTGGAGAACATCCTGCTCAACCTGAAAAACGCGGGGGTGCTGCAAAGCAGAAAGGGAAGGGGAGGTGGCTACTCGCTTGGACGGCCGCCCGAGAAGATCACCTTCGGCCAGGCGATCCGCCTCATGGATGGGCCGCTCGCCCCGGTCCCCTGCGTGAGCGAGATGGCCTATGCCAGATGCACCGAGTGCGGCAGTGAGCTCACCTGCGGCATCAGGCTCGTGATGAAGGACGTGCGCGACGAGATGGCCAGGATTCTCGACGGCACGACGCTTGCCGACGTGCTGGAGAAGATCGATCGGGCTGGCGCGCAGGGGAAAGATCTGGCCGATTTCTGCATCTGACACGACGAGCCCTTTACTTGCCGTCCCAGTAGCCGTATAGTGCGTCGCGTTCAAAGGTGAGTACGGTCGCAGTGGCGTCCCCGCCCCCGTAGGGGGAGGGACAGGGAGGGGGCGCGTAGCGTCTCGCTCATGACTACTTCCCCCCTCCCGGCCTCCCCCCTCCAGGGGGAGGTGTTTAACAGATGCCACCAATCTGCGAGATGCTATGTGAAGGGGTGCCGCTATGAAATACGACATTGTCGGCCTCGGCGTCTCCACCATCGATCTCCTGATGGTGGTTGATGAGCTGCCGGGTGGTGAGCTGGTGCAGAAGGCGCATGCGACGGCGGTGGCGGGCGGAGGGCCGGTGGCAACGGCGCTGGTCGCCCTGGCACGACTGGGGGCGAAAACGGCCATGCTCGACCGGCTGGGAGACGATCTCTTTGGCAGGATGATCCTCGAGGAGTTCGGCCGCGAAGGGGTGGATACTTCCGGCATCGCAATAGCGCAGGGGAAGAGCTCATCGCAGGCGAGTATCCTGGTCCGGCGGCGCGACGGCGCCCGGGCCATCACCTTCGCCCCGGGCGACTGCGGCGAGCTAGATGCCGCATACCTCCCGGTGGATGCGATCCGAGCAGCCCGCATTCTGCACCTGAACGGCCGCCACTGGGATGCCTCGCTGCGCGCGGCGCACGTCGCGCGGGAGGCAGGGGTGAGGGTCTCCTTCGACGGCGGCTCACACCGTTTCCAGCCGATGCACCGCGAGCTGATGCCGCTCGTGGACATCTGCATCGTGGCCCACGACTACGCCACTGCTTTCACCGGTGCAGCCGATCCCGGGAAGGCGGCACTCGCCCTCGTTGAAGCGGGCCCAAGCATCGTCGCCGTTACCTGCGGCACCGGCGGAAGCCACGTCGCCGCCAGGGGCGGTGAACAGTTCCACCAGATCGCTTTCCCGGTCGAACACGTGATCGATACGACCGGAGCGGGGGATGCCTACCACGGCGCCTTCCTTTTTGCCTTGGCCCGCGGCTATGCCCTGCGTGATTCCGCCTGCATGGCAAGTGCCGCCGGAGCTCTCAACACGCGCGCCTTGGGCGGCCGTGCCGCACTTCCCACCCTTGCCGAGATCGAATCCTTCCTCCTCGAGCTGTCCTAGCGTCGCTCCGACGCCGGCTGCTGTCCCGCCCAGATGCTCCACAGGACCAGTCCACCTCCCAGCAATTGCAGCGGGGTAAGCCGCTGCCCCAGCACGAGAAAGCCGAGCAGAGTCGCCATGACCGGGCTTAAGAGCCCGAGCAGGGAGACCGCCGACGGCTGCAGCCGCCTTATCCCCCAGAAGAAGATCATGTAGGTGATCCCCGTCCCGAAGATGCCGAGGTAGGCGTATCCCATGACGTTCATGGCGGTGAGGTGCGTGATCGGTTCCTCGAAGAGTAGCGCGAAGGGGAGCAGGAAAAGTCCGCCGAAGACCAGTTGCCACCCGGTGAATGAGGCGATGGGGAGGGGCGTCGCCGCCCAGCGCTTGGTGAGTACGGTGCCTAGGGCCATACAGACGGCGCCGGAGAGCGCGGCCGCTATGCCGACGCCGTCCAGCCGTGCGGCCGGGGTGAGCACCAAGAGGGCAACTCCCACCACACCGATAGCCGCTGCAATCCAAGCCAGGCGCACAGGGCGGCTGCCGAGTAGTGGGCGGGAGAGCAGGATCACTCCCAGTGGCTGGGTTGCTATCACCGTCGCGGCCACGCCGCCGGGAAGCCGGTAAGCGGCGATGAAGAGCAGCGCCTGGAATACGCCGATGTTCAGAAGCCCCAAAAAGAGCAGCCGTCCCCACCAATGCCCCTCAGGAGCTCGACGCTGCACTGCGATCATGATCACACCGATGGGGAGTACGCGTAAAAGAGCCGCGGTCAGGGGGTGGTTGGGCGGCAGCATCTGCGTCGTGACCAAGTAGGTGCTGCCCCAGATGCAGGGAGCGATGGCGGTGATGAGCGAAGTGCGCAGCGTGTGGCGGCTGTTGTCCTCGTGCATGTGCTGGGGAACTCCTAGGTGCGCGGAAGTCTATTGTCCAAAAACAAAAGGCATCAACGCAAAGACGCAGAGCCGCAAAGGCGCAAAGATAAAGACCTGACTCTTGGTTCTACCATGTATCCGGTTCTCTTCGCGCCTCCGCGCCTTTGCGTCTTTGCGTTAAGTCTTTTGGTCTAAATGAACTCTTCGAAATAATCGAGATCCTTGTGGAAGGTCTCCTGCAGGCGCGACAAAGAGAAGAGTGCGATGGCAAGCGTCGCCACCCCGACGGCGATGGCGCCTGCCTCCAGTCCCATACTCTTTCTTGCCACCTGGAAGAGCATGGTGATGGGGATGGTCATGCCGCGCACGAAGTTGGGGACCGTGGTGGCGACGGTCGCACGGAGATTGGTGCCGAACTGCTCCGCTGCCACGGTTACGAAGATGGCCCAGTAACCGATGCCGAAGCCGAGCAGGCAGCAGATCCCGTAGAAGGCACCGGCACTAACGCCAAGGGCATTGAAATAGACTGCCACTCCTAAGACGGTGAGCAGCAGGAACAGGAGCACCACCTTCTTGCGGCTTTTCATCAACTGGCTCAGGACGCCGCTCACGAGGTCTCCTCCTACCAGGCCTAGGTAGCAGTACATCACCGCGTTCCCCGCGTTCACGTTCCCCTGCACGGCGAGTGCCTTGGCGAATTCCGGCGAGAAGGTGATCAGCACGCCGACCACGAACCAGGAGGGGAGCCCGATCAGGATGGAGTGCAGGAAGCGCCCGAAGCGGTCGCGTGAAGTGAAGAGGGCGAGGAAGTTTCCCTTGGAAACCGAGGCCCCTTCCATCCCCTTGAACATGCCGGACTCGGCGACGGAAAGCCGCAGTACGAGCAGCATGAGGCCCAGTACGCCGCCGATGACGAAGGCGCTGCGCCAGTCGAACTCCCTGGCGACGAAGTTGGCGAGGATCGCCCCGGAGACCCCGACGGTGGCGACAATCATGGTGCCGTAGCCGCGGATGGAGCGGTGCAGCACCTCGGATACCAGGGTGATGCCGGCGCCCAGTTCGCCCGCCAGACCGACGCCGGCCAGAAATCGCAGTGCCGCGTAGGCCTCGATGGAGCCGACCATGCCATTGGCGAGGTTGGCGAGGGAATAGATGAAGATCGAGCCGAACATGATCTTCAGGCGTCCCTTGCGGTCCCCGAGGATCCCCCAGAGAATTCCCCCCAGCAGCATCCCCGCCATCTGCATGTTCAGCAGGAAGACCCCTTTGTCGATCAGCTCCTGCCCGGCGAGACCGATCCCCTTCAGGCTCGGCACCCTCACGATGCTGAAGAGCACGAGATCGTAGATATCGACGAAATAGCCTAAGGCGGCGACGATGACTGGTAGCCCCAGCACCTGGCGCAGGGAACCTTGTGATGATGCGGTCATGACATGCTCCGGAAGCTCGTTGTTGTTCATCCAAACATTAAAATTTTTACTCTAATACACCGGTCGGCTGCGCCAAGTCAACGAGAATACGGGTGAGGAAGGGTTTTCCGCTGGAGCGGGGTGGGGAAGGCGGCAGGAGCTGCAGGTGCAGCTCCCGCCTAACCAGAGATCACTTTGGCGGTTGCGGGAAGAGGATGAAGGGACCCTGGGGCTCCTGCTCGGGAGGGAGATACGCCGGGGCCGCCTCGCCCCTGGGGCCGGACGCCTTGACGTAGCGGTAGATGGCCCGCAGGTCCTCGCTGGACATGGCGCGCACGTCGTACCATGGCATGGGTGGCTTGGTCTCAATGGTACTAGCGAAACTGAGCCACTGCTTTTCCGTCATCTGCGCCATGAAGTTTCTGAGGTTCGCGGGGTACGTGGTGCCCCATGGCCCCCTCCACCCTAGCCGGTCGCCGGTCAGCCACTGCTCTTCGGCAACCTTACCGGCGGTCATGGCATAGCCGCTCGTATGACAGTCATTGCAGCCGCCGATCCTCACGAGATAGCGTCCCCGCTCGATTGCGCCTGAACTACTTGTGCTCTTCCCGGCCGCCCATGCCATTTGTGTCGATGCTGCTACCGTCACAAGCAGCGCCCATGCGATGGTCCTGCGCAGTAAAGCCATGCTTCGCCCCCCCCCCTGATTGGCTTAGAGATAGAAACCTGCACGATTGTACCATTGGGGATGTCGTCACGCAGCAAGCGTTGTAGGAAAAGGGAAGGCGTATCTGTATCTACTGCCCCCATGATTTAGTTGAAAACTGCACCTGTTGCCGTTTTTGAGTTTTAGTTATCTTCCCTTACACAGTGTACGAAGCAGGGCAACCCCTTCATCGATCCGTTCCGGAAGCAACCCGCCAAAGCCTAAAAGCAGGTGGGTCTCTGCAGGCGGGTCTCCGGCGCACATCTGCGAGAATGGGACCAGTCGCATCCCGCTGCCCTTGGCCCGGTGCAGGATCTCGGCCTCTCCCGGGTTCTCGGAAACAAGGCGCAGTACCACGTGCAGACCGGCGTCGGCCCCGAGCACCACGCCGTCTGCGCCGAACTCCCGCCCGATCGCGGCGAGGAGCAGGTCGTGTTTTTGCTGGTACAGCGTCCTCATGCGCCGCACATGGCGCTCCCAGTACCCCTGCTCCATGAATTTAGCCATGCACCTTTGCTCCAGCAGCGGCACCGTGGAGAAGTAGTTTCCAAAGTGTGCCCGGTAGGCGGGAAGCAGGGGGCGCGGCAGCACCATGTAGCTCAGGCGCAGGGTCGGCGAGAGCACCTTGGAAAAGGTGCCGAGGTAGACGATGTTGCCGTCGGGACGCAGCCCCTGCAACGACGAGATCGGCTTGCCGTGGTAGCGCAGTTCGCTGTCATAGTCGTCTTCGAGGATGAGGTTGTCCCCCGTTTGCGCCCACTCGATCAGCTTGAGGCGATTGGCGACGGGCATCACGTGCCCCAAGGGTAGCTGGTGCGACGGAGTGACATATACGATGCCGCTTCCGGTCGATCTGAGATGGTCGATGTCGATACCGGAGGGGAGCGTCGCGACCTGGTGCAGTTGGTAACCGTTGTTCGCGAACACCGCCCTCGGCAGGTGGTAGCCCGGCTCTTCCAGAGCGACCGCCGGACGACGTTCCCGCATCACGCGGCATAAAAGCTCCAGGCCGTGCTGCAGCCCCGAGGTGATGATGATCTGCGCCTCGTCGCAGATGACGCCGCGTGACCGCTCCAGGTACTCGCGCAGGTTCGTCCGCAGCGCCCAATCTCCCTGCGGGTCCGTGTAGGTGGTGAGAGAATCGGCGCAATCTCGCAGCGCCTCGAGGTAGCAGTTGCGCCACTGCGCCACGGGGAAAGTCCCAGGCGCAAGGCGTGCCGGGTGAAAGTCGTAACGCAGCTGATCGGGTTTCCCGGAGTGGGAACGGCGGGGTGAAGGGTAGGGGAGCGCTGAGGCGAAACCCCGCTCGAGAGGCGATACGAAATACCCGCTACGTTCGCGGCTGTAGATGAAACCTTCGGAGTAGAGCTCCTGGTACGCTGCGTCTACCGTGTTGCGGCTGGTGGAAAGTTCCGCAGCCAGATCCCTGACCGAGGGGAGTTTCTGGTCCGGCGCGAGGCTGCCGGCGAGGATCTTCTCCCTGATCTGGTTGTAGAGCTGCTTATAGAAGGGAAGCGGAGTATTGTCACTTAGGATGAACATGGTGGTATCCATGAATCAACGGGCGTCATGCCCGCATAACAACTAAGGAGAAACAAAATGGTTGCAGAAAAATTGCTTGAGATCCTGAAGCAGGATGGAGTTGTCGCCATAGCCACGCTGGGTGAGGACGGGCCGCACATGGTGAATACCTGGAACAGCTACATCCGGGTGACCGCCGACGGGCACCTGCTGATCCCCGCGGGCTACATGCAGAAAACCGAAGCCAATGTCGCATTCAACCCGGAAGTCCTCATCACCGTCGGGAGCAGCAAGGTGCAGGGGTTGCACGGGCCGGGCGCCGGGTTCCTGATCCGTGGCAAGGCTGCCTTTCTGACCTCGGGAGAGGAGTACGATCTGATGAAGTCGAAGTTCGGGTGGCTGCGCGCCGCGTTTGTGGTTACCCCCGATACCGTGACGCAGACCTGGTAGGGGCTCGCCCTCTACTTGTCAGCCTTTCCCTTTGCCGCAACGGCCGCGGCCGCACAGCTTCCTTCGATGCGGTTGCGGCCGTTTTTCTTGGCGTCGTAAAGCGCCTCGTCGGAGCGCGCCAGGAGCTGCTGAATGGTGTCCCCATCCTCCGGGAACACCGCGATCCCTCCCGAGATGGTGACTCGCCCAAGAGGCTGCCTTCCCACCACCAGCTGTAAATCCATCACCGCGCTTCTGATCCGGTTGCCGATGTCTGAGGCCGTGTCGCAGTCGGCCTCAGGCAGGATGAGGGTGAACTCCTCGCCTCCAAAGCGGCAGGCGATGTCGCTCTCCCGGACCTGATTCTGCAGCAGGTGCCCGAACTCCTTCAAAACGTGGTCCCCAGCCTCATGCCCATAAGTGTCGTTGAAATGTTTGAAGTGGTCCACGTCCATCATCAGCACGCTGAGCGGCTGCTTCGTCCTGGTGGCGCGGCTGATCTCGCGCAACAGGGATTCCTCCATGTGGCGCCGGTTCAACAAACCGGTGAGCGGGTCACGAATAGAGAGTTCCCTCAACTGTTCGCGCAGCTGCAGGCTCCGGATTGCGAGGGCCACCTGTTCGGCAAAGGACGTTGCCTTTGCCCTGAGTTTTTCGAGCTCTGCCGCAGTCATCTCTTTTGGGTGATGCAGATCGAGGGTGCCCAAGGTCTCGTGGTGTGCCGAAAGGGGGATGCAGAGATGGGCGCCTTCCTTAGTCGCCACGTGCTGACATCTCACATCCGTTTCCTTCGCGGAGAGGTGCGGCTGTCCCAGGCGCAAGGCCCAGCACTGATCCGGAGAGAAGGGGGCCTGTTCCATGTTGCCCCAGACCGCCACGTCCGCCATAAGTGTTCTCGATGAGTTGATCAGGTAAATGCCGCCGGAATCCCCACTGAAGAACTTGTTCCCGTAGCCGGCGAGTATGGAGCGAGCCTCTTCGAAATCGGAGCATGTCTGTAACAGCTGTGTCATGTTGCTCAGGTCGGAGATGTCCCTGTTTGCGGATTCGAGTTCATCGGCGGCAAGAATATGATTGCGCGTCTCCCTGCGCGCGATGTAGTAGCTCAGGCTCAAAAGGATGAACGATATGAGCATCCCGGACAGGATCACCATGGTGAGGACCATGAGTGAGGTCTGCTCCTCGGCGCGCCGCACGGCAAGCAGCCCCTTCTCATGGGTCTTGATATCCTGAATGCCGTTGCGCAGGTAACCCATGAGGGTGGAACCTTCCTCGGTGAACTGGGCCTGCGATTCGGGATCGAAGCCTTTTCTGTCGTAGGCGTTCATGGAGAGGCGGAAGATGGTCAGCTTGCGGTTCATGTACTCCTGCAGCCGGTTCAATCGCCCCTGCTGCGAGCCGTTGTCCAGTGTCAACTTTTTCAGCTCCTGGAAGTTGTCTTCCGTTCTCTGGGAAAAGGAGAGACAACGCGCCTTCTCCTGCTGGTTCCCTGTCAGGACATAACCGCGCCTGCTGCTTTCCGCCTGAAGCAGTGAGTTGTTGAGCTGGTCGACCGACATGATCACTTCGTAGGTGTGTTCCGTCAGTCTGTTCGACTGTGCCACTTCTATCCTGATGTGATAGGCAAGTACCAGCATCGCTGCGAGAAGCAGCAAGGCCGATGAAAAGGTGAGATCGATGATCCTGACACGCTTATAGGAATGGTTGAGGTAGCTCACAAACAGTCCGCCAATGTTACTGCCGTGCACCGTCTATCGATGAAGTCGGTGAGGCAGAGTTTTTCTTTCTTGTCGGTTAATAATAACCTGAAAATGAGCTTTTTGCTCCGATTCATTTCATGAGACTGCGATAGCCCCGGATTAACGTACCCGGCTAAAGGCGTTTGAGCTCTTCGATGATCGTCGCCGTGGTCGTGACGCGTGCAAAGGGAAGCGACAGCGCCGCCATATATGCGGCGTGAACGTCGGCCGCCGGTACTACCCGACCCTCAAAGGTGAGGTTGCGGGTGGCGCAGGCGTCGGCCGCCAAGGTGCAGGTAAAGCCCAGGTCGAACGCGGCGCGGACCGTGGTGTCGATGCACATGTGGCTCATTGCCCCGCAGATGGCCAGATTGGTGATCTGTTTCGATTTGAGGAGGTCGAGGAGCCCTGTATCCCTGAAGGAGTTGGGAAAATGCTTTACGACGACGGGCTCAGATGCAATGGGGGCGACGATCTGGTTGATCTCGGCTCCTGGCGTTCCGGGAATAAAAAAGGTGGCGTCGGGACGTGCGGCCAGATGCTGTACGTGGATTACCGGGAGCCCGGCCGCGCGGTAGGCGTCGAGCAGCAGGCGCGCATTAGCTGCGGCCTCCGGCATGCCAACCAGTTCCATGGTGCCGCCCGCGAAATAATCGTTCTGGATGTCGATGATGATGAGGCACATAAGGATTCTCCCTTTCAGGTCCGGCAGGTCGGACGTCAATAGCGTATCTGGGTGCTACGAGGCGATGTTTATAAGCCTGTCGGCGAGGTCGGCGAGTGATGACACGGTGAGAGTCGGCTCGATCCCCCACGGGTCGTAGAGTGCGTCCGGCGAGCGCTTCACCCATGCGCCGTTCATGCCTGCAGAGATGGCGCCGATCACGTCGAAGGGGTTGCCGGAGACGAGCCAGGCGCTTGAGCCGGTTGCGCCGGACCGGCGTAGAAAGTGGGCGTAGACCCCGGGATTAGGCTTGAAGGACTTCACCTCGTCCACGCTGACCACGTCGATGAAGTATTGGCGGATGCCTGCGTGGGTGAGGAGCGTTTCCACCGCTGCGGCACTGCCGTTGGAAAAGGCGTACATCCTGAAACCGGCGTCCTTAGCGCGCTGCAAGCCGGGTTCCACGTCGTCATAGGTTGGGAGCACCCGGTAAAGGGCCAGCAGGTCGTCCTTTTCTGCTTCGGTCAGTGCGGTTTTGTAGAAGGCGTCCGTGTAGTTGAGGGCGTCCCTCGTGCAGACGGCGAAGGTCTCGTAGTTCTGCATGAGGCCGCGGCGGAAGGAATATTCAAGCTGTTTCTCCCGCCAGGTGCGCGAGAAGCCGGCCGCCCTGTCGCTGATGATCTTTTCCAGCGCGACGATGACGCCGTGCGTGTCGATCAGAGTTCCGTAGACATCAAAGGCAAGGGTGATTTCCATTGGTCGTGCCCTCCTTTTTAGTTAAGTGCCGGGTTCTTCCCCGGCACCCCTCATTTATCCGCTCGCAAAAGTTTCAGCAATTCTTCGGCACTCACCTTGCCGGAGAGATCGCTCTCCTCCAATAGGCTGTCGGCGAGGCCGCGCTTTTGCTGGTGCAGCCCGACGATCTTCTCCTCGATGGTCCCCTTGGTCACCAGGCGGTAGATGGTCACCGGACGCTGTTGTCCGATGCGGTGGGCACGGTCAGATGCCTGATCCTCGACCGCCGGGTTCCACCAGGGATCCATGTGGATGACGTAGTCCGCTGCGGTGAGGTTGAGTCCCACGCCACCCGCCTTCAGGCTGATCAGGAAGAGGTCTCCCTCGCCGGACTGGAAGGCGTCCACGCGTCGCTTCCGCTCCGGCGCCGGAGTGGACCCGTCGAGGTACTGGTGGGGGATGCCTGCCCGCTCCACGTACTTGCGGATGATCTCCAGGTGCCCGACGAACTGGCTGAAGACGAGAGCCTTGTGACGGTTCTCCCGAAGTTCCTCGACGATCTCCGCAAAGGCGGCGAGCTTGGAGCTGGGTATGGCGCTGTCGGGAAGGATAAGGCGCGGGTTGCAGCAGGCGCGGCGCAGCCTCATGATCTCGGCCAGGATCTTCAGGTGCAGCTCTCCCTTTCCCTCCACCTTGCCGATGCCGGCCAGGTTCTCGAGGGCGCTTTTCCTGATCGCCTCGTAGAGCGCGGTCTCCTCGTTCCCCATTTCGACGGCGACGGTGATTTCGGTGCGCGGCGGGAGTTCCTCCAGCACCTGATTCTTCGTGCGGCGCAGGATGAAGGGCTGGATGAGCCGTTTCAGGCGCTGGCGTGCTTTCTTGTCTTCGCTCTTCTCGATCGGTGAGGCGTAGCGGACGTTGAACTGCTTGAGCGAGCCTAAGAGTCCCGGGTTGATGAAGCGGAAAACGTTCCAGAGCTCGCCCAGGTGGTTCTCGATCGGGGTGCCGGTTGCGACCATCTTGAAGGCGCCGGAGAGCTGCATCGCGGCCTGGCTGCGCTTGGTGGACATGTTCTTGATCGCCTGGGCCTCGTCGAGCACGATCGCCTGCCACTGCACCGCGGCGAGCAGCTCGCCGTCCTGCTGTAAAAGGCCGTAGCTGCAGACGACCAAGTCGAAAGGCCCCAGCCCCTTCAGAAGCTCTTCCCGTTTGTTTCCGCCGTAGATGATGCACCTCAGTGTCGGTGCGAATTTAGCGGTCTCGCTTTCCCAGTTCAGACAGACCGAGGTGGGGGCGACGACGAGCGACGGTCCCTGTGCCGCCATGGTGAGCATCTGGGCCAGCGCCTGCACCGTCTTTCCCAAACCCATGTCGTCGGCAAGGCAGGCCCCAACGCCCCAGTACGCCAGGCGGTTCAGCCAGTTGAATCCTTCCACCTGGTAGCCGCGCAGCTCGGCCTGCAGCGTGTTCGGTATCTCGGGGCGGAAGGTCTGCGCTTCGCGCAAGCGCTTGAGTTGTGCCTGCCATTGCTTATCCCCCTCGAACTCCCCGGCGTCGGCCGCGAAATCCTCGAAGAGCGTGGCGGCGAGGGGATGGAAGCGGAAGGTTGATCCGTGCGGGTCGCAGCAGGCGGCGAGGTCGTCCAGGTACCTCCGTAATTGCGCCGAGAGGGCGATGAACTCGCCGTCGCCCAACTGCACGAATCGCCCCTGTGTACTGCGCGCCAGCTCGACCAGTTCCCGAAGGTCGAGGGCGAGTTCCTCGTTCACCTTCACCTCGCCGGAAAGCTCGAAGTAGTCCTTCGCCTGTCTCACGGAAAGCTTACAACGTGAGGGGGTAACTATCTGCTTTATCTTGAAGCACGCCCCCTGCGGCCACGACACGCGCGCTGACTCTCCTAAGGCCTGCAACTGCAAGAGCAACTCGAGCGCACTCTCGGTGGAGGGGACGAGCCATTCGCCTTCGTTCTCCTCCGCTTCGCCCAGCGCGGTGAGGAGGACGAGGGCCTCGGCGGCGCGGCTTTCCTCGAGCTTCAGGTCACGTTTTGCTTGAACCCGTTTCCCGTCCAGCTCGGCCATCACGGTCTCTCCGCCGGAACCCGGGCGGAAGAAGGGGCCAGCGTCTGAGAACGGGCGCACGAGAACCTCGAGCCTGAGCCCGGCCTGATACGGGAGCAGATGGAAGCATGGGGTGACATCGCCCGCCATGGTCTCGGTCGAGGCGTCGCTTATGTCGGAGTGGACCGTCAGCATCGAGGAGAGGGCGTTCACGGCGCTCAGCGCCTGATCCTTTGCGTGTGCCGGAAGGGTGAGCCCGTTTCCGAGTATGGCGGCGATCTTCAGGTACTCCGGCTTCGCCTCGAAGACCTTGATGCGGGTGGGGGCCTCCTTCTGCAGGTGAAGTTTCTGGTCCTGCTGGAAGGGGGGGACGAGCTGAAGCCTGAAGCCGTCCTTCTCGGCGACCAGCTGGATCTCCGGCTCGCCGTGCACGAGTTCGAGGCGCACCGAAGCGCCGGTATCGAGGTAGACGTGCGGATGTCCGATCATGAGCGGCACGGCCTGGTCGAGGTCCAACTGGTAGCTGTCGCGGCCGTAGTAGCCGTAACCGCGCTCCTTTTTTATGCAGCCGCAGATGAGCCGGTCCTGCGGGGTGAGGTACTCAAAGGAATCCGCGTCCTCGGCGAGCCTTTTGAGCGAAACGTTGCGCCCCGCGCTCCACTTGCCGTTCGCGCCCTGCTTCTGTTCGCGCGGCGTGATCTCGAAGTTGTGGCGCAACTCCTCGAAGTGCCATATGAGGCGCGACTGAGGCAGCGCCGTGTCGGACTCCGATTCCGGCCCCGCATTCAGACGCAGTAGCGCCGTGAGGGCGCTTTGCCACGATTCCACCGGCTCCACGCAGCGGTACAGAGGAACGAGTCCTTTCGCCTCATAGCGCTTCAAAATAGAAGCCCCGGCAGCCTCCTGAACGCCGCATGCGGCCATGAGAAGGTCCAGTTCGTCGGCAAGCCAGAGCTGCGAGGCCTCGCGCAGGCGGGCGACCAGCTCCCTTTGTTTCAACGCCTGTGCCTTGCGTCTCTCAGAGCCGCACCAGTACAGAGCCAGCAGATGGATGAACGTCTCAAGAGGGGACGCTGCCGTGCGCGATAGCAGGTTTTCGAGCAGTTCCCTGATGCCTGCCTCGCCACGCCGTTCCGCGGCTACCAGTTGCAGGAGGTGAAAGATTTGCTGGTCGGGCCATTCACGCTTACCCAGGACGTAGCGGCAGTGTTCGGCGGCCTCCTCGAGAAGCGCCGGGTCGTTTGACGCCATGAGCGCCATGACGAAGAAGGGGCCGAGGCCGTCCTCGAAGAAGGTCTTGCGCTTGCCGGTCTCCTTTTTCAACGCCGCCAGTGACCTACGAAAGGAGGTCACCGCATCAGGGTACGCGCCGTGCTGCAAGGCGCAGCAGGCAAGCACCGAGAGCTGCGCGGAGCTCGCCCCCTCGCAGGCGCTTTTCTCGGCTTCACCACTCCTGCCGCGCCAAAGAAGTTCGCGGCAGTACATGTCGTGCAGCAGGTACGATGCCCTGGAGTCGGTGGCGAGTAAGTCTGTCAGGGCCTGAAACGGCGCGGCGCAAGGGATCAGTTGGCGACGGGCGTGAGGGATCTGGACGAGCAGGGCGGTGCCGCGCAGCGGGTTGGGCAGGGAGCGGAACCAGGCGTCGTCGTAAGGCATGAAGCAGGCTGCGATGAAGGGATGACAGCGCATGGCCTCGTAGGGGAACTGCTTCAGGTACCTCTCCGCGGCGTCGAAGGCACCTGCTACATCCTTCCTGTAGAAGCAGATGCGGACGTCGCGCAGGCCGTGCTCGGCAACACGGTAGTAACTGCTGCCCCATTCCGAGACGATGGGGAACTCGGACTGCACCGTTTTCGCCATCGCCTCAAAGCGCCCCTCCGTGTAGGCGCTAAGCGTGGCCGCGTGGGCGATGAGCGGACGGCAGTGGACGCCGCGGTCGCTCCCTTGGACGAGGCCTGTCACCTTTAGGTTTTCCAGCGTCTCGGAGAGTACGGCGCCGGTGTAACTCGGTCCGGTGGGAGAGGGGAGCTGGAGTCGTTTGACAAGATTAAGCAGGACGTGTTTGGAGACCGGCGCGTAGACCACCGAAAGCAGCTGGAGCAAGCTACGCTGTTCCGGCGTGCAGGCTGCGAAGGCATCGAGAAGTTTTTGCTGGGGCGAGGTGTCGTTCCTCACGGCGGGACCTCGTTCAATAATTTACAGCTCTGCAGCCACTCCCCCCCTCTCTTTGGGGAGGGGGGGGAGTGGGGAGGGATGGTAAACCTAATCGCGGTAGCGCTTCGCCAGGTCGCCATAGGCGTCGATGCGGCGGTCGCGCAAGAAGGGCCAGATGCGCCGCACGTCCTCGCTGCGTCCCATGTCGAGATCGACCACCAGGAGCTCCTCTTCCTCGCCGCCGCGTGCCAGGAATTCCCCCTGCGGTCCTGCCGCAAAGCTCGAGCCCCAGAATTTGATGCCGGCGCCCGCGCCGCTCGGGTCGCCCTCGAAGCCTACGCGGTTCACGCTGACAACCGGAATGCCGTTTGCGACTGCGTGCGATCGCTGCACGGTCACCCAGGCGTCCAGCTGACGCGCCTGCTCGTCCTTCTCGTCGCGCGGGTCCCAGCCGATGGCGGTCGGGTAGATGAGGAGGTCGGCGCCGGCGAGCGCCATCATGCGCGCCGCCTCGGGGTACCACTGGTCCCAGCAGACCAGAACGCCGAGCCTTCCCACCGAGGTCTGGATCGGTTCGAAACCGAGATCGCCCGGGGTGAAGTAGAACTTCTCGTAGAAGGCAGGATCGTCCGGGATGTGCATCTTGCGGTACTTGCCGGCGATGCTCCCGTCCTTTTCCAGTACCACGGCGGTGTTGTGGTACAGCCCCGGCGCGCGGCGCTCGAAGAGCGAGGTGACGATGACGACGCCGAGTTCTTTTGCCAGTGCGCCGAACTCTTCGGTGGAGGGGCCGGGGATCGTCTCGGCCATGTCGAAGCAGGCGGTGTCCTCGGTTTGGCAGAAATAGCTGCCGGTATGGAGTTCCTGGAGCACCACGAGCTGAGCCCCCTTGGCGGCTGCCTCGCGGATTCCGGCGATGGTGGCGGAGACCATGGCTTCACGCCCTTCCTGCAGGGCCTGCTGTACGAGGGCTACTTTCAGTTTCTTCATGTTCTTCTCCGTCATTTTGTCTAAGCCTCCTTCCCCGGGAGGGGGGAGGGGATGGACCGGCGGGCGCCTTACTTAAGCGTCCCCTTCGGCAGCTGCATGGTCACGCAGTGCAGCGAGCCGTGCTGCAGGATGAGCGGCAGGCAGTCGATGCCGATGATCTCGAAGCCCGGAAAAGCCTCGCCGACGGCAACCAGCGCGGCGGCGTCCTTTTCATCGTTGTAGGTCGGCACCAGCACGGCACCGTTGATCACCAGGAAGTTCGCGTAGGTGGCCGGGAGCCGCTCCCCGTCCTCGTCGAACTTCGCGCCCGGCCAGGGGAGGGGGATGCAGCGGTACGGCCGCCCACCGCTGGTGCGGAAGGCGAGGATCTCCTCCTCCATCGCCTTGAGGGCAGGGTAGTGCTCGTCATCCGGGTCGTCGCAGCGCACGTAGGCGATGGTGTTGTCGGGGCAGAGGCGCGCGAGCGTGTCGACATGGGAGTCGGTGTCGTCGCCCGCCAGGTACCCGTTGGAAAGCCAGAGGAAACGGTCGCTGCCGAAAAGCCCGTGCAGCTCCTCTTCCAGCTCTTCGCGGGTCAGGTGCGGGTTGCGGTTATCGTTCATGAGGCATTCTTCGGTGGTGAGGATAGTCCCCCTGCCGTCGCTCTCGATGCTCCCCCCCTCGAGGATGAGGCCCACCGTGTCGAGCGGCGCCTTCCAGAGGCCTTGCGCCTGCAACTGCTTGTTGATCCGGTTGTCGAGATCGGAGGGGAACTTGAGCCCCCAACCGTTGAAGCCGAAGTTCAAGAGCCTCGGCGCGCCGTCTTCCAGAACAGTGATGGGGCCGAAGTCGCGTGCCCAGGTGTCGTTGGTGTCGATCGGAAGGAGCCGTACGTGCTCGAGGTCGGCCCCGGCGGCGGCAAGCGTTTCGCGCACCTCTTCGGGGTCGTCTGCGGCTACCACTACCGTTTCGAAGCGGCTGATGACGGCGATGATGGCGGCGAAAACCGGTTGGACCTGGTCGAGATACGGCAGCCAGTCGCTGTTCTCGTGCGGCCATGCCAGGAGCACGCCGTCCTGGAGTTCCCACTCCGCCGGTAGTCTTCTGTTTTGTTTCACTTGATCTCCTGCTTGGGCCTCGGCCCGGGTATTGGCGAACGAAAAAAATACCATGGCGCGCGAAAGCAATGCAAGTCAAATGCTCTGAATGAAAAGGGCATTGCTTCCATATGCGGTTCCTGTATTATGCACGGCGTCGCTGGACCAGTAATGCAACAGGAGCGGTGCATGTCATATCCCGATACCATCAACCTTCCCTTTAACGGCGAGATCATAAAAACCCGATTCACCCAACTGAAACCGGACGCGGCCACCGATCCCGGGCCGGGCTACTGGGTCCTCCTCCAGGGGGACGCGCTCCTCTTGCAGGATGGCGACCTCTACCGGGGCGAGCTCCCCCCATCACTAAACGACGACGGCCGCGCGCTGCAGTTCGGGGAGTGGGACGGTGCACCGGTGCGCCTTTTAAGCCTCGGGAAAACCGAAGCGGTTCCTGAGACGCTTCAGCCCGTCCCGTGGACCGAGCTTCCGGACCAGTTGGCCTCCATCTACGGCGTCGCCAAACAGATCCTTTACTGGGAGCGGCAAAGCAGCCACTGCTCGCGCTGCGGCAGCGGCGAGATGACCCGCATCGCCCCCACCTGGGGCAAGCGCTGCGGCGGCTGCGGGCACGAGCATTACCCGCACATCCATCCCTGCATCATCGTCCTCATCAAGCGCGGCGACGAATTCCTGCTGGCGCGAAAGCCGGAATGGGCCGCCGGGCGCTACAGCCTCGTTGCCGGTTTCGTGGACTTCGGAGAATCGCTTGAGGAGTGCGTGGCGCGCGAGGTGTTCGAGGAGACCGGTCTCAAGGTAACCGACGTAAACTACGTCGGGAGCCAGAACTGGCCCTTCCCGAGCCAGCTCATGGCCGGCTTTGTCGCGCGTCACGAGTCGGGCGAGATAAGGGTCGATCACGACGAACTGGAGGATGCGCAGTGGTTCACCAGGGAACGCATGCCCCCGGCGCTCCCCCCAAGGCGCAGCATCGCGCGCTGGATCATCGACAATTTCGCCCTTAAAGACGAGGGGTGAAAAAAAATAATTAAAGTCCTGGGAGCTGTGTCCGAAGAGTAGTTGTGAACCTTGGAACACACTCCTGGGTCTCCTTTTCGAGGGGACGGTCGCTGCCGTCCCCATTTTTTTCCCCTCCCATCGTTTTTCTTCCCACTTTGGATCAACTGCAGGTGCGCGCCCACGAATAACCTCCTTTCGTTGTTAAACTAAAATTGACGTTAGTGGCCAACCGTCCATGTTAGTGGCTAAAGTCGCGTCTTAGTATATAAAGTCGCGTCTTAGTGGATAAAAACGCAACTTAGTGGACAAAGACGCAACTTAGCGGACAAAGACGCAACTTAGCGGATAAAGACGCAACTTAGTGGCTAAAGACGCAACTTAGTGGCTAAAGTCCCAACTTAGTGGCTAAAGTCCCGTCTTAGTGGATAAAGTCCCATCTTGGATAAAGTTTTATGTTTGCTGTCGGACCTTCGCTGCCGGCGGGGAGGTTTTGGATCTTGGGGCCGGCTCCCACCTTCTTTTCAATCCCTTGGTAAGGCGCGGTTGTATTCGGGCTCTGTTTCTGGTACCTTATACGATCCTTTGCTCGCACACCCGGGGAGTTCCCACGTGATCGACATTCCGTCCAACCCACTGCTGCGGCACCTGTTCCAAATGCCTGCGGCGGGCATCTATGCGCTGGCCGACAAGGTGCACCTCTTCAACGGCTTCGAGCTGTGCAAGAGGACTCCGGTCGCAAGCGTCGCCTGGCAGCAGGCCGGCGACGTCCTTGAGGTCGGCCTGTCGGATGCGGGGCAGACCTGCCGGGTGAGCCTGTCGATCGCCCATGGCGAATTCAACGGCAGTTGCAATTGCGGCGTCTGGAGTCCGCACGGGCGTTGCCCGCACCTCGTCGCGGCCCTCGCCACGGTGAAAAAGGCGCTCGCCCCGGCTTCCCTTCCCATGCTGCAACTCCCCAACGATTACCTGGCTGGAATCCGTGAGCAACTCTCCCTGGTTCCGGTTAAAGAGGTCGCTGCCGAAGAGGGGACGATCCCCGCCGATAGTGGCTACGCCCTGGTGCTTGAAAGGCAGCAGGGTGAAGTGCGCCTTCGCCTCATGCAGAACCTCCTGCCGGTCGCGCTCTACGACACGGCTCTTCCCGCCTCCATGCGCGACTTCCTGAGACTGTTGCATTCTTCGGCACTGCGCGGCCGCGTCGTGGAAGAGTTCCTCGGGCGTTTCCGCGGGCGCTTCCCGATCCTCTACCTTTCCGGGGATGAGACGAGGCCGCTCTCGTTCGACGCCTCGGTGACCCGTGCCGTCCTGCTGCAGCTCGATCTGGATAAAGGGGAGGTCGCCGCAACCCTCTCCCTCGAGAACGGCGCCTCGATGGATGACGCGCTCTTCATCCACCAGGGTTACCTCTTCGATCTCAAACGCAGCCTGATCCAGAAGGTCGATGACACCGGCCAGCGCCTCTACGGAAGCCTCACGGTTCTTCTTGCGCGGCTTCCCGAAGCCCCGGCGGTGGAGGCGACAGGTTGCCGTTTCCCTGCGGCGCTCTTCAACCGGCTTCAGTTCGAGCTCGGCGCCGAGGGGGAGACCGCCTCGCGCCTTATCCTCTCCGTCTCCGGCGTCTGCGTGACGCCGAGAGTCATCGAGCCGCGCTACCGACTAAATATCCTCGAGCTCGAGGATATGGTGCCGCTGGTGGCCGAAGGGGCGGCCGGGGAAGCCGTCTTTTCCTTCTACTCCGAGGCCTTCCGCTTCCTGAACGGAGACGGCCGCGCCTCATACCCGCAACCGTTGAAGGCGAAGAAGCGTGTCGCCGCCATCGCGAAGGCCTGCTTCGCAGCCTTTGGCTCCAACAACCTTGCGGAGCGCGACCGCCTCGTACGCCAGACGCTGGAAGGGGCCGAATTCTTCAAGCGCGGCATCAGAGCCGACGCCCGCGCCATCATCAACGGTTTCTGCGAAGAGGCGCGCAGGACGCTCACCTTGTTGCAGCTCTCGGAGGATGGAGAGTGGCTCGCCCTCGGGGTCGACGTCTCGCGTCAGACGCGTCTTCTCGAGATCCTCGCGGAAATCTTCGGCTTCGATATCTTCTGGCAGGCGGGGGAGGGGGAGCGCTTCTCGCTGGAGCGCAAGGTTTTCATGGGGCGCCTGGGCGAGCTGAAGGCGGCGCTTGTCGCCGAGGGGTATTCCATCGCCCTTGCCGGCGAGGAGCTGCAGACCGTTTCCTGGACCTTCACCCTGGACGCCACCAGGTCGACCATCGACTGGTTCGAGCTGCGTCCGGAGATTCGCGCCGACGGCGAACTGGTCGACGAGGCCGAACTCATGGCCGCTTTGAACGGCGGCGGGGTCTTCCGTCGGGGAGGCGCCGTTTTCCTTCTCGACCCGCTCACGAGCAGCACACTCGCCCTTTTTGCCCCCCATACGAAACGCGAGGTGGTGCGGGTGCCGCGCCTGCAGATCCTCGACTGGATCACGCTCAGGAAAAACGGCGTGCGCGTGCTTTTGTCCCCCGAGGACGAGCGCATCTTCGAGAGCCTTACCCGCTTCGAGGGGATACCGAAACTCGACGCACCGGTGGGGCTGAAGGCCACCCTGCGCAACTACCAGGTCGAAGGGTACAGCTGGCTCGCCTTTCTCTACGAGCACCGTTTCGGGGCCTGCCTAGCCGACGACATGGGGCTTGGCAAAACCATCCAGGCGATCGCGCTTCTGGCCGGGCTCAAGGAGGGGGCCATCGCCTCCGATGTGCCCCGCGAAGTGCCGCACCTCGTCGTGGTTCCACCCACCCTCATCTTCAACTGGGAGAGCGAGCTTGCCCGCTTCTACCCGGACCTGAAGGTCGGCGTCTATCGCGGCCAGGGGCGCCGTGCCGAATTCGCGGGTTTTGACGTCGTCATCACGAGCTACGGAGTGGTGCAGCGCGACATCGAGGTGCTGCGCGAGATCCCGTTCCACGTCGTCGTCTTCGACGAGGCCCAGGCGGTGAAGAATATCCACGCCGAGACCACCGGGGCGGTACGCAGGCTGAAGGGAGCCTTCAAGGTCGCCCTCACCGGGACGCCGCTGGAAAACCACCTGGGTGAGTATTTCTCGGTGATGGACCTGGCTCTCCCCGGGCTCCTCGGCCCGTACGAACAGTTCCGCAAACAGATGGGGCGCGAGGGAAACGACTTCATCGAGACGCTGATCCGGCGCACCCGCCCCTTCATCCTGCGCCGCTCGAAGGACATGATCGCAGCGGAGCTCCCGCCGAAGGTGGAGACCGACCTCTACCTGGAGATGAGTCCGAGGCAGAAGGCGCTCTACGCCCGGACCGTCACCGAGGTGCGCGAGACGGTGGCGCGTGCCTTCGCCTCCAACGCCGCCGGACAGGCGCGCATCATCGCGCTAACCGCGATCCTCAAGCTGCGCCAGATCTGCCTCTGCTCACGACTCGTCCTCCCCGGGGCCAACGACCGCTCTCCGAAGATAGAGTTCCTGGTGGATCAGCTGCAGGAACTCTTCGCCGAAGGGCACAGCGTGCTCGTCTTTTCGCAGTTCACCTCGTTTCTCGACATCGTCGAGCAGGGGCTCACCCAGCACGGCATCGCCTCCTCGCGCCTGGACGGCTCCACGCCGGTCTCACGCCGCAAGGAACTGGTGCAGAACTTCCAGGAAGCGACCGAGCCCGGCGTGTTTCTCTTGAGCCTCAAGGCTGGGGGACGCGGCCTCAACCTGACCCGCGCCTCCTACGTCTTTCACTTGGACCCCTGGTGGAACCCGGCCGTCGAGAGTCAGGCCTCGGACCGGGCGCACCGCATCGGACAGAAGCGCCAGGTCACCATCACGAGGCTTTTGATGCGGCACAGCATCGAGGAGAAGATGATGGAACTGAAGAAGCGCAAGCTGAAACTGTACCGGGCGCTTCTGGATGAGGCGGAGCAGGGGGGGAGCGTCTCTATCGGGCGGGAGGACTTCGAGTTCCTGCTGGGGTAGGGTCAGGCCTGGGGCTGGGTGAAGTAGCGGCAGAAGGAGAGGGTGTTCCTGCCGTTATGGGAGCGGTAGCTCACCTCGTCCATGAGGGTCTCGATGATGAAGAGCCCCATGCCGTTTTCGGGGATGGAGCCGATCACTTCGGGGTCGAACTCGAGGCTTCTAGGCGCGAAATCCTCGATCGCGGTCCCCTCGTCGGAAACCTCGAAGGAGATGCGGTCGTGATGCAGCGTGATGGCCGTGTCGACGCGGTAACCTTCCTGGCGGCGGTAGGCGTGGGTGATCGCGTTGTTTAGCGCCTCCACCACGCATACTTCCATCTCACCGTAGATCTCCTCCTTAAGGGGCGAACAGGCGCAGACGCCGCGCACCGCATGTCCCACGAGGGCCACGTCGCACAATCTGCTTTCGATGCTTAGATAGAGGGTTTTGCTCGGCTTCTTGATTATCACGCTGTCCCGCTTTCGTAGTTTTCGGTGGGGTCAGGCAGGTGAGGCCGCCTGCTGTTTCGGCGCGTCCGGTTCCACCCAGGAGACCCAGGATTGCGCCACGGAAAGCTGCTTTAAGAATTCTGCCGCGAAAAGAAACTCCCCCTGCGGCGCCGCCACGTTGATGCTCTCCTCGCCGCGCTGGATGGAGAAGGCGTATCCCTTCCGGCCGTGGCGCTCATAGCACTCCACAGTGAGCTTAGTTATCGTCTCCCCGTCGGTGGATTCGTAGCGGTGGGTGAAGGTTTCCTTCCCGCCGCTCGCCTCTACCTGTGCGATCTTCCTGGAGATCTCGAAGGCCTCGCACGGCTCCGCCACGAAGCGGATGTGCTGGCGGCCTGCGGCGAGCCGGAAGAAGCGGAAGGCGACGCGCCCCTCTTCGGGCCTGCCGTTTTGCTTTTTTTCACTGGGAGCTATTTCGACGCCGGTTTCCTTGGCGAAGATGGTCAGTTTCGGAATTCTCATTGGTCCCCCCGGGCAACGCGTATAACTTTAGCGTCCTTGCCAAGGATGTCAAATACCTAGAGCAATACCGGGACCGGATGGGTGAGGCGTATCTCGCCGAGGGTTACCTGGGCCTGGTAGGCGAGGAGCTCGACCCCGGCGTCTGCCGCCTCCCTTAAAAGGCGGCCGTAGGTCGGGTCGATGGCGTCGGCGGGTGCCAGGGCGTCGCCGTCGCCGCGCTGTACCACGAAGAGGTTCACCGCACGGTGCCCCTGCCGCACCATCTCCATAAGCTCGCGCAGGTGCTTCTGTCCACGCGTGCTGACCGCGTCCGGGAAGAGGGCGCAGCGCTCTTTGACCAGGGTGACGTTCTTGGTCTCCACGTAGCAGAGGCCGCGCTCGCCGCTCAACAGGAGGTCGATCCTGCTTCCGGTGCCGTAGGGGACCTCCAGGGTGATCTTCTCGTAGCCGGAAAGCTCCGCAATGGTCCCGTTCTGGATCGCCTCCCTGGTCAGCAGGTTGGGAAGCTGCGTGTTTATGCCGACCCACACGCCGTCCGCCTGCACCAGTTCCCAGCTGTGCGGGTACTTGCGCCCCGGGTTGCCGCTTACCGAAAGGACCACCCGGTTTCCAGGCACGGCGCACCCCATCATGCTCCCGGTGTTCGGCGTGTGGGCGGTGACGAAGGTGCCGTCGTCGAGCTCGACGTCGGCGAGAAAGCGGTGGTAACGGCGGATCAGGGTTCCCTGGTACAGGGGGGGCGGCAGCATCATGTTTCTTCGTCCTCGTGTTACGTCTTGTCTTGGGAGTTTCCCGTCGAGACCTTAACCGCGAACGCCGCTCGCTGTCCAGTGAAAACTGTCCCGTAAATATGGCGCCTGGGCGAGAAAACTGTTGATCCGGTTGACCATTCTGCTAGACTCGGCAGCGCTGCCATTCAGGCGGCAAGGAGGCGGGAATGGCAAAGGGCGCGCAGCAAAACAAGGACCACCTGGAGGCGGTGCAGCTTTTCGGCAAGACCGTGAGCAAGAGGGCGGCTTTCAAGTGCGAATGGTGCGAGGGGAACGAGGAGTTGCGCCTCTGGGAATACCGGCCGGATGAAGAGCCTGTTGAGGATAACCTCGCGCTTTTGTGCCGCTCCTGCCGTGAGCTCGCCGTCATGAAAGCCCCCGACCCCAGGCGGCTGCGCTCGATCAGGAACGCGCTCTGGAGCCCGGTCCCGGCGGTGGCCGAAGGGGCCGCCGTGGTGCTTGCGCGCTGCAAGGAGCCTTGGGCGCGGGAGGCGATCGAGGAGAGCTTCATCGACGAGGCGCTCAAGGAACGCCTGCTCTAGCCGCCGGGCGCCGTTACGACTGGGCCGCCCGGGATTATCTGTTTGACGCATGATGAGCCGTTGTGGTAATAAATACAGTTTGTTAAATGTCAATTTCGGTTCTGGAAAGGTTGGTATGGCGCAAGGGATAAAAAAAGGGATCCTGTTGGCTGGCGGTGCCGGCAGCAGGCTCTACCCGCTCACGATGGTGGCCAGCAAGCAGTTGCAGCCGGTCTATGACAAGCCGATGATCTACTACCCGCTGGCGACCCTCATGATGGCGGGGATCTCCGACATACTGATCATCTCCACGCCGCAGGACACCCCTCGTTTCGAGGCGCTCCTCGGTGACGGGTCGCGCTGGGGCATCCGGCTGAGCTACGCGGTGCAGCCCGAACCGAAGGGGATCGCCCAGGCCTTTCTCATCGGTGAAGAATTCATCGCCGGCGACCCGGTCTGCCTGATTCTCGGCGACAACATCTTCTATGGCAAGATGGAGCTCGACAAGCTGATCGCCGACTTTGACGGCGGCGCAAAGATATTCGGCTACTACGTGCAGGACCCGGAGCGCTACGGCGTCGTCGAGTTCGATATCGACGGCAAGGTTCTCAGCATCGAGGAGAAGCCGAAAGTTCCCAAATCAAGCTACGCGGTTCCCGGTCTCTACCTCTACGACGGGAGCGTGGTCGAAGTGGCCAGGGCTCTCAAGCCTTCACCCCGCGGTGAGCTCGAGATCACCGACATAAACCTTGATTACCTGAGACGCGGCGAGCTTACCGTTCAGAGGCTCGGGCGCGGCATCGCATGGCTCGACACCGGTACCCACCAGAGTCTCCTTGAGGCCTCCCACTTCATCGGCACGCTGGAAGCCCGGCAGGGGCTCAAGACCGCCTGCCTGGAAGAGATCGCCCTGCGCATGGGCTATCTCGATTGCAAGGGTATGGCGCGGGTCATCGAACAGACGCCCAACTCGTCCTACCGTGACTACCTAGTGCGGGTGTACAACGAGACCGAGCTTTGCGGCGGGGAGGGGATGAAATGAGTGAGGCGGTAGTTTACAAAAAGGGGCGCATCCACGACGTGGTGCACAAGCCCCTGGGCAAGTTCCTGGACGAGCGGGGTTGGCTTACCGAGCTTTTCCGCTCCGACGAACTGGAACCGGGCGTCATGCCCGCCATGGCGTACATCTCGATGACCCTGCCCGGAGTGGCGCGCGGTCCGCACGAGCATGTCGACCAGACCGACCTTTTCTGCTTCATGGGGCCTTCGAACTTCAAGGTGTACCTCTGGGACGCCCGCCCCGATTCTCCGAGCTACGGAATCAAACAGGTGATTTACGCTGGCGTGGACGCACCGATGATGGTGATCGTGCCGCCGGGCGTGGTGCATGCCTACCGTAACATCGGTCTTGAAAGCGGCATCGTCTTCAACGCCCCGAACCGGCTGTACGCGGGGGAGGGGAAACGCGAGCCGGTCGACGAAATCCGCCACGAGGAACTCGTGGACTCTCCGTTTCAGCTTGACTGAGCGCCTCTTCTTCGCGGCGACATGCGATGACATCATTCGACAAATAGGGGGCCGCAGTGCCCCCTAAACCATTTCTGAGGCCGATGAAAAACCTTCTTAACCGCTACAGGCGATTCCTGCTGACCGCCCTGATCCTGCTGGTGGCGTTTCTCACTTACGCCATGAACCTGAGGAACAGGGAGCACGCGAACCCGGTCGAGCGTACCGTGATGAGCATGACGGCACCGGTTGCCGGCTCCGCCGCGAGCGCTACCGGTTTTCTGAGCGACATCTGGAACAACTACATCGACCTGATCGACGTGCGCCGCGAGAACATCGAGCTCAGAAAGAGCGTGAAGCGTCTCAACGAACGCGTCGTCGCCAACAACGAGGCCATTGCCGCCAACCTCAGGTACAAACAGCTGCTCGAACTCAAGGAGAGCGTGGCCATCCCGTCGGTTGCCGTGTCGGTGATCGGCGAGGACAGCTCGGCCTGGTTCAAGACGCTCGTGGTGGACCGGGGCGCTGCCGACGGGCTTGCCGAGGGGATGCCGGTGGTTGCCGCGGGCGGCGTCGTAGGTCGCCTGGTCAAGGTGGCGCCGCACTCTTCGCGCGTGCTCCTTCTCACCGACCATGCCAGTGCCATCGCCGCCATCGTGCAGCGCACCCGCGCCCGCGGCGTCGTGCGCGGCGCCGGGGGAGGGCGCTGCTCCATGGAGTTCACCGTGAAGGACGAGGACGTAAAGGTGGGGGACACCGTGGTTTCCTCAGGCATCGGCGGCGTCTTCCCGAAGGGGCTTCCCATCGGCGAGGTGACCATGGTGAAGAAGGGGGAGTACGGGGTCTTCCAGACCATCGAGGTGCGCCCCCTGGTGAATATCGGGCAGCTCGAAGAGATGCTGGTGCTCGTGCAGCAGCGCGATGAGTAGGATTTTCCCGTGATAGCCTATCTAAAGATAGCCGCCGTGGTTGCGTCCGCCTGTCTCCTCCAGATGACGCTGCTGCCGAGGTACCTGCTGGACCCTTTCCAGCCCAACCTGATCCTCATCCTGGTGGTGTACCTGGGGCTTAAGCTGCCGCACCGCTATTCCGGAGTCGCCGTTTTGCTCCTGGGGCTTTTGCAGGACAGCTTCAGCGGCATCTACCTCGGGCTGCATGCCTTTTCCTATCTCTGCATCTACACGCTCCTGTCTGAGCTTGCCGACCGGCTCTATACCGATAACCGCGTCCTGTTCGTGCTGGTCGTCTTCATTGCAACGCTTATGAGTGCCCTGTTGAACCTCTTGATGCTCCTTGTCTTCTCCGTCTCAAACGGCCTTTACGCCTCGTTGTTGCCGGCGCTTTTGCCGCAGGCCCTGATCAACGCCCTGGTTGCCTCCCTGGTGTCCGGGGTGAGGCTCCCCGTGGAGGAGGCGCGATGAAGAACCTGAACAACATCATACCCGATGACGACGGGGGCGGCCGCCGTATCATAGGCCTTTCCATCGGCGCCTTCGCCATGTTCTTCCTGCTCCTGTCGAGGCTTTGGTACCTGCAGGTGATCAGCGCCGAGGACCTGATCGACCAGTCGGAAAGCAACCGGCTCCGTTTCGTCCCGGTCGCGGCACCGCGAGGCGCCATCCTGGACCGAAACGGCAAGGTGCTCGTCTCCAACACCCCATCCTTCTCCGTTGCGGTCATCCCGCAGGACGTGAAGAACAAGGATCAGCTGATCGACAACCTCGCCCGCTACCTGAACCTCGACCGCAAGGAAATCGAGACCAAGTGGACCAAGGGGCAGGGGAGGGCGAAGTACTACCCGCTGGTCGTCGCCTCGGGCATCACCCGTGATCAGATGGAGTTCCTCGAGGAGAACCGGCTCGCCCTTTCCGGGGTGAACATCGAGATGAAGCCGATCCGCGCCTACGCGAACGGCACGCTCGCCTCGCACCTGCTTGGTTACCTGGGCGAGGTTTCCGAGGACGAGCTCAACTCCGAGCGTTACCGCGAGTACAACGCGGGCGACTACATCGGCAAAAGCGGCATCGAGCGGGCGTGGGAGTCCTACCTGCACGGCACCGACGGCGGGCGCCAGATCGAGGTCGATGCGCGCGGACGTTTCCTGCGCACCGTCGCCGAGACCGGGTCGAGCGTCGGCAACACGGTGATGCTCACCATCGACCTCGACCTGCAGAAGGCGGCCGAGCAGGCGCTGGGCGACCAGGCCGGCGCGGCCGTCGCCATGGACGTCAACACCGGCGAGATCCTCGCCTTCGTCTCCAGCCCCGATTTCGACCCCGCCCTCTTCACCGGCAGGATGCCTCCCGACGTCTGGAAGAAATACCTCGAGGACGAGCGGCATCCCCTGGAGAACAAGGCGCTGAAGGGGATGTATCCCCCCGGCTCCACCTTCAAGGTGATCACGGCGATTGCGGGGCTCGAGGAAGGGCTCATCGACGAGCACACCACGGTGCAATGCACCGGCTCCTACAAGTTCGGCAACGCCACCTTCCGCTGCTGGGACCACAAGGGGCACGGCACCGTCGACCTGAAGAAGTCGCTGCGCGAGTCATGCGACGTCTACTATTACAAGCTCGCCGAGCGCCTCGGCGTGAACCGGATCGCCAAGTACGCCAAGGCCTTCGGGCTCGGTGCTCCGCTCGGCATCGGCCTGGAAAACGAGAAGGGGGGCGTGATCCCGACCGAGGAGTGGAAGCTGAAACGTTTCGGCAAGAAGTGGTACGCGGGCGAGACCCTTCCGGTCGGCATCGGCCAGGGGTACGTGCTCACCACGCCGGTGCAGTTGGCCTCGATGATCGGGACAATCGCCAACGAGGGGACCATCTACCGGCCTCACCTCGTCAAGCGCGTGGTGGACGCGGACGGCAAGGTGCTGCAGGATTACACGCCGCAGGTGATCGGCAAGACGGGGCTCAAGCCCTCCACCTACCGTTTCGTGAAGGAGGGGCTCTTCGCCGTCGTCAACGAGGCGCACGGCACCGGCGGCATGTCCAGGCTCTGGGAGGTCAAGGTGGCGGGGAAGACCGGCTCGTCACAGGTCGTGAAGCTGCGCGACAGCAAGGGAGGCATCCCTTACCGGTTCCGCGATCACGCCCTGTTCGTCGGGTTTGCTCCCTTTGAAAAGCCCGAGATCGCCGTGGCCGTCATCGTGGAGCACGGCGAGCATGGCGGTTCCGCCGCCGCCCCGATTTCCGGCAGGATCCTGCGTGCCTACTTCGAGGGGAAAGGGGTCATCAAGAAGCCGGTACCCAAAGCGTCGGTGAAGGAAGAAGCCGGGGGCGAGGGAGTCGCCGAGCCCGATACCGGAGCTAAGGAAGAATGACGCAGTCCGGCGCACGCGGTGCAGTGCCGCTACGCTGAACCATACGAGGAAGAGATGTTCGATAGACGACTATTCACAAACTTCGACTGGACCCTCCTGGGCTTGGTGCTTCTCATCACCGCCTTCGGGGTTATCAACATATACAGCGCCTCGTCCTCCTACCGGGACATCGGCACGCCGTACTACATAAAGCAGCTCTACTGGATCTTCGCCGGCCTTTTGCTGAGCCTCACCGTCTGCAGCCTCGACTACCACATGCTCGAGGACTTCGCCTACTGGCTCTACGGGGGTGTCGTCATCCTGCTCCTGCTCGTCCTCGTCGCCGGCAAGACCACGATGGGTGCGACCCGCTGGATCAGCTTCGGCTTTTTCAACATGCAGCCCTCCGAGCCGATGAAGATCGTCATCATCATGACCTTTGCCCGCTTCTTCAGCCGCTATCCCGTCTTCAAGGGGCTGACCCTCAAGGAGCTGGTATACCCGCTGCTGCTTCTAGGGGTTCCTGCCGCGCTGATCATGAAGCAGCCCGACCTAGGTACCGCGATCCTCGTCTCGCTCATCGCAGGTACCATGCTCCTCTTCGTAGGCGTGCGCTGGTCCGCGCTTGGCTCGCTCTTCGCCGCCGCGGTCCCCGTCGTCGTCGTCGCCTGGCAGTTCCTGCTGCACGACTACCAGAAAAAGCGCGTCTATAACTTCCTGAACCCCGATCTCGACCCGCTGGGGAGCGGCTACCACATCATCCAGAGCAAGATCGCCGTCGGCTCCGGCGCAACTCTCGGCAAGGGGTTCATGCAGGGGACCCAGTCCCAGCTCCGCTTCCTTCCGGAGCAGCACACCGACTTCGCCTTCTCCGTTTTCGCCGAGGAATGGGGTTTCATCGGATGCCTCCTCATGCTCGCCCTCTACCTGTTCCTGATCCTCTGGGGGCTCGGCATCGCCAAGAGGTGCAACGACCGTTTCGGTTCGCTGCTCGCCGTAGGCGTCACCGCGATGCTCTTCTGGCACATCGTCATCAACATGGGGATGGTGATCGGGCTCATGCCCGTGGTCGGCGTGCCGCTGCCGTTTTTCTCCTACGGCGGCACCTCCATGGTGACCTCGATGGTCGGCGTCGGAATCCTGCTCAACATCAGCATGCGCCGCTTCATGTTCTGAGGCGGCTTTCCCGCCGCAGGAGGCCAAACATGCACATCGTCCTCGTCGAGCCTTATTGCACCGGGTCGCACGCCGCCTGGGCCAGGGAATACGCGGCACACTCCCGCCACGAGGTGGAACTCTTAACGCTCGCCGGCCGCAACTGGAAGTGGCGCATGCACGGCGGCGCGGTGACGCTCGCCTCGCGCTTTCTCGAAGGGGGCAGGCGTCCGGACCTGATCCTCGCGACCGACATGCTCGACCTCACCACTTTCCTTGCGCTCGCCAGGCCTCTTGCCGACGGCTGCCCGAGCGCCATCTATTTCCACGAGAATCAGCTCACCTACCCATGGTCCCCCGGCGACCCCGACCCATCCCGCCAGCGCGACCTGCACTACGCCTTCATCAACTACGTAAGCGCCCTGGCGGCTGATGCGGTCCTCTTCAACTCCCGCTATCACATGGACTCCTTCCTCGGCGCGCTCCCCGACTTTCTGCGGCGCTTCCCGGATGCCGTCGATCTCGACTCGGTGGGGGAGATCGCCGCCAAGAGCCGCGTGCTGCCGCTCGGGCTCGATCTGGGCCGCTTCGATGCGCACCGCCCGGCCGATGCCGTCGGGAAGAAGGTGCCCCTTTTGCTCTGGAATCACCGCTGGGAATTCGACAAGGCCCCGGAGCCCTTCTTCGATGCGCTTTGCCAGCTGGACGACGAGGGGGTGCCTTTCGAGGTCGCGGTGCTTGGGGAGTCTTTCGGGAGAGTGCCCGAGGCGTTCGAGAAGGCGCGTCGGCGCCTCGGGGGACGCGTGGTGCAGTGGGGATACCAGGAGAGCTTCGCCGAATACGCGAAGTGGCTCTGGCGGGGTGACGTGCTGCCGGTCACCTCGCGTCAGGAGTTCTTCGGCGCGAGCGTGGTGCAGGCGCTTTACTGCGGCTGCGTTCCTTTGCTGCCGGACCGGCTTGCCTACCCCGAGCACGTACCGCAGCACTTGTCCTCTCATGTTCTGTACCGCGAGGACGAGACTCTGGCGGATCGGCTCAGGTCGATTTTAAAACAGCCGGACGATGAGCGTGCGCGGCTGGATCGGCACGTTTCGCGTTACGACTGGACGCATCTTGCTCCGGTGTACGACGACTTTTTCGAGGGGATGGCTGCGGGTGAGCGTCAAGTGGTGCCCGAGGTTGCTTCGCTCCCGGGGTGAGTGGGGAATTATTCGAGGAAGGAATCGGAGGGGGGGCGCCTGGGGCGCCCCCTTTCCCGTTTAGGCCGCTTTCCTGTTCACCGTGATGATCTTGCTGGCCTTCTCAAGCCAGATGGTGCCACAAGAGTTGCATTCCAGAAGGTCTTTCGCGTAACCGTCGGAATGCATGTCGATCTCGATTCCGATTTTGTTGCTGCAGTGCGGGCATTCCATGTTTTGTTTCTCCTACGTTGGGGGTATTTTGATTTTGACAATATATAGAACATGCGTGGTCGGTCAAGTGCTAATTTTCCGAAAAAATGACCTAAAACAGTAGTTTAGCTTTTATGCACCCCCGCCGTTACGAGCCTTCATTTTAAAACATCCCTCTCTTTTTCGGAGATAAGTTCTCCTAATCTTGTCGTAACGTTGCGTAATTTAATGGCATTTACCGATATAAAACAAAGGTATGACATTTTTGAAGAACTAGGTTTACCTTTGCGTAAATGAGTGGCTTCTTCAACTTTTTTTTTCCACCTGGTGCTTGTGGAACACCGGTTTGTGTCCGCGTATACGGCATCGCGTTACTTTTGCCGGCAACGGCGGATGTCGCTAAATTTGCGCTGGAATTTTTTTTGCGTTAATGGTACTATTGGCCGCTGTTAATTTTGCCTTGACACAACAAGGGAGGCGGCATGAAAGAGGCGATGTTCTACCAAAAGCTGGACGGGGGTAGGGTGCGCTGCGGGCTGTGCCGTTTTGGATGCCTCATCAGCAACGGGCAGCGTGGGCGTTGCCGCGTCCGGGAAAACCGCGAAGGGACCCTGTACTCTCTGGTGTACGGCAACCTCGTGGCCGAGCACGTGGATCCCATCGAGAAGAAGCCGTTTTTCCACCTGCTTCCCGGGAGCCGCTCCTACTCCGTCGCCACGGTGGGATGCAATTTCCGCTGCCTGCACTGCCAGAATTACACCATCGCCCAGCCCGACGAAGCGAGCGTCGAACGCTCGGGGAGCTTTGTCCCCCCCGAGACCGTTGTCAAGCGGGCTATCGCCACCGGGTGCCGTTCCATCGCCTACACCTACACTGAACCGACCATCTTCTTCGAGTACGCCTACGAGACCGCGCGGCTTGCCAAGGCAGCAGGGTTGAAAAACGTCTTTGTCACCAACGGCTATATCACCGCCGAGGCCCTCGCCGCCATCGCCCCATTCCTCGATGCCGCCAATATAGATCTCAAGGGGTTTACCGAGTCCTTCTACCGCGATGTGGTGGGGGCTTCGCTCGCCGAGGTTCTCGATTGCATCCTGGATTACAAGAGGCACGGCATCTGGGTTGAACTTACTACCCTGGTAATACCGAACCGCAACGACTCCGAGGGGGAGCTGCGCGATCTGGCGCGATTCATCGCGTCGGAGGTCGGGGTCGAGACGCCTTGGCACGTAACCCAGTTCTATCCTACGCACCGGCTGACCGACCAGCCCCGCACCCCGGTGGAGACGCTGAGGATGGCAAGCCGGATAGGCCTTGACGCCGGCCTTCGTTACGTGTACGAAGGAAACGTTGCCGGGGAAGGTGGAGAGAGCAGCTACTGCCCCGGTTGCAGGTTGCTCCTGATAAAGAGGTACGGCTACCTGGTGGAGAAGAACCTCCTCTCAGGCGGCCGCTGTCCCGGCTGCGGCACGGGGATCGAGGGTGTATGGAATTAGTGCGTAAGTTGTCCCGATTAACCCGGCTTGGTGAACCGGGTGCCACATCGTTTGTCTGCCAGGCGCTCCTTGGTGCCCTGCTTATCTTCACTTTTTGGCTTGCCGACGCGGTCATGGACTTCCTGATTCAGGGAAACCGCACCTTCCTCGAGTTCCTGTTACACCCCGATCCCCACGAGATTTCCGATTTCGCCTTGATTCTCTTTCTCGTTTGCTGTCTGCTTTTGTACTCACGCAGGTCGCACCGTATCGAGACTCGCCTTGAGGATGCCCTGCAGCAGGCGCTCGACAAGGCCGAGCGGGAGCGGGCGAAGCTTGAAGGTATCGTCGAGGCGATGGGGGATGCCATTTCCATCCAGGACCCGGACCTGAACGTCATCTACCAGAACCGCGCGCACCAGGAGTTGACAGGGTACAGCGTCGGGCGCCCTTGTTATGAGGCGTACCGTAAAAGAAGCACGGTGTGCGAGGACTGCCATCTTACGGCCGCCTTCGAGGATGGTCAGGTGCACCGCAGCGAGCTCGGACCAGGGACCTCCGCGACGGGCGGTTATGTCGAAATCATCGGTTCGGCGCTGCGTACCGGCGACGGAACGCCACTGTACGGAATCGAGGTGGTCCGCGACATCACTGCGCGGAAGAGCGCCGAGCGTGAGGCGATCGAACTGAACGCTGCCCTGACCCGGCAGGCGCAGGAGCTCAAACAGACCAACCAGGAGCTGGAATCCTTCTGCCAGGCAATCTCCCATGACCTGCGGGCGCCGCTTACCCGCGTCTACAGCTCAGCCCAGGAGCTGAAGGGGTACCGCGAGCTTCTGGACGACAACGGCCGGTTCTTCGTCGACCTTGTGCACGACGGCTGCGTCCAGATGGAGGAATTGCTCGACTCCCTCATGGTTCTTTGCCGCGTGACCCAGGTGGAGATCGAACGCGGCGAGTTGGACCTCGTCCCGGTTGCTCTTGAGATCGCGGCACGACTGCGTCAGGACTACGAGGGGCACCCGGTCTCCTTCCAGCTTCCGGAGCGACTGGTCGCCAACGGCGATGCGAGCCTCATCCGCGTGGTGCTGGAAAACCTGCTGTCGAACGCCTGGAAGTACACTTCCGGCATGCCGGCCCCTGCCGTCGAGCTCGGCACCACGGCCGACGACTCCGGGGAAACGGTCTTTTTCGTACGTGACAACGGAGCCGGTTTTGACGGCACACGCGCCGACCAACTGTTCCAGCCTTTCAAGCGGCTTCATAGCTACCGCGACTTTCCTGGCACCGGTCTTGGGCTCGCCACCGTGCGCCGCATCGTGCGCCGCCACAACGGCCGCATCTGGGCAGAGGGCGAGCCTGGGAAGGGGGCGAGCTTCTACTTCACTCTCCCCGGGTAGAGGGGCTCGAAACGGTTGCCCCGGGTCCGGCATTCGTGCTATACCCATTCTTCGTAATGAAATCCACGTGATGAAGAGGTTATCTTCTTGAAGGTCTCATTTTTACGCCGCTTCTGGGTGACGTTCTCCATCTGGGTGATCGGCTTCTACGCTTCGTATCTCAACCGCTTCCGCATCCTGGGGGGCGAGGCGATCCCAGGCAGTGGCGGCGTGCTCATCGCTTCCAACCACATCTCCGCTTACGACACGGTTTTCCTCCCCTGGGCTGTCATCCGCAGCCACCCTATGCAGATGCTGTGGGCTCCCGCCAAGGAGGAGCTCTTCGAGAAGCCGTTTCCCGGTCTCATTTACCGCTCCTGGGGTGCCTTCCCGGTGAAGCGCGGGCGTGACGTCCGGGCCGGGAAACAGATCAACGCTCTCTTGGCCGATCAGAAGGTGATGCTTTTTCCCGAGGGGACCCGCCATAAGGACGGCGTCCTCGGCAAGGGTAACCGCGGCGTCGGGAAGATCATTTACGACACGAGGCCGCATGTCATACCTACCGCCCTGGTCGGCATCAACCGGTGGAAGTTCCCCGGGTTGGGGCTGCAGGGGAGTGTCTCCTTCGGAGCGCCGCTCGACTTCACCGATCTGTACCAGTTGGAGGACTGCAAGGAGACGCATCAGCTCATCGTCGACCGGGTGATGGCCGCCATTGCCGAACTGATTGAACGGCAAGGGGGGGCGCCTTATGCAAGTTGAGATCTTCTGTGACGGCGCCTGCAGCGGCAACCCCGGCGTCGGCGGATGGGGCAGCATCCTGCGCTACGGCGACAAGGTGAAGGAGCTTTCCGGGGCCGACGGGGAAACCACCAACAACCGCATGGAGATGAGCGCGGCTATCGGTGCCCTCGAGGCGCTCACACGTCCCTGCGACGTGGTCGTCACCACCGACTCCCAATACCTGGTAAAGGGGATGACCGAGTGGATCCACGGCTGGGTTAAGCGCGGGTGGGTCAACTCGAAGAAGGAGCCGGTGCTGAACCGGGAACTCTGGGAGCGCCTCATGGCCCTCTCCAAGACGCACAGGATCACCTGGGTCTGGGTGCGCGGCCACAACGGCCACGTCGAGAACGAGCGCTGCGACGAACTCGCGCGTGCGGCGATCGACAGCTACCGCCTGGGCGTGAGGAGTTAGGGAAGGGGATGGATTACTTCATCATCGAGGTCTCCGAGGAGGAGATCCGGCGCGAACGCGAGAAGGGGCGTGAGCTGAGGCGCACCCAGTGGTGGAAGAACCGGGTTGCCAAGGGGGTGTGTCACTGGTGCCGCGGGAAGTTCTCCCCCGACCAGCTTTCGATGGACCATATCGTGCCGGTGATCCGCGGCGGCAAATCCGCGCGGGGCAACGTGGTCCCCTGCTGCAAGGAATGCAACAACAAGAAGAAGCACATGCTCCCCATCGAGTGGCAGGAATACCTCGAACAGATGGGGACGGGGGAGGGTGAGCCTTCCCGTGGAGAATGACTTGAACAACGGCATCAAGGCGGTCATCTACGACTGCGACGGCGTCCTCTTCGACTCCTTCGAGGCGAACTACGCCTTCTACCACCTGATACTGGAGCGCTTCGGCAGGCCGCCGCTCGACCGGGCCGACGAAGAGACGATGCGCATCCTGCACACTTACAGCAACAAGGTCGTCCTGGAACACATCTTCGCCGGCGAGGAGCGCATGGACGAGGTACGTGCCTTTTCGGCCAGCCTCGATTACCGCAAGCTCTTCCCGCTCATGGTGATGGAAGAGGGGCTGCGCGAAACGCTCGACGCCTTGAAAGGGCGGGTGGAACTTGCCGTCTGCACCAACCGCTCAAGTTCCATGGAGGCCCTTCTCTCCACTTTCGGGCTGGACGGCTATTTCAGCCTCGTCATGACCGCGGCGCTGGTGAAAAACCCGAAGCCGCACCCGGAGCCGGTGTTCAAGGTGCTGGAGCATTACGGAATAGCCCCGGAGGAGGCCATCTTCATCGGGGACTCCGAGGTAGACCAGCGCGCTGCCGAAGGAGCCGGCGTCCGCTTCGTCTCGTACCGCGGCGATTTTCCCGCCCCACTGAGGATAGAGAAACACCAGGATCTGCTGTCACTGCTTTAACCCGGAGGTTGATCTATGGAGCCCGTGCCGCAGGAAGATGCGCTGAAGCTGACCAGCCGCGCCCTTTGCGCTTTTTCCGCAGGGGAGATTTCGTCCGCGCTCGCCCAGTTGGAGCGCGTACTGAAGCTCGGTGACAACCCGCAGCTCCACTCCTACCTCGGCTTTTGCATCGCCAAGGAGAGAGGGCAGGTGAAAAAGGGAGCCGAGTTTTGCCTCGCCTCGCTGGAGCACGAACCGCAGAACCCGGTGCATTACCTGAACCTCGCCCGGGTGCACCAGGTCGCCGGCAACAAGCTGCAGGCCATCGAGGTGCTGAGGCAAGGGATGGGTGTCGGTGGGAGCGAAGAGATCGTTACCCTTCTCGGCAAACTCGGGACCCGCAAACCGCCCCCGCTTCGCTTCCTGTCGCGCGACCATTTCCTGAACAAGTGGCTCGGCATCGCGCTGGGTCGCATCGGGCTGCGCTGAAGGCACGGCCACTGCCGTACCGGCAAAACAAAAGGCCGTGCCCCGGATCATACCGGTGGCACGGCCTTTTTTCTGTGCGCGGCTTCTTGTCAGATACCCAGGATCTTTGACAGCTCGTGCAGCTCGTCCTGGGTCGTCTTCTCGCTCACCACCACGGTCTCAAGTAACGTACTGCAGATCTCGCCGCAGCAAAGCCCCACCATCTTCCCCATCTCTCCGGCCAAAAGCTGCTCGACCGCGGCATTGCCGAAACGGCTCCCAAGCAGCCGGTCGAAAACCGACGGGGCTCCGCCGCGCTGGTAGTGGCCGAGCACGGTCACCCTGGTCTCGAAGCCGATGGCGTCCTTGATGTTGTCGGCGATGTTCTGGGCGCGCCCGGCCCCCTCGGCCAGGATGATGATGGCGTTGCTGCGGCCCTCCTCATAGCGCCTGCGCAACTGGTTGCAAAGGTCAGCCACGTCGTGCTCTACCTCGGGTATGATGGCGTACTCGGCCCCGGTGGCTATGGCGGACATGCTGGCCAGGTAGCCCGAGTTTCTCCCCATCACCTCGATGACGAAGGCGCGGTCGTGTGAGCTTGCCGTATCCTTGATGCAGTCGACGGCGTAGATGATGTTGTTGAGCGCGGTGTCGACGCCGAGCGCCATGTCGGTGAAGGCTATGTCGTTGTCGATGCTCGCCGGTACGCCGATCACCGGGACCCCGAGCTTGTGCAGGGCGAGCGCGCCGTTTAAGGAACCGTCCCCTCCGATCACGACGAGCCCTTCCACCCCGAAATCCTGCAGGTGCCGCACCGCCTTCTCGCGTCCGAGCACGGTGCGGAACTCCTCGCTGCGCGCCGACTGCAGAAAGGTGCCGCCGCGGTGCAGGATGCCGGCGACCTCTCTGGTCGTCATCTCGATGAAGTCACCTTTTAAAAGCCCGGCGTACCCCTTGCGGAAACCCACAACCTGCACGCCGCGTGCGAGGGCTGTGCGGGTCGCGCTCCGAATGGTGGCGTTCATGCCGGAGCAGTCGCCGCCGCTTGTCAGAATCCCTATCCTCTTCATCTGTCGCTCCGCTTTGCTGTTGCCGCCCTTGACGTTTCCCTCTGCGAGAGGGGGCCTCCAGGCCAGGGTTGAATATAACATGCGGGGAATCGTTTTCAACGACAGCGGCAAGGCGCCGCTAGGCCTTCTCCCGCTCTCCCCTGATCCACTCCATTCTCTCCTTGATGCTCTTTTCATAGCCGGAGGCCTTGGGTGTGTAAAAGCGCCTCCCGGCTAGCTCTTCCGGCAGGTAGTCCTGCACCACGATGCCGTCCTTGTGGTCGTGCGGGTAGAGGTAACCCTTCCCGTAACCTAAGCCTTTCATCAGCTTGGTCGGCGCGTTGCGGACCTGCATCGGTACCGGAAGCCCTCCGGACTTTCTCACCTCGGCGAGCGCCTCGTTGATCCCGGCGTAGCTCGCGTTGGATTTCGGCGCGGTGGCCAGGTAGGTGACCGCCTGGCCGAGGATGATCCTCCCCTCCGGCATGCCGACCAGACGGAACGCATCGAGCGCAGAAACCGCCATCTGCAGCCCGCGCGGGTCGGCGTTTCCCACGTCTTCCGAAGCGAAGATCACCATGCGCCTCAGGATGAAGATCGGGTCCTCGCCCGCTTCCAACATGCGCGCGAGCCAATAGAGGGCCGCGTCCGGGTCCGAGCCGCGCATGGACTTTATGAAGGCGGAGATGACGTTGTAGTGCTCCTCGCCCCCTTTGTCGTAGAGCAGCGGTTTTTTCTGCAGCGCGTCGCGCGCCGTCTCCAGGGTGATGGTCCCGTCCTGGGCGAGGCGGGCCGCCATGTCCAGGGTGTTCAGCGCGATCCTCGCGTCACCCCCTGCCTGCTCGGCGATGAAGGCGAGCGCCTCATCGGCCGCGGTGAGGCCGGCGGCGCCCAGTCCCCGCTCCTCGTCGGCTAACGCCCCCTTGAGGATCTCGAGGATGTCCTCGTCGGAAAGCGGGTGCAAAACGAGCACCTTGCAGCGCGACAAAAGCGGCGCGATCACCTCGAAAGAGGGGTTTTCCGTGGTGGCGCCGATCATGGTGAAGGTGCCGCGTTCCACGTAAGGAAGGAAGGCGTCCTGCTGGCTCTTGTTGAAGCGGTGGATTTCGTCCACGAAGAGGATGGTCCGCTTCCCCTGGTACTTGAGGGCTTCCTCAGCCTCCTTGACCACCTCGCGGATCTCCTTTATCCCGTTCATGATGGCGGAGAAGAAGATGAAGTGGCTCTTGGTGGCTCCCGCGATGATGCGGGCGAGGGTGGTCTTGCCGGAGCCGGGCGGGCCCCAGAAGATGAGGGAGGTGATCCTGTCGCTCTCGATGAGCCTTCTGAGCATCTTCCCTTCGCCCAGAAGGTGACCTTGCCCCAGATATTCGGAGATGGTGCGCGGCCGCATGCGCTCGGCAAGCGGCGCGAATTGTTCTTGGTTGCCGTTGAATAGATCCAATCAGAGCCTCTGTAGTTCCACGGCCCCCGGGCGGATGTCGATCGGTTTGATGCCCCAGATCTCTCTGGCGTACTCGTCGATGGTCCTGTCGCTGGAGAATTTACCCATGCCGGCGCAGTTCAGAATCGCGCGCCGCGCCCACTCGCGCTGGTCCCTGAAAAGCGCGGCCACCTGCTCGTGACAGGCGACGTACGAGGCGTAGTCGGCCAGGAGCATGTAGTGGTCGCCGAGGTCCAGAAGCGAGTCGGTGAGCGGGGTGAAAAGGTCGGGAGCCCACGGGGAGAAGAACCCCGAGGAGATCATGTCGATGACACGTTTCAGTTCCCGGTTGCCGTTGTAGTATTCCCGCGGATTGTAGCCGCGCTCGCGCAGCTGCATCACTTCGGCCGCGGTCATGCCGAAGATGAAGATGTTTTCGCGACCCACCTCTTCCATGATCTCGATGTTGGCGCCATCCAGGGTGCCTATGGTGAGCGCGCCGTTCAGGGCGAACTTCATGTTGCCGGTCCCTGACGCCTCGGTCCCGGCGGTGGAGATCTGTTCGGAGAGGTCGGAGGCGGGGAAGATCTTTTCCGCAAGGGAAACGCCGTAGTTGGCGAGGAACACCACCTTGATCCTGCCCGCCACGTCCGGGTCGTGGTTCACCACCGCGGCTACCGCGTTGATGAGCCTTATGATGAGCTTCGCCGCCGCGTAGGACGGAGCCGCCTTCCCTGCGAAGATGAAGGTACGGGGGGCCACGTCCCGCGCCGGGTCGTCCTTGATGCGGTTGAAAAGTGTGATCACGTGCAGCACGTTCAAAAGCTGGCGCTTGTACTCGTGGATCCTCTTCACCTGCACGTCGAACATCGAGTCGGGGTCGACGTCGATGTCGTTATGCTGCTTGATGTAGCGGCAAAGGTCCTCCTTGTTCCCCCGCTTCACCTGCTGCCAGCGCCCGAGGAACTCCGGGTCCCCCGCGATGGCGCGCAGCTTCTCGAGCTCGAAGAGGTTCTTGGTCCAGCCGTCGCCTATGTACTCGTCGATGAGGGAGGAGAGGGCGGGGTTGGACATCTTGAGCCAGCGTCTCTGCGTGATGCCGTTGGTCTTGTTGTTGAAGCGCTCCGGGTACATCTCGTAGAAGTCGTGGAAGAGCTCGTTTTTCAGGATCTCGGTATGCAGCGCGGCGACGCCGTTCACCGAGTGACTCCCGACGATGGCTAAGTGCGCCATGCGTATCTTCCTCTCCCAGTGCTCCTCCACGATGGACATGCGGGTGAGGCGTTCGGGTTCGCCCGGAAAGCGCGCCTTGATCTCCATCATGAACTGCTCGTTGATCTCGTAGATGATCTGCAGGTGCCTGGGGAGAATCTGCTCGAAGAACCAGACCGGCCACTGCTCCAGCGCCTCGGGGAGGATGGTGTGGTTCGTGTAGGCGAAGGTCTTCGTGGTGATCGCCCACGCCTCGTCCCAATCGATCCCTTCCTCGTCCATGAGAACGCGCATCAGCTCGGGGATGGCGAGGGTGGGGTGGGTGTCGTTCAACTGGATGGCGACCTTGTCGGGAAGCAGCTTCATGTCGCGATGCTTCTTCTTGAAGCGGTACAGGACGTCGTGCACGGTGGCCGAGGCGAGGAAGTACTCCTGCTTGAAGCGGAGCTCCTTTCCCTCGACGACGTTGTCGGCGGGGTAGAGGACCTTGGAGATGGTCTCCGATTGCATCTTCTTTTCTACCGCGCGAATGTAGTTTCCCTCGTTGAAGAACTTCAAGTCGAATTCGCGGCTCGACTTGGCGCTCCAAAGCCTAAGCGTATTCACGCTGTGGGTCTGGTAGCCGGGGATCGGGGTGTCGTAGGCCATGGCCATGACGTCGTCGGTATCGACCCATTCGCGCGCGAGCTTGCCGTTTTTGTCGAAGGTCGAGATGACCCGCCCGTAGAACTTCACCGTGTGCAGGTGCTCCTGCCGGTCGAGCTCCCAGGGGTTTCTGTAGCGCAGCCAGTTGTCCGGGATCTCCACCTGCGCCCCGTCGGCGATGTGCTGCCTGAAGATCCCGTACTCGTAGCGGATGCCGTAGCCGTATGCGGGAATCGACATGGTGGCCATGGAGTCGAGGAAACAGGCGGCAAGCCGTCCGAGGCCGCCGTTGCCGAGCCCCGCGTCCTGCTCCTCGTTGAGGATCAGGTCGAAGTCGTTGCCGAGCGAGGTGATCGCGTCCTTGAAATCGTCCCAGAGGCCCAGGTTGATGAGGCTGTTGGAGAGGGTTCTCCCCATCAGGAATTCCATCGACATGTAATAGACGCGCTTGTTGTCGGAATTGTAATAGGCCTGCTGTGTGTCGAGCCAACGCTCAACAAGATGATCCCTTACGGCATAGGCGAGAGCGTTATACCTGTCATACGGGGTGGCGGAGTATTTGTCCTTTCCCAGTGTGTATTCCAGGTGTTCCAGGAAGGACTTTATGATGAGCATCTGCTCGTCTAGTTCTTCGTTGATACCGATCTGCTCTTCGGTCATGAGTCACCCTGCATCTGCACGTAGTTATTACGGGAAAGGCGTCAACTGGAGCAGCCGCACCGCCCCAGTTTTCCGTTGGACATGATACAACAACTGTGCTAGTAAATCCTAGATTACAGTACAAGTAAAGGGCCAGTGATGAAAAAAATCGCCATTTTCGCCAAAGTGCACGATCCGCGCTGTCTCGGGGTCGCAGAGGAGCTCATCGAGTGGCTTGCTGCCCGGGGCATCACCGCTCAGGTCGAGAAGCACCTCTCCAGGCGTCTCAGGCGCACGACGCTGGCCGAGAGCGCGGAAAGCTCCGACATCGCGCAGGACGCGGATTTCGTCGTGGTTTTGGGCGGCGACGGCACCCTCATCGCGGCGGCCCGGCTCGTGGGGGAGCGCGACGTCCCGATCCTCGCGGTGAACCTCGGGAGCTTAGGTTTTCTCACCGAGATCACCCTGGGCGAGCTTTATCCATCGGTAGAGCGCTGTCTCGCAGGCGACTTCGAGGTGAGCGAACGCATGATGCTCATGGCGAGTGTCGAGCGCGACGGCGAGGTGGTCGAGCTGCATCGCGTGCTGAACGACGTGGTCATCAACAAGGGGGCGCTCGCGAGGATCATCGACATGGAGACCTCGGTGAACGGCCGCTACCTGACCACCTTCAAGGCCGACGGCCTCATCCTGTCCACGCCCACCGGTTCGACCGGCTACTCCCTCTCCGCGAACGGGCCGATCCTGCATCCCGAGCTCGAGTGCATCTCGCTCACCCCGATCTGCCCGCACACCCTGACCAACCGACCGCTCGTCATGGCGGCCGACGCGCACATAGCGATAAAGCTCAAGTACGCCCCCGACGAGTCCGTCTTCCTCACCCTCGACGGGCAGGTCGGCATGAAGCTCGTCTCCGGCGATACGGTCCAGATCACCAAGGCCGCGCACGTGACCCGGCTCATCCAGTCCCGCAGCAAGGACTACTTCGAGGTGCTTCGCACCAAGCTCAAGTGGGGTGAACGGTAAGTGCTCAGAGAACTCCAGATCACCAACCTCGCCATCATCGATAAACTCCACGTGGAATTCAGCCCCGGGCTCAACATCCTGACCGGCGAGACCGGCGCGGGAAAGTCGATCATCATCGACGCGGTGAACCTCATCTTAGGGGGGCGCGGCAGCTCGGACCTGATCCGCTCCGGCGCGAAGGAGGCCTCCGTGGAGGCGGTCTTCGATCTCACCGGGCGGGACGCGCTCCTTAAGTCTCTTGCCGCGGCGGGGATCGAGTGTGACGGCGAGCTCCTCGTGAGGCGCTCGGTGGCGCCCGGCGGCAAGAACCGTGTCTTCATCGGCGGCGGGCTCGCCACTACGGCCCTTCTTGCCGAGGTCTGCCGCAGCCTCATAAACATCTACGGCCAGCACGACGCCCAGACCCTCTTGAAGACCGACCAGCACCTGCTTCTTCTGGACGGCTTCGCGGGGAGCCTCCCCCTGCGCCATGAGTTCGCCGCCCGCTTCGAGGAGTACCAGGGAGCGAGGCAGGAGTTGAAGGCGCTCGAGGAGGGGGAGCGTGAGGCGGCGCGGCGCCTGGATCTCATCGCCTTTCAAAGCGGCGAGATCGCCGACGCGAAGCTCGTTTCCGGCGAAGAGGAGGAGCTTTCCGAGGAGCGCGTGCGTCTTGCCCACAGCGGCAGGCTCATGGAGGTCTCCCAGGGCGCCTTCGATCAGCTCTACGGCGGCGACGCCACCATCCTCGGCGGGCTCACCGGCGTCATCCAGGGGGTGGTGGAGGCAGGGCGCATCGACCCGGCCCTGACGCCGGTCGCCCAGGCACTGGAAACGGCCTACGCCCAACTCGAGGATGCCGCGCTTTCCCTGCGCGACTACGCCGCGCGCATCGATTCCGACCCGGCGCGCCTCGAGGAGCTCGAGGACCGGCTCGACCTCATCAACCGGCTCAAGAAGAAGTACGGCGCCACGGTGGAGGAGATCCTCGCCTACCAGGCCGAGATCGACGCGGAACTCGCCGCCCTCACCAACCGGGGCGAGACCCGCGAGGGGCTGCAGGCGCGCATCAGCGATCTCGAGGGGGAACTGGCGGCGCTCGGGAAAAAGCTTACCGGCGCGCGCGAGGCGGGAGCGGTACGGCTCAAGGAGGGGATGGAGCGCGAACTCTCCGAGCTCGCCATGAAACATGCCGTCTTTGAGACCTCCTTCGAGAAAAGCGCGGAACCCAGGTCCTTCGGCTTCGAGCGGGCCGAGTTCCTCTTCTCCCCGAACCCGGGCGAGCCGGCCAGGCCGATCGTGAAGGTCGCCTCGGGGGGCGAACTCTCACGCCTCATGCTCGCGCTCAAACAGCTCCACCCCGACTCCGAGGTGCCGACCCTGATCTTCGACGAGGTGGATACCGGCATAGGCGGGGCGACCTCGGCGCTCGTAGGTGAAAAACTGAAGCGCGTGGCGCGCGAACAGCAGGTGCTTGCCATCACCCATCTCCCGCAGGTGGCCGCCTTCGCGGACCAGCACCTGAAGGTGGAGAAGGGTGTGGAGCACGGTAGGACCGCCACCAGCGTCCAACTCCTGGAAGGAGAGGAACGGGTGGCCGAGGTGGCGCGCATGCTTTCAGGCGCGCGCGTCACCGACAAGACCCTGGAACACGCCAGGGAGATGATTCAGGAGGCGGCAAGATGATCAGAAAGGCCAGAATCGGCGACGTAAAGGACATTCAGAAACTGTTGACCAACTTCGCGAGCCGCGGAGAGATGCTCTCTCGCTCGCTTTCCGAGCTATACGAGGCGCTGCGCGACTTCTACGTTTTCGAGGAGGACGGGCAACTGCTAGGTACCTCGGCGCTGCACATCGTCTGGGAAGACCTGGCAGAAGTGCGCTCCGTGGCGGTTGCCGAAAGCGTCGGACGCCGCGGCATCGGGAGCCAGGTGGTGGGCGCCTGCATCGACGAGGCGAGATCGCTCGGTTTGAAGCGCCTCTTCTGCCTCACCTACAAGCCCGATTTCTTCGCAAAGTTCGGCTTCAAGGTGGCCGACAAGTCCGAGCTCCCGCACAAGGTGTGGGGTGACTGCATCAAGTGCGTGAAGTTCCCGGACTGCGACGAGATCGCCATGATACTGGAGCTTTGATGGAACTCACCCGGCATGCAGAGACGGTGGAGCGCCTGATCGGGGCGCGGCGCATCGACGGTTGGGAGATCGCGCTCTACGCCTCGCGGGATCTCGCCATCGAGGTGAAAGAGGGGAAGGTGGACGCCTTCCGCTGCGCCGAACCCTTCGGTGTGGCGGTCCGGCTCCTCGTCGGAGAGGGTCTCGGCTTCTCCTTCTCCACCACGATGGACCCCGCAGCACTCGAGCGGATGGTGGACGCGGCCCTGGTCGCCGCCCGCATGCAGAGCCCGGACTCGTGGTACACCCTTCCCGGACCCGCCGCATCCTACCCCGAACTCCCCTGGCTCTACGATCCCGCACTCCCGGCTCTTGACGAGGAGGTGAAGATCGGCCGCGCCCTCGAGCTCGAACGCCTGGTGCGCGCCTACGATCCGCGCGTGAAAAGGGTCAGAAAGTGCAGCTACGGCGAGTCGGTCTACCATACCCTGGTCCGGAACTCGCACGGCCTGAATGCAACCACGATGGGGAGCTACAACAGTTGCAGCGTTTCCGCCGTGGCCGAGGCCGACGGTGATGCCCAGACCGGCTGGGATTTCGCCTTTGCCCCGAGCTTTGCCGCCATCGACCCGGAAAAGGTCGCCGCCGGTGCCGGCCGCAAGGCGACGGCGCTTCTGGGCGCACGCAGCATGCCCACCATGCGCTGCCAGGTCGTGCTCGACAACCGCGTGGCGGCCGACCTCCTCGACGTCCTCACCACCTCGTTTCTCGCCGAGAGCGTGCACAAGGGTAAGTCGCTCCTCGCCGGCAGGGTAGGTGAGCGCATCTTCTCCGAACTGGTCTCGGTGCGCGACAACGGGGTCCTCGAGGGAGGGGTGGGGAGTGCCCCCTGCGACGGCGAAGGGGTGCCGCAGCAGGATACGCCCCTCGTCACCGCAGGCGTGCTCCAGGGGTACCTCTACGACAGTTACTGGGCGAAGCGCCTTGGCGCTGCGTCCACCGGGAACGCGCAGCGCGGCACCATCAAGAGCCCCCCCCGGTTAGGCGCGAACAACCTTTTCATCGAGCCCGGAACTGCGGACGCAGGCGCGCTTGTCGGCGGCGTGGCCAAGGGTGTGTTCATCACGGACGTGATGGGGATACATACGGCAAACCCCATTACCGGCGACTTCTCGGTGGGGGCCTCAGGGTTCTATGTGGAAGATGGGGAATTGCGGTATCCGGTGAAGGGGCTCGCCCTGGCAGGAAACCTTTTGGAACTCTTCAGGAAGGTGGATATGGTCGGCAGCGACCTGCGCTTCTTCGGTTCAACCGGCGCGCCGTCGCTCAGGATTGCGGAACTGGACGTGAGCGGCACATAAGGCCGCACCCCCGAGAGGGTGCGGCACAAAAGCCTGTTGCCGCCTAAATGCTTCTTTTACGGTTCGGCGTGCAGGATCTCGATCAGCCTGCGCACGAACGGGCTCACCACAGCGTAGTGCACCTCGACCCCGTCGCGGGTCCCCTCGATGATCCCCTTGTTCTTCAAAAGCGCCAGGTGCTGCGACACGGTCGCCTGAGGCAATGCGAGGCACTCCCAGATGTGCTTCACGTTGCATTCCTGGGCGCAAAGCCCCGCAACTATTTTCAGGCGGATCGGGTGCCCGAGCACCTTCAGCATTTCCGCTTCTTTCCCGTAATCCTTCGTCTTGTCAAATGCCAAGTTGGTATCCTCCGTCTGTGCTAGAAAACAATCTATATATGCTAATTGGACTTGTCAACGAATTACTTGCTGCCGCCTAGGTAGATCTCCTCAGAGAAATGACAGGCGGCTTTTTGTCCCGGCACCTTCTCTTCGAGCTCGGGGCGCTTCCGGCTGCACACCTCCTGCGCGTACGGGCAGCGCGGGTGGAAGGGGCAGCCGCTCGGGGGCGACACCGGGGAGGGGAGCTCCCCCTTGGCGATCACGTGCTTTCTGCGCCTGTTCGGATCGATGCTCGGGATGGCGGAGAGCAACGTCTCGGTGTAAGGGTGCAGGGGGCGCGAGAGCACCGCGTCGCGGCTTCCGGTTTCCACGATCCTACCTAAGTACATCACCGCCACCCGGTCGCTCATGTGCCGAAGCACCGAGAGGTCGTGGGTGATGAAGAGGAAGGAGAGCCCGAGGTCCTTTTTCACCTCCTGGAGCAGGTTGATGATCTGCGCCTGGATCGAGAGGTCGAGCGCGGAAACCGGTTCGTCCGCGATCACGAGCTTGGGGGCGACGGCGAGGGCGCGGGCGATCCCGATCCTCTGGCGCTGCCCGCCGGAAAACTCGTGGGGAAAGCGCATCATCTGTTCGGGAGAAAGCCCCACCCGTTGTAAAAGCTCCGCGACCCGTTCGCGCCGCTCGGACGCGTTACCGATGCCGTGGATCGCGAGCGGCTCCCCGACGATCTCGGCGACCCGCATGCGTGGGTTCAGCGAGGAGAAGGGGTCCTGGAAGACCATCTGCACCTCGCTGCGGTACCGGGTGAGCTCCTCCTTCGACATTGCGGCGAGCTCGCGACCCAGGTAGCGGATGCTCCCGGAGGTCGGCGCGGTGAGCCCCGTCAGCAGCCTCGCCATGGTCGATTTGCCGCAGCCGGACTCGCCGGCAAGACCCAGGGTCTCCCCCGGGTAGAGCTCCAGGTCCACCCCTGCGACGGCGGTGAGCGTCCTTTTCGGGGCGAACATCCCTCCGCGTACCGGGAACTCTTTCACAAGGTTTTCGGCGGTCAGTATGGGGGTCACGATACCTTCCTGCAGCGCACGAGATGTCCCGGCGCCACCTCCCGCATTTCGATGTTCGCTTTGCCGCACTCCGCGTCGCCGATCGGGCAGCGCTCCCTGAAGGGGCAGCCGATGAAGTCGCTTTTCAGGTCGGGCACGCCCCCGGCGAAGGTGGCGAGCTTTTCCCCGGGGGTACCGAACTCCGGGAGCGAGGCGAGGAGCCCTTTCGTGTACGGGTGCAGCGGGTTTGCGAAGAGTTCGGAGGTGGCGGCGCTCTCGACGATCTCGCCGGCATACATGATGGCGGTTTTATGGGCGCGCTCGGCCACGATCCCCAGGTTGTGCGTGATCAGGACGAGCCCCATCCGGTTTTGCGCCATGAGCCGGTCCAAAAGCTCGAGGATCTGGGCCTGGATGGTGACGTCGAGGGCGGTGGTCGGCTCGTCGGCAATGACGAGCTCAGGCCCGCAGGCAAGCGCCATGGCGATCATCACGCGCTGGCGCATGCCGCCCGAGAGCTGGTGCGGGTAGTCCCTTATGCGCTCTATAGCCGCCGGGATCCCCACCTGGGTGAGCAGGTCGACCGCTTCGCGCTCGGCGGCAGCCGCCGAGAGGCCGCGGTGGATGCGCAGTCCCTCCGCCACCTGATAGCCGACGGTGAAGACCGGGTTCAGCGAGGTCATCGGGTCCTGGAACACCATGGCGATCCGGTTGCCGCGGATCTCGCGCATCCCCTCTTCGGAGAGCTCGAGGAGCTCCTTCCCCTTGAAACGGATCGACCCGGCGACGATCTTTCCCGGAGGAGGAACCAGTCGCAGCACCGAGGCGGCCGTGATGCTCTTGCCGCAGCCCGATTCGCCGACGAGCGCCAGGGTTTCCCCCGCCTCCACGGCGAGATCAACGCCGCGCACCGCTTTTACCGTGCCGCCCTTCACGCGGAACTCGGTACGCAGTCCTGTTATTTCGAGAAGTACCGGCACGGGGCTCTCCGGGTCATTTGGGGTACAAAAATGGCGCGAACCGGCTCTGCGGGCCGCGCTGCGAAAAGTTTACCTTATACCATTATCCGGATTACTGGGCAATACAGGAGTGCGGCGCGTTGCTACTTGATTTCTGCGAGGCCGGCACCACGTGCAGACCCTGTTGCTCCTCGCGGTGCGGCAGGAAGTTCGGCGTCTTCAACAGCTTGATGAAGATGGGCACGAGCTCGGGGTCGAACTGGGTTCCGGCGTTCTCGGCGAGCTCCTGTATGGCTACCTCGAGCTTCAGTGCCGTTCGGTAGGGGCGGTCCGAGGTCATGGCGTCGAAGCTGTCGGCGATGGCGAGGATTCTTGACTCTAGGAGCAGCTCCTGGCCGGTGAGGCGGTTTGGGTACCCTTTGCCGTCGTAGCGCTCGTGGTGCTGCCCGATGCAAAGGCGGACGTCGTGTAAGAACTCGATCGGCTCCAGGATCTTCATCCCTATGCTCGGGTGCTGCTGCAACTCCGCGACGTCCTCGCTGGTGAGGGCATCCTCCTTGTGCAAAAGCGAGAGGTCGATGCCGATCTTGCCGATGTCGTGCAGGATCGCGGCGCGCTCGATCACCTTGAGGCGGTTGGCCGGGAGCTCGAGCTTGCGGGCGAGCGCCAAGGAGAAGCGGGTGACGCGCTCGGAGTGCCCCCTGGTGTAGCTGTCGGAGGCCTCGATGGCGGAGACGAGCGCCTGGATCGTGTTCAGGTAGGTTTTTTGCTGCTCGTCGTAGAGCATCGCGTTCTTCATGGCGATGGAGGCCTGGGCGGCTATGGTGGAGAGGAGCTCCAGCTCCTCGTGGTTGTAGACCGTGTTGTTCAGCTTGTTGACTACGGTGAGGGTGCCGATGATCTCGTCCTTCACCATGAGCGGCGCGCAGATCAGGGTCTTTCTCTCGAAGCCGAGCGGGCTCACCCGGTCGAACTCAGGCGTCAGGGCGATGTCGGTGATGAGCAGCGGCTTGCTGTTCTGGATCACCCAGCTGGAAACGCTGGAGGGTTTCATCGGGACGCGCAGGTATTGCGAGTTCGGGTCGCGGTAACCGATCAGGTTGGTGATGCGCAGTTCACCGTGCTCGGCGTCGTACAGCACGATGTAGCCGACCTGGGCCTGGAGCGTGTCCATGGTGGTCTTCACCACGAGCTGGTAGAGGTCCTCGACTTCGATGGTGGAATTGATGGCGAGACCTAAGCGGTTCAGGGTGGAGAGCTTGGCGACCGCCTTCTCGAGGTTGGTGTTCTTGTCCTCGAGCTCCCCGGCGAGGTCGGCGATCTTGTAGTTCGCCTCCTCGATCTCCTCGATGCGCTCCTCGAGGGTGATGTTCAGGTTTTCGATCTCGCGGATCTGTTCCTCGAGCCTGCCGTTCATCTGGTGCGTCTCTCGGTGGTGTTCCAGCTTCTCCTGGGCACGGGCGAGTTCCCTCTCATGGTTTACCGTCGCCTCCATGAGGTTCGCAATGGTGCCGACCATGTGGTTGAAGCTGTTGCCGAGGGTGTACATCTCGTGGCTCGAGGTGAGGCTGATCTCCTGGTCGAACTCGCCGTGCTCCACCTTCTCCATGGACCGGACCAGCTTGCGTATCGGGCGCTCCACGTAGATGACGAGGAATACGAATATGGTTGCCACGGTAAGGAGCACCAGCATGATCGCGGAGACCACGGCTATGTTGCGCTCCCGGGTGATGAACCCGTTCATGTAGCCCAGCGACAGCTTGATCTCGAGCAGACCGAGCGTCTCCTTGCTTGCCGGGTGGCATTTATAACACTGGGGGGCGTTGAAGATGCGCGCGTAGGAGAGGAAGACCCCGTCCTCGGGGAGTACCGAGAGGTTTCTGGTCGGTAGTTGCTGCCGGCCGAGCTCGGGGAGCGTGCTGCCGATCTCCTCGCGGTCGGCGGAGTTGAGGATCTTCCCCGACTCGTTGACGATCCTGATGGAGTTCACGAACTCGCGGGACTTGATCCGCGCGAAGATGGCGGCGACCTCGTCGGAACGGCCGGAGAGCATGGCGTTGGCAACGGAACTCTTTATCGTCTCAATGAGTACCGAGGTGTTGCGGTTCGCAATCTCGTGCAGCATTTCCTTCTGCTGCCGGTAGTTCTGATAGGCCACCGTAGAGATAATGACCACAAGTATGACAGTGATCAGGGCCAGTATCTTGATTTTAAGGGAGTTGCACATACGGTTCCGTACTTATAGGTGTGCGGCAAATCACGCAAAAACGCTAGGCCACACAGCGATATAGCCTTTTTTTCAACTTCTGGCAACAGTTTATTTAGTATAGGCGGCGCCGCGACGACGGCCCCAAACCGATTGAGTTCGGCACCTTAGCGCGAGATGGGGGAGGGGACCCCTCCCTGCCGCGACGGTGTCGTCATACATTTAATGAGAATGACAGCAAAACGCTTGCCAATTACGCCCCCTGCGACCAAGCATTAGAACGACAAAATTATTGACTTTGTCGGCTGTTCCATGGTTTATATCTAGGGCTTTTCAGGCTCGCGCCAAACCCATGTGTAAACGGAATTGATGAGTTTCTTCAGGACGTTGATCATAGTTGTCATCTGCCTCGCCGCCGGAGCGAGTGCCGCCGCGACGAGACCCGAGATGGTTCGGGTCGCTCTCTTGAGAGGGGCGGAAACGGTCCGCATCGACGGCGACGGCGTGCTCCTTACCGACGGCAGCGGCGAGCCGCTCCGGGTCGATATGCCCCTTGAGGTGAAGAGGTCGGGAAGTGCGGTAACCGTGAACGGCAGGACCGTGAACCGGCTGGTCGCCTCGGCTTTTTCCCGCGTCACCGTGAACGGCAAAGGGTACCGTGCCCTCATCGAGGTCACCCCGGGAGACAAGGGGCTCCTCGTCGTGAACGAGCTGCCGCTCGAGGAATACCTGATCGGGCTCATCAACTGCGAGATCAGCTCCGCCTGGCCCATCGAGGCGATCAAGGCGCAGGCGGTCATCGCTCGTTCCTACGCCATGTACCAGATCCAGGCCCGCCGAGGCGCCGCGTACCAGCTCGAGTCGAGCGTGATGGACCAGGTCTACGACGGCGCCGATGCCGAGGACGGCCGCGCCGCCTACGGGGTGCGCGAGACTGCCGGCCAGGTCCTGACCTATGACGGCAAGATCATCCAGGCCTTCTACCATTCCAACTGCGCCGGGCACACCGAGTCCTCCCGCAACGTCTGGGGACTCTCCATCCCGTACCTCCAGGGCGTCCCCTGCCGCTACTGCAGCGAGTCCAACCCCATCAAGTGGGATGTGAACCTCACCATGCGCAAGGTGGAGAGCGCGCTCAGGTCGGCCGGGTATCCGGTCTCCGGGCTCAAAGAGCTCCGTGTGCGCGGGCGCAACCAAAGCGGCAGAGTGCAGGACGTGGTTGCCGAGTGTGCCCGCGGGTCGGTCACCGTTCCGGGCGTCGCCTTCAGAAAGGCGCTAGGCTACGGCGTCGTTAAGAGCACCAACTTCGAACTGCGCATGAAAGGTGACGGGCTCCAGGTGGCCGGCACCGGCTCCGGGCACGGGGTCGGCCTTTGTCAGTGGGGCGCCAAGGGGCGCGCCAACGAGGGGTTCGCCTACCGGGAGATCCTGACCTACTACTACCCCGGGGTGAAGCTTGCCGAGGGGTACGGTCGATAACATGCGTCTTTCCGATTTCGACTACGAACTCCCGCCGGAGCTGATCGCGCAGCACCCGGCAAGCCGCAGGGACGCCTCGAGGCTTTTGACCCTGGATCGCGCAAGCGGGGCGGTCGCCGAGACCACCATCGCCTCCATCGCCGGAGAGTTCCGGGCGGGCGACCTGCTGATTTTGAACGACACCCGCGTGATCCCGGCACGGCTCAAAGGGCAGAAGGAGACTGGCGGCGCGGTCGAGGTTTTCCTGGTGCGCCGTCTCCCCGGCGCGGCCGAGATCTGGAGCTGCCTCATCAAGGCCTCCCGCTCCCCCGGCAAGGGGACCCGGATCCTCCTTCCCGGCGGCGTCAACGCGACCGTGGTGTCGCGCGAGGACGGGGAGTGGCAGGTCCTCTTCGAGGGGGCGGCCGACTTCATGAGCTGGGTGGAGGGGGCCGGGAGCATGCCGCTTCCACCTTACATCAAGCGGCAGCCCGAGGGGGAGGACCTGGAGCGTTACCAGACCGTGTTCGCCCGCGAGAAGGGGGCCGTCGCCGCCCCGACCGCCGGGCTGCACTTCACTCCGGAGCTTCTGGACGAGATACGGAGCCGGGGCGTTCAGATCGCGCCGCTCACCCTGCATGTGGGGCTTGGGACCTTCATGCCGGTGCGGGTGGAGGAACTCTCCGAGCACACCATGCACCGGGAGAGGTATCGGATCCCCGAGGAGACCGCCGCCGCCATCCGCAGGACCAAGGAGGCGGGGGGGAGGGTGATCGCCCTCGGAACCACGTCGCTGCGGGCTTTGGAGCATGCCGCGTCCTCCGGGGAACTCGTGGCCGGGGAGCGCGAGGCGGACATCTTCATCCTTCCCGGGTACCGCTTCCGGGTGGTCGACGCACTGATAACTAATTTTCATCTCCCCAAATCGACACTATTTATGTTAGTGTGCGCATTCGCCGGGAAGGAGACCATGCTGCACGCCTACGGCGAGGCGGTGAAGCGGCGTTTCAGGTTCTTCAGCTACGGCGACGCGATGTTCATCTCCTGATGCCGGAGGGGGAGGGTGTGACGCCCCCGAAATGGAAGCGGGTGACACCGCGGACGCAGGGCGATTGCACGGAAAAGAGACGTGGGGCCTGGGCTCCCCCCTTTGCGCAGGGGGGCGGGGGGGATTTGCCTCTGCCAACCCCGGCTAAATCCCCCTAAATCCCCCTTCGCAAAGGGGGACTTAAAAACCGAGACGGTTTCACAGAATTTAATGACGGGAAGAGTTATTGGCAGCCATATCGTTTGAACTCATCAAGAAGGACCCGGGCTGCTCGGCCCGGCTCGGCTCTCTGACAACAACGCACGGCAGGATCGAGACCCCGATCTTCATGCCGGTCGGCACGCAGGCGACGGTGAAGGCGATGACCCCGGAGGAACTGGTCGAGGTCGGCTCCCAGATCATCCTGGCGAACACCTACCACCTCTACCTGCGTCCCGGGCACGAGCTGATCGGGCGCCTGGGCGGCCTGCACCGCTTCATGCACTGGGACCGTCCCATGCTGACCGACTCCGGCGGCTTCCAGGTCTTCTCCCTCGGCGAACTGAGAAAGATCTCGGAGGAGGGGGTGAAGTTTCGCTCCCACATCGACGGCTCGCGCCACTTCATCTCTCCCGAGGTCTCCATCGCGATCCAGGAGGCGCTCGGCGCCGACATCGCCATGTGCTTCGACGAGTGTCCGCCGTACCCGGCGGAGCGCCGATACGTGGAAAAATCGCTCGAGCTCACCACGCGCTGGGCCAGGCGCTGCAAGGACGCCCACAAACGCGAGGACCAGGCCCTTTTCGGCATCGTCCAGGGGGGGATGCACGGGGACTTGAGGCGCGAGAGCGCGAAACAGATCACCGACATAGGTTTCGACGGCTATGCGCTCGGCGGCCTCTCCGTAGGCGAGGAAAAGGAAGTGATGCACGGCATGATGCAGGAGTGCAGCGACATCCTTCCTGAAAACGCGCCGCGCTACATCATGGGGATCGGCGCCCCGGAAGACCTCGTCGAGGCGGTCTACAACGGCTTCGACATGTTCGACTGCGTCATGCCCACGAGAAACGCGCGTAACGGTGCGCTTTTCACGAGCTTCGGCAGGATCAACATCAAGGGGGCGCAGTTCGCCGAGGACCAGGGACCGATCGATCCCCTTTGCGACTGTTACGTCTGCCGCAACTACAGCAGGGCCTATCTCCGGCATCTGTACCGCAGCCAGGAGATCCTCGCCTCGCGGTTGAACAGCTGGCACAACCTGCACTTCTTCCTGAACCTGATGAAACAGGTACGGGAGGCGATCGGCAAAGGCGAGTTCGTGCAGTTCAGGAAAGATTTCTATGCGGCAAGAAGCGCCGCTTTGCACCAGTGAAAGAGTAAGAAAACAATCCAGGAGGTAACTAAATGTTAGGTTTGGCGTTTGCGATGGCTGCTCCCCCCCAGGGTGCTGCTGCGGGCGGAGGTATGATGGCCCAGTTCCAGGGGGTGATCCCGCTGGTATTCATGTTCGCCATCTTCTACTTCCTGCTCATCAGGCCGCAGCAGAAAAAGGCCAAGGAGCACAGGGCGCTTTTGGACGCGCTCAAGAAAGGCGATCAGGTCGTAACTGCCGGCGGCATGCACGGCAAGGTGACCGCACTGGACGACCAGGTGGTGACCCTCGAGATCGCTCCCGGCGTCAACGTCAGGATCAACAAGGGGTATATTGCGTCTGTGAAGCAGGACTAATGCATTGATCCAATTTTTCCGAAAGGAGCTTTTCCCATGAAGGGTTATACCTGGCGCATTTCTCTCATCCTTATTTTCATCATCGCCTCGTGCGTCTACCTGACGCCGACGCTGGTCGACACGCTCCCCACGTGGTGGAGCGGTCTGCTCCCCAAGGACAAGATCCACTTAGGTCTTGACCTGCAGGGGGGTACCCACCTCGTCATGGAGGTTGAGACCCAGAAGGCCGTCGAAGGCTCCCTCGAGCTGATCGCAACCGACCTTGAGGACTCTCTCAACTCCCAGAACCTCCGCTTCAAGAGGGTGGCCCGTCTTGGCGGCGACAAGGTGCAGCTCACCCTTTACGACCGCGGTTCCGCCGACAAGGTGCAGGCCATGGTCAAGAAGAAGTACCCCGACCTCGAAGCCCTTCCGGTGTTCGACGAGGGTGGCTTCGTCAACATGCAGCTGCGCATCAACGAGAAGGAAGCCCAGGTCAGGAAGGACCGCGCCGTGGCGCAGGCCCTGGAGACCATCCGCAACAGGATTGACCAGTTCGGCGTTTCCGAACCGGTGATCCAGCGTGAGGGGCTCAACCACATCGTCGTGCAGCTCCCGGGCATCAAGGATCCGAAGCGCGCCATCGAGCTGATCGGCAAGACCGCCCGTCTCGAGTTCAAGCTGGTCGATGAGTCCGTTAACGCGGCAACCGCGACCGCAAGCTCGGTCCCCGAGGACGACGAGCTCCTCTACGAGAAGAGAACCGATCCCGCCACCGGCGCGGTCAGCGAGACGCCGCTTGTCGTGAAGAAGAAAGCCATGATCACCGGCGAGCTTCTGACCGACGCCCAGATCAGGATCGATTCCCAGTACAACCAGCCTTACGTCGCCATCGAGTTCAACTCGACGGGCGCGCGTCTGTTCGACCAGGTGACCGCGGCCAACGTCGGCAAGCGCTTCGCCATCGTGCTCGACAGCAACATCTACTCCGCTCCGGTGATCCGCGAGAGGATCTCCGGCGGTTCCGCCCAGATCTCCGGCTCCTTCACCGAGAAGGACGCCGCCGACCTCGCCATCGTGCTGCGCGCCGGTTCGCTTCCCGCACCGGTCAAGATCCTGCAGAACATCACCGTCGGTCCTTCCCTCGGGCGCGACTCGATCCACAAGGGTCTCATGGCAGGCCTCATCGGCGTACTTCTCGTCGTGAGCTTCATGGCGATGTACTACAAGATCTCCGGCATGGTGGCGAACTTCGGGATGGTGCTGAACATCCTCTTCCTGATGGGCGCGCTCTCGGCCCTTGGCGCCACCCTGACCCTGCCGGGCATCGCTGCTATCGTTCTCCTGGTCGGTATGTCGGTCGACTCCAACGTCCTCATCTTCGAGAGGATCAGGGAGGAGCTGCGGCTCGGCAAGACGCCGCACGCAGCCCTCGACGCAGGCTACGACAAGGCGTTTCTCACCATCATGGACTCGCACGTGACCGCCCTCATCACCGCGGCGGTGCTGTTCCAGTTCGGCACCGGTCCGGTCAAGGGTTTCGCCGTCTCCCTGAGCCTCGGTATCATCATCAACCTGTTCACGTCGCTTGTTTCCACCAAGGTGATCTTTGACGCCTTCCTGGAACGCGTCCACGTGAAGAGACTCAGCATATAAGGAGGGGGACGAACATGGAACTGATCAAGAAGACCAACATAGACTTCATCGGCATGAGGAAGTTCTCCTTCCTCGCCTCCGGCATCATGGCCATCATCGGCATTCTCGGCATCATCGCCATCGCCCGCGGGACCGCCAACATGGGGATCGATTTCTCCGGCGGCACCTCGATGCAGATCAAGTTCGCCCAGCCTGCCAACAGCCAGGCCGTGCGTGACGCGCTCGGCAAGGCCGGCATCAAGGAAGTGGAGCTGCAGGAAGTAACCGGCGGCAACCAGATCCTCATCAAGATGCACAAGTCGACCGGCAAGTCCGCCGACGCGGTTTCCGACGCGCTGAAAGCAGGCATCCCCGGAAACAGCTTCACCGTTGAAAGCTCCACCGAGATCGGCCCGTCCATCGGGGAGAAGCTCAAGCAGGACACCCTCGTAGCCGTGGCGCTCTCCATGCTCGGGATCATCATCTACATCGCCTGGCGCTTCGACTTCAAGTTCGGCGTGGGCGCGGTCGTCGCCACCATGCACGACGTCCTGGCCATGATCGCCGTGTTCTACGTGCTGCACCGCGAGGTCAACATCCTCTTCATCACCGCGGTGCTCACCATCGCCGGTTACTCGCTCACCGATACCGTCGTCGTCTTCGACCGTATCCGCGAGAACATGCACAAGAGTCTCAAGGACCCGATGCTCATCATCTTCAACCGCAGCATCAACGAGACCCTTTCCCGTACCATCATCACCTCGGTGACCACCTTCCTTGCTGCCGTTTCTCTCTTCCTCTTCGGTGGCGAGGTGATCCACGATTTCGCCTTCGCGCTGGTCGTGGGGGTCGTGGTGGCCACCTATTCTTCCATCTTCGTGGCGAGCCCCATCGTCGCGGTTTGGGAAAAGAAAGCGGTAGAGGTTGAGGCCGCCTAAGGAGGTGCCGTGAACAGGGAAAACGTACTCACCATCGTGGTGGCGTTGATCGTGGGGCTTCTCGGCGGGTACCTGATCTTCAGCATCGCCGGGCACAACAAGGCGCCTCAGCAGGAGATGTCGGTCCCGCAGGGCGCCGGTTCTCCGACCGACTACCAGCGCCGCATCATCGAAGCGGAGAAGATCGTTGCCAAGGATCCGGACAACCTTCAGGCGTGGATCCAACTCGGAAACGACTACTTCGACACCGATCAGCCCCAGAAGGCGGTGAACGCCTACGGCAAGGCCCTGGAACTGGATCCGAAAAACCTGAACGTGATGACGGACCAGGGGATCATGTACCGAAAGATCGGCTGGTATGACAAGGCGATCGCCAACTTCGAGAAGGCGCAGACCATCGATCCCAAGCACCTGCAGAGCCTCTATAACCTCGGCGTGGTGTATTGGCAGGACCTGAAGCAGCCGGAAAAGGCCAAAGAGGTGTGGATGAAGTACCTGCAGTTCGACTCCACGAGCCCGACGGCGCAGCAGATCCAGAGCGATCTGAGCACCATGGGGAACATGCCCCCAAGTTTCAAAAAGTAGAAGAAAAACCCGCTTCGGCGGGTTTTTTTTTGCCCGGTGCCGCACCACATTAGTTTCGCAGGGGCGCGGCGCTTATGATATTATTGCTCACTGTTTTTCATCGGGGGGAAGGTGAATGAAACCTGTTACGGATAGATGCTGGCGGGCAAGAGAAGCCGATGCCGGGACCATAGCTGAGCTCGCGCGCTGCGGCGTCTCTCCGCTTATCGCCCGCCTTCTTGCGCAGCGCGGCGTCTCGACTCCGGACGACGCCGAGGCGTACCTTAACCCGGTCCTCTCCAAGCTGCACGATCCCATGCTTTTGAAGGGGATGGCGCAGGCGGTGGAGCGGCTGGCGCGTGCCCTCTCCGATAACGAGCGTGTCTGCGTGCACGGTGACTACGACGTGGACGGCGTCACCTCCTCCGCGCTTCTCATCAGCTTTTTCAGGGGCATCGGCCTCGATTGCTTCCCGTACATTCCGAAACGGCTCACCGAAGGGTACGGCCTTTCCCCCCAGGGCGTTGCCGCCGCATCACAGGCGGGCGCCAAGGTGCTCGTCACGGTTGACTGCGGCATCACTGCAGTTGCCGAGGCAGCCCTTTGCCGCGAGGCCGGTATCGACCTGATCGTCACCGATCATCATGCTCCGGCGGCGGAACTGCCCGACGCCTGCGCCATCGTGAACCCGCTGCAGCCGGGGTGCCCGTTCCCCTTCAAATCGTTGGCCGGCGTCGGTGTCGCCTTTCACCTCGTCGTCGCACTGCGCGCGAGGCTGCGCGAGGAAGGGCGCTTCGAGCGCGGCAGCGAGCCGGACTTGAGGGAGTACCTCGACCTGGTGGCCCTTGGCACCATCGCGGACGTGGTGCCGCTTTTGGGGACGAACCGGGTGCTGACGAGCTACGGGCTGAAACAGCTTAGCTCCGGGAGCAGGGTCGGCATAGAAGCGCTCAAGGAGGTGGCGGGGATAACGGGTGACATCGGCTGCGGCGCGGTCGGCTTCCGTCTTGCTCCCCGCATCAACGCGGCGGGGCGACTCGAGGACGCAGCCTTAGGGCTCGAGCTTCTCCTCTGCAGCGATCCCCCGCGCGCCCGCACCATAGCAAAAGAGCTCGACGAGGCGAACGCCGAGCGGCAGGCCCTCGAACGGGCCACCTTCGAGGAGGCGCGCGCCATGCTCGAGCAGGGTGCCTGCCGCGGCAGAAAGAGCATCGTGCTAGGCTCCGAGATGTGGCACCCCGGCGTGATCGGCATCGTCGCCTCCCGCATCGTGGAGATGTTCCACCGTCCCGCCATCCTCTTCGCCTTCGAAGACGGCACCGGGCGGGGCTCCGGGCGAAGCATTTCCCGTTTCCATCTGCTGGACGCCATAAAAAGCTGCGCCGACCACCTGCTGCGCTTCGGCGGACACAGCCATGCCGCAGGCCTCTCCATAGCGCAGGATGAGCTGGAGCGTTTCGCGCTCAGCTTCGATGAAGCCGCCCAGGAGGTCCTCGACGCCGATGCGCTCACGCCGACGCTCGCCTTCGACCTGGAGCTCGAAGCCCTGGCCATCGACCAGGGGCTTGTCAAAGAGCTCGAGCGGCTGAAGCCGTTCGGCATGGGGAACCCGGAACCGCTCTTCGTTCTGAAGAGCGCCGTTGTTGAGGAGAGCCGCGTGCTGAGGGGCGGGCATCTGAAACTGAGGGTAGGGCAGGGTGGGCGCAGTTTCGACGCCATCGCCTTCGGCCTTGCCGAAAAAGGGATCCCGGACGGTCGGGTGGACCTCCTCTTCTCGCCGGCGATCAACGTGTGGAACGGCAGGACCTCGCTCCAGCTCACGGTGAAGGACCTGCGCCCGGAGGGAACATGTTAAGGGGGGAGCGCTTCAACAAGGCGGACCGCGTGATCAGGATCGGCTTCTGGAGTAACGCCGTCCTCATGGTCATGAAGCTTGCCGCCGGGCATTACGGCCATTCCGGCGCCGTGTTCGCCGACGGTATCGAGAGTGCCTGTGATTTCATCGCCATCGGGCTGACCATCATCGCCCTCAAGGTGGGGCGCAAGCCCTGCGACGAGGATCATCCCTACGGACACGGCAAAGTGGAAAGCCTTTCCGCCATCCTCGTTTCCCTGGTGATCTGCGGCACCGGTGCCTGGGTCCTTTACGGGGCCGCCTCCACCGTCAGAGCGGGTAGCTATGAGGCCCCGGCACTCGTCGCCGTGGTCACCGCGGCGGCGACCATCGTGGTCAAGGAGTCCTTGTACCGCTATTCCATCAGGGTGGGGGGGAGCCTCGGCAGCCCGGCGCTGCTCGCCATCGCCAAGGATCACAGAAAGGACGCCGTCACATCCATCGCCACCCTGATCGGCGTCGGCGGCGCCTATATGGGCTTCGGCATCATGGACCCGATCGCCGCAGGCGTCACCTCGATTTTCATCTTCCACATCGGCATCCACACCTTCCGCACCTCGGCGCACGAGCTCATGGACGGCCAGCCCGAACAGGAGATCCTCGACGCCATCTCGCGCCTGGCCGGATCGGTCGAGGGGGTGGACCAGGTGCACGAGATAAGGGCCCGCCACTCAGGACAGTACCTCATAGTAGACTTAAAGCTCGACATGCCCCCCGACATGACGGTCAAGCACTCTCACGACATCGCGACCGAGGTCAAAAAACGCATCTTCGACCACTTCAACAACGTGGGGGACGTCATGATCCACATCAACCCTTCCGACGAGCCACACGAGGATCTCATCCGGCTGTGACTTTTCCTTTACACCCACCTTTTCGGTCGGCTTTTGTCACAACTCTCTTGACAGATACTCATGTTAGGTAGTATTAGGATCAGTCGATTGCAGTGAATACAATGTTATTTTGGGGAGGAATGATGAAAAAAAGTAGTCTGTCGCTGTTCATCGCGGCCTTGATTCTCGTCGCTTCTACGGCCTTCGCGGGCAAGATGGCGACCGTTGACATCCCGGAAAAGCCCGAGATGTACGCCACCGCTCCGGCTGCGCTTACCCCGCAGCAGTGCGCCCAGTGTCACACCGGCGCCTTCAACGGCCTGAAGAACGCCGGCGGCAAGCACCGTTTCGATTGCCAGGCCTGCCACACCGTGATCCACGCTTACAATCCCAAAAAGGCCAACTACGACGAGGTGATGCCTAAGTGCGCCTCCTGTCACACCGATATCCACGGTCCGACCGCGAAGGACTGCGCCAGCTGCCACAGCAACCCGCACACCCCGCGCAAGGTTGCCATGACCCCGAGGCTTGCCGGCGCTTGCGCCACCTGCCATGCCGACGAGAAGGCAGAGCTGGTTAAGTTCCCGAGCAAGCACACCAACGTTTCCTGCGACCGCTGCCACACCTCGCACGGCTACAAGCCGTCCTGCTTCATGTGCCACAGGCCGCACTACAGGGATCAGCCTGTTGAAGCCTGCGCCAAGTGCCACTCGGTTCACAAGCCGAAGATGGTCACCTACCAGGGTACCGACTGGAACCAGACCTGCGCTTCCTGCCACGGCAAGATCGCTGAAAAGCTGAGGAAGACCGCCAGCCGCCACAACAAGGTCGCCTGCGCTTCCTGCCACAAATCCAAGCACGGCTACATCCCGCAGTGCACCGAGTGCCACAAGGCTCCGCATCCGAAGACCATCCTGGATCGCTTCCCGAAATGCCTGGGTTGCCACCTCGATGTTCACGACCTGCCGAGCATGAAGTAAGTTTCGCCTCTATGGCAAACAAAGGCCCCGGGAATCCCCGGGGCCTTTGTTGTTTCAGCGCCAAAACGTGACCTCCGTCACAAAAAAATCCCAGCCCATCCTGTATCGTAGCTTCCAGCTTGTTTTCCTGCAGAAGACCGTTCGCCCGCCGAAACCTCCCGCTTCTGCACTTCAACGTCAACCGCAGTCCTAACTCGAAGTTTCTGTGGCAACACGGAACGTAAAAGGAAGCTCGTGCGCGTTATAGTCCTGTTTCTGTTACTCCTGTCGTTCCCGCTTCTCGCCCCGGTCAAGCTCCACGCCATGGTCGACCCCGCGGTTACCGCTTCCGTCACCACTGCAAACCTCGATCGCCTTCTGGAACGTGCCATGGCCGACGACCTCATCGCAGGCGGGGTGGTGGTGGTCGGCAATCACGAGGGGATCCTCGCCACCGCGGCGCGCGGCCAGGTGAGTCCCTCCGCCGGGGCGCCCGCCATCACCGACCGTACCATTTTCGATGTCGCCTCCCTTACCAAGGTGATCGCCACCACCCCGGCGGTCATCAAACTCCTGGACGAGGGACGCATCGCGCTCACCAACCCCCTTTCCCGTTGGTTCCCCGAACTTGCAGGCACCGACAAGGGAAGCATCACCATCCTAAACCTGATGACCCACACCTCCGGCCTATCCGACGTGATGGTCGGCCAGGACCGCAGCGTTGATGGGCTCGTGCGCAAGGTGGCGGCACAGCGGTCGCGCCTTCCCGGCTCGGGCTTCGAGTATGCCGATATAAACTTCATCCTGCTCGGCGAACTGGTGCACCGCGTTTCCGGCGAGCGGCTGGACCGGTTCTGCCGCGAAGAGATTTACACTCCGCTCGGCACTCGCGACACGGCTTTTCTTCCCTCGCGTGACGGCACAAGCGATATCGCCCCGACCTCCGGGAGCCAGGGCGGGGTAGTGCAGGATCAGAACGCGCGCCTTCTGGGCGGGGTTGCCGGGCATGCCGGTCTCTTCAGCTCGGCCTATGACCTCGCACGCTATGCGCGTCTCATGCTGGGGAAGGGTACCCTCGACGGCACCCGGATCCTCTCGGAAGAGGCGGTCGGCCAGATGACGACCCCGTATCTATGCAACAACGGCCGGGTGAAGCGCGGCCTTGGCTGGGATATCTCTTCACCCTTCTCCGCACCGAAGGGGACCTTGTTCTCGGATGCCTCCTACGGCCACACCGGCTACAGCGGCTCTTCGATCTGGATCGACCCCCAGCAGGACATGTTCGTGATCATGCTGACCAGGCGCGTCGATTACCGTAACGTGCACAACTTCAACCAACTGCGCCGCAACGTTTCCACCGTTGCCGCCGCCGACTTCAGGGTAGGGGCGGGTGACGAGGTGCCTGCAGTCGAAGCGGAGGCCGTGAAAGCCCGCATCATCGCGGCGTCGGCCGCCGTGTTCAGGAAGGAGCCTCGCCGTTTCAGGCTCGCCTTATTCGGGCACCGTGACGATCGTCGTGCGGCGAAGTGTTCGGTCAAGCCGGGACGTCGGGCGGTACAGGCTCGCGCCGGGCATCGCAGCAAGATCACCGCCAAGGTTGCCAAGAACGATGCAAGCAAGGCACGCGCGGGTGCCAAAAAACGCCGCACACTATCAAGAAGCTGATCCGACGACTATGACGCTCGAAGCAGAAGTTTAAGAACCTTGCCATAGCTTTCAGATTGTGTTACCATTTCTCAGATTAAAAACAGCACATGCTTTTTGCTGGGGCTCTGACATGGAAACGTACGATACAGGTCTTGATCTTGGGATTCTTTGTCGCTGCTGTGACTGTCGCTCGTTTAGGCTGCCTGACACTACTGGGCTCACTGCCGCACAGGTAGCTACCATTGAGAAGCTGTGCAAACTCTGTATCGAGATCAACAACCCCAATGTCTCCAACCTCTAGTCGTTCACGCACCTGCAAGTTCCACTCTCACTTTTCCTTCTTGATCCTTCTGCTGCTGGTCTGTTTCGGGACCGTCTCCGCCGTTCATGCCGAGACCCTGTTTCAGCGCTCCAGCGTTCTCCTGCAGCAGCTTGCCGATAAGGCGCCCCTCGGCGACTACAGCTTCGTCGTGCTCGGCGACAGCCGCGGCAACGATGCCGTCTTCAAGAAGGCGCTGAGCGTTGCCGCCACCTACCGGCCGCTCTTCATCCTCCATGGCGGCGATTATTCCGACAAGGGGAGCGAAGAAGAAACGAGGAAGTTCCTGTCGCTGGTGGAGAGTACCGTCCCGGGCATCCCGGTCTTCGTGGTCTTCGGCAACCATGAGAGCCCGACCGTCTTCGAGAAGCTGGTTGCACCAAGGCAATACCGCTTCGGGAGCAAGCGGCTCGGCTTCAGGGTGGTCGTCGTCGACAACGCCGAAGAGGAGCTGAAGGCTCCAGAGCTTTCCTTCCTCCGGGAGGAGCTCGTCGCGGCGCCGAAAGCGACTTTTCTCGCCATGCACGTGCCGCCCCAGACTTCGCGCTGGCGCGGTCACACCTTTACCGACGGTGCCGCCGAATTGGAGCGCGTCATCGCCTCCTCAAGTCCGGTCCAGGCAAGCTTCTTCGCCCACTCGCACGTCTACGACCGTGACCTCTTCGGCGGCAAACCCGCCTTCGTTTCGGGCGGGGCGGGGGCTCCGCTTGCCTGGATGAGCCGCTACGGCGAGCGCGTCTATCACATCATCGTGGTTCGGGTGAAAAACGGCCGGGCAAGTTATCAGATGGTGCCCCTCAAGTGACCGACGCTCCACAGCTGCCCGCCGAGCCGTGCGTGGATACCGACACCGCTTTGCTCGAGCAGTGCCGCCGCGAGGCGATCGCTCTTCTGCTGGAAAACTCCACCTCTTACGGTGTGCTCGCCTCTGCGCGCAACGACCGCTCGAGCGCGCGCAACTACGACGCCATCTTCGGACGTGATGCCGCCATCTGCGCCCTCGGCATGGCCGTTTCCGGCGAGGACTCCCTCGTCCAGGCGGCGCAGCAGGGGGTGCTGACCCTGGCACGGCACCAGGCGGGAAACGGGCAGATCCCGAAGTACGTGAAGCCGGAAACGGGAGAGGTCGACTTCTGGTACGCAGGGTGTATCGACGCGACCCTCTGGTGGCTGATCGCGCTCCATTTTCTCGACCGTACCCACCGCCGGCTCGGCTTATCAGAGCGGCTCGCCGCCCATTCCGACCGTGCCCTCCAATGGCTGCAATGCCAGGAACATCAGGGATGGCACCTGCTGCAGCAAAACGAGGCCTCGGACTGGGCCGATATCATGCCCCGCTCCGGCTTCGTGCTTTACACCAACGCGCTCTGGTACTGGGTCAAGCGGCTCTACCAGCTCCCCTGCACCGGCGAGACCAGGCGTTTCGCACAGCAGCTCTTTCACCCCTTCGATGCAGCCGTACCTTTCCAAAAACGCGTGCGCCTCATGCGCCACTACATCCGCAACCGCAGCCGGTCCACCCCCTTCATGCTGAGCTGGGTCAACCTGTCCGCCTGGGGAGAGGAAGTCGACATCTTCGGCAACATCCTCGCCTACCTGACCGGTCTCGGGTACCCTTCCGACGCCTGCAAGATGGTTTCCGCGGTGGTCGCACTCAGGGCTCACGAACCGCACCCGGTGCGCGTGGTCGGGGTCCCCATCGACGAGCACTCGGGCGCCTGGCGCTCCTACATGGCACGGCACAGGCAGAACCTCCCCTGGCAATACCATAACGGTGGCGCCTGGCCTTTCGTGGGAGGCTTTTGGGTGATGCTGCTCGCGGCCCTCGGAGAGAAGGAGATGGCACGTGAAGAACTGGTCAAGATGGCGCACAGCAGCCGCGTCAACGGATGGGAATTCAACGAGTGGTTTCACGGCAGGACCGGGGAACCGATGGGGATGCCGAGGCAGTCGTGGAACGCCGCCATGTACCTGCTCGCCTGCTACAGCCTGACCGGTGATCTTCGTCTTATCATCTGAGGCCCGCTGATATTCCTTGTTTTTTTCCGCTTAGAGGGTGACATTAGTCCCACTCATGATTATTATTGTGCACATGCTATTCAAGGAGGTTGAGACTATGAGACGCTTGATCCTGATGTTCGTTGCGCTTATGACCATCGCATCCCTTTCCGGATGCGGCTATAACACCATGCAGGCCAAGGAAGAGGCGGTATTCGCAGCCTGGGGCGACGTAGAGGCCTCCTACCAGCGCCGTGCCGACCTGGTGCCCAACCTGGTCGAGGTGGTGAAAGGGTATGCGAAACACGAGGCGGACACGCTCAAGGCGGTCACCGAAGCACGTGCCAAGGTGGGCTCGATGCAGGTCACCAAGGACGCTATCAACGACCCCAAGACGATGCAGAACTTCCAGCAGGCACAATCCCAGCTCTCCGGCGCCCTTTCGCGCCTGATGGTTGTCGTCGAGCGCTACCCCGAACTGAAGGCCAACCAGAACTTCATGGACCTGCAGAACCAGCTTGAAGGGACCGAGAACCGCATTAACGTTGCGCGCGTGCGTTACAACCAGTCGGTCCAGGACTTCAACACCTCGATCCGCACTTTCCCGAATTCACTTACCAACTCCGTGCTCCTGCACCTGCAGCGCAAGGAGCCCTTCAAGGCTGAAGAGGGAGCGAAGGTGGCGCCGAAGGTCAAGTTTTAACCTTATCGGTTAATCGAAAAGCAGCAGGATGAGAGCGAGGTGTGGGAGTTCATGAAGAAACTGCTCTTCCTTTTGATAGCGCTTCTGGTGGCAGGGGGGGCTTGGGCCGCCGAGGTGCCACCCCTGCGTGGGCACGTGAACGACTACGCCTCGATGCTCTCTCCTCAGGCGGCACGTGAACTCGAGGACGAGCTCACCGCCTTCGAGAAGAGCGACTCCACCCAGATCGTGGTCCTCACCATTCCGAGCCTGGAAGGTGAGGTGGTCGAGCAGTACTCGATAAAAGTCGTGGAAAAGTGGCAGATCGGCCAGAAAGGGAAGGACAACGGCGCGCTGCTGCTGGTCGTGAAGAACGATCGCAAGATCAGGATCGAGGTGGGGCGTGGCCTTGAAGGTAAGCTGACCGACCTGATGTCCGGGCGCATCATCCGCAACGAGATCTCCCCCGCCTTCAAGCAGGGGAACTTCGACGTCGGCATCGCCCGAGGTGTCGCCGCCATCATGGCCACGGTCCGCGGCGAGTACAAGGCGGAACCGACCGATCTGCGTCACGGCAAAAAGGGCGCCCCCCCCATCCTCACCCTGCTCCTCTTCGTGCTGGTCGCCTCCGTGTTCCTGGGCGGCATTTCCCGTTTTCTTGGCGGTGTGGCCGGAGCCATCGGACTTCCCATCGCGGCTTTCATATCCTTCTCCGGGCTCTCGATGCTGCTTCTCGGCATACTTGCCGTGGCAGGTTTTCTCGCCGGTCTCTTCATCGCCTTTCTCTTCTCCTCAGGTGGACGGGGCGGCTTCATGGGCGGCCCCCCTTTCTTCGGCGGCTACGGTGGGGGCGGTTTCGGAGGAGGCGGCTTCGGCGGGGGAGGGGGCGGCTTTTCAGGTGGCGGCGGGAGTTTCGGCGGCGGCGGCGCTTCGGGAGACTGGTGATGGACCTTTCGCATAAGTCGATTGCTCACAATTATTTCAGCGACGCGGAAAAAGAGGCGATCCGTCAGGCCGTGGTTCGTGCCGAAGCGGCGTCCAGCGGTGAAATCGCCACCATGGTGGTCTCGGAGAGTGACCGCTATCGTGAGGCGGAGGCTTTAGGCGCCCTGCTCCTCGCCGGTTTTATTGGTGTGGTGGTCGCCGTCTTGTGGCATCACGTCACCATCTGGACCTACATACCGGTGGTGGCCCTGCTTTACCTGCCGCTGCTTTTTTTCCTGCGCCGTTTTCCGCAGCTAAAACTTTCCTTCGTCGGCCCCAGGCGTCTAACCGAGGCGGTGCAGGAACGCGCCCTGGTCGCCTTCTACCAGCAGGGGCTTTATAAGACCCGGGAGGAAACCGGGATCCTCATCTTCATCTCGCTTCTCGAGCGCAAAGTCTGGATCGTAGGTGACCGCGGCATCAACGAAAAGATCCCCCCGGGCTACTGGAAAAAGCTCGCCGAAGAGCTTGCCCAGGGGCTGCGAGCCGGTCGAGGCGGTGAGGCCGTCTGCGGCGTCATCGCCACCTGTGGAGAAGAGCTCGCGCGCCACTTTCCCCGTAGGGTCGACGACCGCAACGAGCTAGCCGACAACCTCATCATTTCCTGATCATTTTTTTTGCGAACCTGCCGATATAGACATTGAAATCCCGTCCCACTGTTTCTCGTTATCATGGCTCGCCCTGCGCCCGCCGCGCCCCCGTCCGTTGCGACGTCCGGTCTTTCGGCATCCGCGGCATGGCGTCGATTCATAACATTTTTGTCCTGCAGGAGAAGTAGCATGACCGCAGAAGTAAAGCCCACCACCGCCTCGGCGCCGATCCGCAAGCCTCTTGGGGAGATCTTCGTCGAACGCGGCCTCCTCACAAGGGCCTCCGTTGACCGTCTCATCACACACGCCAAGAGTAAAAACATACGTTTAGGGGAGCTTTTGGAGGTGATCGGCCTCGTGACGCCCGAAGAGCTGGCGGAGGCACTGGCGATTCAGTACCACGTCAGAAAAATCGGCGACTTCGCCAAGTACAGCTATCAGGCCAACGTGCTTAGTCTCATCCCCATCGACATGGCGGTAAAGCACTGCATCTTCCCGCTCAAGCTGGATGACGGCAGGCTGGGGCTCGCCGTAGCCGACCCGACTACGGACAAGCTTTTCGCGAGCATCTCGGCACAGCATAACCTGAAACTGGTGCTCTACGTCGCCACCCGCCTCGACATCAACCGCGCCATCGCCCGGCACTACTTGGGTCAGACCATAGGTGGCGGTGCAAGCAAGACCATCCTCCTTGTCGAGGACGACCAGCTCTCCCGCGAGATGGTGGCGAAGATCCTGACCCGCCAGGGGTACCAGGTGGAAACCGCCCTGGACGGCATGGACGCCTTCAGTAAAATCTTCACCCTGAAGCCCAAACTGGTCATCACGGACAAGGTGATGCCCAAACTGGGAGGGTACGAGTTTCTCTACGCCATCCGCAACATCCCCGAGTTCCGCTACATGCCGGTGATCCTCATGACTGCAGCGGCGACCCCCGACGAGGAGAAGGAGGCCCTGGAAAAGGGTTTCTTCGACTTCGTGCTGAAACCCGTGAAGGAGATCGGCCTTCTCACCCGCGTGAAGCGGGCCTTCGCGAGCAGGGAAGACCTGTATGGGAAAACCGCCTGACGCTACCGTTGCAAAGCGGCCGTTTCCCGGCGGCCGCCCCTTCCTCTTTTCTTCATATCCCAATTCAACTAATGAAATGATCGAGCTGCGCCGATAAGTTACCGGTAGGTGTCGCCGCCGCGCGCGCCCCGTACGGCCGGTCCACCCGTTGAGGTCCAGACCGCTGGAGAACAGATATGCGCAGTTCACTGCCAGAGACAACAAAATATTCGGGGACTACGCTGATGGCGCGTACCGTTGCACTGGTTCTTGCCGTCAACCTCTTCGTCATCGTTTTGGGAGCGGTGACGCTTCGCCAGAGCCGGGACCAGTACCTGCGAAGCGCGGAGGTCCAGGGGCGTAATCTCACCCAGACGCTCGTCTACAGCATCTCCGGCGTTTTCGACGCTGCCGATATTGCGCTCCTGAGTGTTGCGGACGAGGTTGAGCGGCAGAACCGGCAGGGAGGCATCTCGCCGGACACCCTGAACGCCTTCATCATCGCCAAGCATACCCGGTTACCTGCCCTGGACAGCATACGCATGGCCGACGACAAGGGGATCATCCTCTACGGCACCGGGGTCGATCGCAGTGCCAAGAAGAGCATCGAGGGGCGGGACTATTTCATCAAGTTGCGCGACACCCCCCAGGATGGGCTGGTCATTTCCAAGCCGGTCCTGGGGCTGATCAGCGGCAAATGGGTGGTTATCCTCGCTCGCAGGGTTAGCGGTGCAAACGGTTCTTTCGCGGGAGTAGTTTACTGCGCCATCCCCCTTGAGAAGATCCGCAACATGTTCTCCACTATCGACGTCGGTGTGAGAGGGCGCATCACCCTGCGCGACGAGTCCCTTGGTTTGATCCTGCGGCACCCGCAGCAGCTCCCGGTCAGTACCGAACTTGGTCGCAAGCCTGCTTCTCCCGAGATGCAAAAGCGCATCGCTGGAGGGATGTCGAGTGATACCTATTATTCCGATCTGACCACTGACGGGACGCCGCGGCTCGTTTCCTACAGCAAGGTCGGCCGGTATCCCCTGTACATCAGCATTGCCTTGCTTCCCGATGAGATCCTGACGCGTTGGCACCGCGAACTCATACAGATCCTGGCGCTGGTTGTGCTTTTTCTTGCGGTTACCTCCGCACTGTCCCGGGTGATCTATCTCCGTTTGCGGCGTCAGGTGCAGGCCGAGGAAGAACAACGCCGTGCGAGGGAAGAGCTCGAGGTGAGGGTCGCAGAGAGAACCGAAGCACAGCTTGTGACCAACGAACAGCTGAAACTCGAGCTCGCCGTGCGGGAGCGCGCCGAAGAAGAACTGCGCCGCGGGCGCAACATGCTCGCCCAGATCATCAACACCATCCCCCAGTTCGTCTTCTGGAAGGATTGCGACAGTATCTACCAGGGGTGCAACATCGTCTTCGCAAAAGCGGCCGGGCTCGACGACCCCGAGTTGATCGCCGGCAAGAGCGACTACGATCTCCCCTGGCTGAGGGAGGAGTGCGACGCTTACCGCAACGACGACCGCATCGTCATGGAGAGCAACCGTCCCAAGTACCACATCATAGAGCAGCAGTTGCAGGCGAGCGGTCGGCGCCTGTGGGTGGACACCACGAAGGTTCCGTTGTGCGACGATACGGGGACTGTGACGGGCATACTCGGGGTGTACGACAACATCACCGAGAGAAAGATGATCGAGGAGGCGCGCGACCGGGCTCTCGCCATGCTCGAATCGCTGCTTGCTTCGTCCCCCACCGCGATTCTCGTCTACGAAGGGGAGAGCGGCACCTGCGTAAAGGCGAACCAGGCGGCGGCGGATCTGGCGGGGGGGACCGTGCAGCAACTGCTCAGTCAGAATTTCCGCGAAGTCCCCTCCTGGGAAGCTGGGATGCGGGCTGCAGCGGAGCTGGTGCTCTCCGACGGTCGGACGAGGAGCATCGAGATCGATACGACATCCTCGTTCGGAATACAGCTGCAAGTGGAATGCTTCCTGTCGCGCTTCGAAGTGGAGGGGAAGCATCATTTGATGTTTATCGCGGTGGACATGACCGAGCGCAAGCGCCTGGAACAGGAGAAGCGCCTTATCGAGTCCCAGATGCTCCACGTGCAGAAACTTGAGAGCCTCGGCGTGCTCGCGGGCGGCATCGCCCACGACTTCAACAACATCCTGATGGTGATCCTCGGCAACGCCGATCTTGCGCTGATGCGGATGGCGCCCGGTGCGCCCGCCTGTGAAAACCTGACCCAGATCGAACAGGCCGCAAGCCGTGCCGCCGACCTCGCCCGTCAGATGCTCGCTTATTCAGGGAGGGGTAAGTTCGTCATCGAGAAACTCGACATGACGAGGCTTGTGCAGGAGATGGGGCAGATGCTCGAGGTCTCCATCTCCAAGAAGGTGATGCTGCGTTACGATTTTGCACCGGAACTCCCGTCGGTAAGCGGCGACGCGACGCAACTGCGCCAGGTCGTTCTGAACCTCGTGCTCAATGCGAGCGAGGCGGTGGGCGATGCCAACGGCATGATCGTCATCAGCACCAAACGCCTTTACTGCGACCGCGCGTACCTATCCGAGTCCTGGATCGACGACCGGCTCCCAGAAGGGGACTACGTGGTGCTCGAAGTTTCCGATAACGGCTGCGGTATGGACCGCGAGGTGATACCCAGGATCTTCGATCCGTTTTTCACCACAAAGTTCACCGGACGCGGCCTCGGCATGGCAGCCGTCTTGGGCATCGTGAGGGCGCACCATGGAGCCATCAAGGTTTACAGCGAGAAGGGAAGGGGGAGTACCTTCCGTCTGCTTCTCCCCTGCGTCGACGGGGACGCCGATCATCACGAACTTGCCGATCTCGGTCGGCTCTGGCAAGGGGCCGGCACAGTGCTGCTTGCCGACGACGAGGAGAGCATCCGGGGGCTCGGGCGCGACATGCTGGAGACCATGGGCTTCAAGGTGCTGCTCGCCTGCGACGGGCTGGAGGCGCTCGAAGTCTATCGTCAGCATAAAGAGGAGATCGTCTGCGTGCTGCTCGATCTGACCATGCCCAATCTGGACGGGGAACAGACCTTCCGTGCCCTGCGGGAGTTGAATCCCTGCTTGAAGGTAATCATGTCCAGCGGATATAACGAGCAGGAGGTGAATCTGAAGTTCGCGGGGAGCGGACTGTCAGGTTTCATCCAGAAACCGTACAACGTTGCCGAGATGAGCAGGAAGCTGCATGCGGTGCTGGAGGGGTAAGAAGCGAGCTTACCTTCCAGGAAAGGCGGTGCACCGATACAGGCCAGGAAGTATTCGGCGACAAGGGGGTGATTTATGTGCAGAGGCATAATCGGCTGCTACATCTTCCTCTCTTTTCTTCTCACGGGATGCGGTCTGGCAGTGCGATATCCCCGGGAATGCAGTTATGAAATGCCCAGTACCGGGATTCACGATTTCTTTGGGGTTGGCACCCCGAAAGCCTCGACGAAGTCTGAATTTCTGAAGGAGTGGGGGAAACCCGATGAGGTAATAAACGGTGCTGACGGAAAAGACACCTGGGTCTACCGCGGAAAGATGTGGTGCGGCCCGATCCCGGTCTTTATTCTGCCGGTACCACTGCTGCTGCCGCTTTGCGACAGATTCGACCGCATCACCTTCAATGGGGAGCGAGGCGAGTCGCTCCATACCCGAAAGGGTAATTTCTTTTACATTATTATTCCACTGGCCGCTGGGGACGACCCTCCGTGCCGATGCCCCGTGACCGTCGCCCCCTCGTATGCCGGGAAAAGCGCTCCTGATTCGTCAGCTCTGGTGGTTCTGTATCAAACCGGACTATCCCTGCCGAACCTTTACACGATGGTGTACCTGGACGGCCATTACGTCGCCGCCTTCAGAGGCTCGACCTGTTATGCCTTCCTTACGCCACCGGGGAAAAGGGAATTCACCATCGGCAGCGAACCGCGAACCCGGTGCACTTTCACGCTGGAGGCCGGCCACTCCTACTATGTAAGGGTAAACAGGAACGTTTTCAGCAAGACAGATTTCGAGATGGTCGGTCCCGTGGAAGGAAAAAACGAGACGGCCGGCTGTACCGTGCTTGGGCCGCCTTGAGGATGAAGGAGGGGGGGGCTAGCAGTGAGTGCACAAAAAAGCCGGGAGGAGCTAAGTCTCCTCCCGGCTTTTTTTACGTGGAGCCGACAGGCTACTTGCCGCCGACGACCATGAGCTCGCTCACGAGCCTGGTGAAACGGAGCGGGTCCTTGATCGGCGAGCCTTCGGTCAGAAGGGCTTGGTCGAAGAGGAGCTCGCTGTAGTCGGCGAGTTTCGGGTTCGACTTGTCTTTCTCGTACATGGCGGTCATCACCTGCATGATCTGGTGCTCGGGGTTGAGCTCGAGGATCCTTTTCCCTTCCGGCACTTCCTGGTTCATCGCCTTAAGGATCTTCTCCATGTTGGCGTTGAGCCCCATCTCGTCCGCTACGAGGCAGCAGGCGCTCTCGGTGAGACGGGAGGAGAGCCGCACCTCCTTGACCCTGTCCTTCAGGGTTTCCTGGATGAAGTCGAGGATGCCGCCGAACTCCTTCTTGGCCTCCTCCTTCTTCGCCTCCTTCTCCTTCTTTTCCTCCTCGCTGTCCAGCTCGAGGTCGCCCCTGTCGATCGCCTTCAGGTGCTTTTCCTGGTACTCGTTGATCGCCTGCACCACCCACTCGTCGACCGGATCGGTCATGTAGAGGACCTCGTAGTCCTTCTTGCGCAGGGCCTCCATGTAGGGGGAGTTCTCAACCGACTCGCGGGACATGCCGGTGATGAAGTAGATCTCCTTCTGTCCTTCGGGCATGCGCTCGACGTATTCCTTGAGCGACGTGAACTTCCCTTTCTCGGTCTTAGAGCTCTCGAAGAGGAGGAGGTCCTGCAGCTTCTCCTTGTTGGCGTAGTCGAAGTGGATCCCTTCCTTCAGCACCGGACCGAACTCGCCGTAGAACTTCAGGTAGTCGTCGATGTTCTTCTCCTTCATCTCGGAGAGGGTGGAGAGTACCTTGCCGACGAGCGATTTCTGGATGCGCTTGATCTGCACGTCCTCCTGCAGGATCTCACGGGAGACGTTGAGCGGCAGGTCCGCCGAATCGACCACACCCTTGATGAAACGGAGGTAGTCGGGGAGAAGCGCCTCGCAGTTGTCGGTGATGTAGACCCGCTTCACGTAGAGGTGCACGCCCTTTTTGTGGTCGCGCAGGAAGAGGTCGTAGGGCTTGTGCGACGGGATGTAGACGATGGACTTGAACTCGCTCACCCCCTCGGCCGAGTAGTGGATGGTGGAAAGGGGCTTGTCGTAGTCGTGGGAGATGTGCTTGTAGAACTCCTCGTACTCCTCCTCGGTGATCTCGCTCTTCGGACGGGTCCAGATCGCCTTCATGGAGTTCAAGGTCTCCTCGACGGTATTCTCGATGGTGCCGCCCCCCTCGATGACGTTGCCGTCCTGATCCTTCACCGGCTCGGTGCGGGTCACGTCCATAACGACCGGGTACTGGACGTAGTCGGAGTACTTCTTCACGATGGAGCGGATCTTCCACTCATCGAGGAACTCCTTCATGTCGCCTTTCAGGTGCAGCACGATCTCGGTGCCGCGGGTCTCCTTCTCACATTCCTCGATGGAGTAGGAGCCGTCGCCGGCCGATTCCCAGCGGCAGCCGAACTGCTTCTCGCCCGCCTTGCGGGTGGTGAGCTCCACCTTGTCCGCGACCATGAAGGAGGCGTAGAAGCCGACGCCGAACTGGCCGATCAGCTCCGGATTGTCGGAAAGGTTCTTTTCCTTCAGGGCTGCCACGAAGCTCTTGGTGCCGGACTTGGCGATGGTGCCGATGTTGTCGGCAACCTCATCCATGCTCATGCCGATGCCGTTGTCGGTGATGGTGAGGGTCCCCGCCTCCTTGTCGGCGTGCAGCTTGATCTTCCATTCGGTGTTTCCCTCCAGCAGTTCCATGTTGGAGTGGGATTCGAACTTTATCTTGTCAATGGCGTCAGATGCGTTAGAGATGAGCTCCCTTAAGAAGATTTCCTTGTTGGAGTAGAGGGAGTGGATCACCAGGTCCAAAAGCTGCTGGACCTCGGTCTCGAACTTCTTGACGGTTTTGGCCATGTCTTCGTGGTCTCCTTTGTGCTTGAGTGGGTGCTCGCCGGAAGATAAGCATTGTGGCTTCTGATTTCAAGGGGCGGGAGGAAAAAAACGAAAAGCTTTACCACAGAGGACACAGAGGTCCACAGAGGTCACAGAGGTCACAGAGGTCACAGAGGTCACAGAGGTCACAGAGGAGAGGCCGTAAAGGTTTAAAACCCGCTTCACGCTGTTCCTCTGTGTGGGACGTGGCTTTTACTCTGTGTCCTCTGTGTTCCGGTTTTACGGTTTTTAAAGCTTCAGGTATTGCCTCAGTATGGCGGGGTGCAGGTGCTCTTTCATCACCTCCCACGCCTCGCGTAGCGCCTCGGCGTCTTGCAGGGCGTGGTGCGGCGAAAGGTCACGACAGGCGTCGTCGTGCGCCTGCTTGAGCAGCGGGCGCAGTTCGGGAAGGCTCTCGCTGTAGAAATGCAGCGGGGTAGGGTAGAGGTTAGGGGGGAGTTCGTGATGCAAAAGCTCGAGCATGAGCACCCAGTCGTACCCGGGCGCATCGGTCACCACGCGTACCGGGACACCGAAGCCTGCGAGCCATTCGCGCAACCGGCGCGCCGCGTAGCCGCTTTCCTGGAAGAATTCGCCGCCGGTTAACTGCGGCAGCACCTTCTCGACCACGAACGCTGAGCACCCCTCGCGGCTCCAGCCGTTTTCCAGCTCCGCGTAGTAGCTCTCGCCGCTCTCGGCGACCAGGGCTATGCTGATCAACTGCGGGTAGTCGAAATCGGTGAACTCGGTGTCCAGGAAAAGGAGCTTGGGTCTTTGCGTGACGAGGTTCTCTGGAATGGGGACGCTCTTCACCTTATGGGGCCTGCGCTGCGCCGCGTGTGACTGGCAGAGCGTCTTTGCGAAGCCGTGGCCAAGCTGCAGCGATCCCGGTTCGCCGCACTCCTCGCAGAGTGCGGCCGCTCTGTGTTCCGCGTCCCGGGCGAGTTCCTTCACGATGAAGGAGCCAGACTCCACCCGGACAAAGAGCCCGCCCAGTCGCTCCTCGGCCTTGAAGTGCCCGATGCGCGGCATGCCGAGGTGCTCCATCGCCTCTATGGCGGTGCAGAGGTCCCACACCAGCGGATACCACCCCTCGCCGCAACGCACGCTTCCGGCAGGCTCCTTCAGGTAGCGCGGGAAGCGCGAGAGGAGCTTCTCCCGTGCGATGCTCCCCTCCGGTTTCACCCACTTGTCCCAGGACAGGAACATCTTCTCCGTGGCGCGTTTGAAGCGGACGATGAGGTCGACCACCCCGAGGGCGAAGGCCGAAAGACGCTTTTTAATTGTGTTCAGTACCGGCATAGTTTTCATTAGCACCAGATTCTACCAGAGTACCCCGTTTCTTGACACCATTTCCCAGCTATGTTAATAAAGTCGGGCTAAAACTCTATGCCCGGCAAGGGGATAGCCCCACCAAACACCTCGCAGCGCAACAAGGAGCCCCATGTATTTCCCCGATTTCGCTTCGTTCCAGACCCTGTCAGCACAGGGCAACCTGATTCCGGTTTACCGTGAGATCCTGGCCGACCTGGACACTCCGGTAGGTGCCTTCAAAAAGATCGACGACGGCCGTTTCGGCTTTCTGTTCGAGAGTATTGAGGGGGGGGAGAAGTGGGGGCGCTACACCTTTCTTGGCTCATCGCCGGCGGTAGTGATCCGCGGCAAGGACAACTGGGTCGAGATCGTGGAGGGGGGGGCGGTGAGCCGCGTCGAGGTGGCCGATCCGCTGAACTACATCCGCGACTACATGGCCCGCTACCAGCCGGTCGAGGTAGCCGGGATTCCGAGGTTCTTCGGCGGCGCCGTGGGGTACCTCGGCTATGACGCGGTGCGCCATTTCGAGACCCTGCCGGACAGCAACCCGAGGCTCATCGATACCTACGACTCCTACTTCATCATCACCGACACCATGATCATCTTCGACAGCCTGAGCCAGAAGATCAAGGTCGTTTCCAACGCGCATCTCGACGGAGATACCTCTCCCGAGGCGGCCTACGCCGACGCGGTGAGCAAGATAGAAGGGCTCATCGAGCGCCTGAAGAAACCCCTTCCCGCGCAGCCGAAGAAAGCCGCCACCGGGAAGGTGGAACTCTCCTCCAACGTGAAGCGCGAGGAGTTCGAGCAGGCGGTGACCCGTGCCAAGGAGTACGTGAGAAGCGGTGACATCATCCAGGTTGTGCTCTCCCAGCGCTTCTCAGGTGAGCTGACCGTAGATCCCTTCGACATCTACCGGGTGCTGAGGACGCTCAACCCTTCGCCCTACATGTTCTTCCTCCGCCTCGAGGACACCATGGTGGTCGGGGCATCCCCCGAGGTCATGGTCCGCAAGGAGGGGGAGCTTGTCGAACTGCGCCCCATCGCAGGCACCCGTACGCGCGGCGCCACACCTGCCGCCGACGAGGAGCTGGCGCGTGACCTTCTGGCCGATCCCAAGGAGTGCGCCGAGCACGTCATGCTGGTCGATCTCGGGAGAAACGATCTCGGGCGCGTCTGCACCACGGGGAGCGTGAAAGTCTCCGAGCTGATGGTCATCGAGCGATACTCGCACGTCATGCACATCGTCTCCAACGTGCAGGGAAACCTCGCCCCTGGCTTCGATGCCTTCGACGTGGTGCGCGCCACCTTCCCGGCGGGAACCCTGTCGGGGGCGCCGAAGGTGCGCGCCATGGAGATCATCGACGAGTTGGAAGTGGCGCGGCGAGAAGTCTACGGCGGGGCCGTCGGCTATTTCTCCTTCTCTGGCAACATGGACATGGCCATAGCCATCCGCACCCTCGTCATCAAGGACGGCAAGGTGCATCTGCAGGCCGGCGCCGGCATCGTGGCCGACTCCGACCCCGCCTCCGAGTACATGGAGACGGTGAACAAAGCGAAGGCCGTGGTTAAGGCGATCGAGGCGGCCGAGCGTGGCATCGACTAGACCTTATTGTTTGGAACGCTCAGGAAAAGGCGACCGGAATTCCGGCCGCCTTTTTTTATTGGTGTGCCCGGGAATTCTCGATAAGAAGCCTGTCAGGTAACCCGAGTCCTCTCTTGCCGAGAACGGTGGCCTTATAGCTCCCCCCTTTGCGAAGGGGGGACGGGGGGGATTTGCTTTTGTCGTTGTTCTTCATCTGTTCATTTATTTAACGCAGCGTCCGCGATGGCTGCGGCCGCATGAGCTTATATGGTTCGCCCGAGGCAAATCCCCTCTGTCCCCCCTTCGCAAAGGGGGGAACGTGGTGCCAAGCTCACTGCTTCGAGGCTAAAGTAAAGATGCGTCCCGGAATTTCCTGAAGAACCTTCGCAAAGGGGGGACGTTAGGGCTCATGCAGTGCTTTGTAGGTAGCTGTGCTTCGCGTTCCCCGGAATGCCCTGAAGAACCTGTGAATTTTTGGGGGGCGCCCGGCAGGAGCTCCCGCGGACGCGTGAGAAGTTGATACGCGCGCGCTGCAAAATTCCACGACCACGTTTCAAGTTTGTGCGTACGTGTTGCAAACTCGTACGAGGACGTTTCAACTTTGTACGCGCACGTTGCAAACTTGTACGGGGACGTTTCACGTTTGTATGTGGTCGTTGCAAACTTGTACGGGGACATTTCACGTTTGTACGTGGTCGTTGCAAACTTGCAGGGGTACGTTTCAAGTTTGTACGGGGTCGTTGCAATCTTGCTCGAGGACGTTTCAAGTTTGTACGTGCGCGTTGCAAACTTCCACGGGGACGTTTCTAGTTTGTACGCACGCGTTGCAAACTTATGCGGGGACGTTTCAACTTTGTACGCACGTGTTGGAAATTTCCGCGGGCGCGTTGCAAATTAGCATGCGCTAGTTGAAAAAACGTACCCACGCGTATGGGATATGCACTGGCAGATTTCCCTCTGCTGTTAAAAGGTCTGACTCAAACTTTTTTACGCGGAACCGCCATGTTAATCGGTAACTGTGTTTGTAGCGCTTATTCATTCTCAAGAAATCTAAGCGGCAAGGATCTGACAAGATGTGTGCAATTTAATTTTATGTTGTAAAGGAAATAACACACAGGAGAAAAAAACATAGTAAAATTTTCCCGTTAATCCATCCTTCCGTCCGATCTGTTTAATGCAGCCGCAGGAGCCGATTGTATGGGTAGTGCTTGTCCCGTGAAGAAAGTCCTCATTGTCGAAGATGACGATTCCCACGCAGAACTGATACGGCGCGGATTCAGCGATTGTACCGACCAGTACGAGCTGACCGTCGCCGTAAGCCTCCAGGAAGCCCTGGTACGGGTCCGCAGCCGTGACTACGACATCGTGCTCACTGATTATCTTTTACCCGACGGCAAGGGGGGAGACCTGGTTGCCCAATCCGCCGACATCGCCCCAGTTGTAGTAATGACGTCGCACGGAAACGAACAGGTAGCGGTCGAGGCGATGAAATCTGGCGCCATCGACTATGTGGTCAAGATGCCCGAGGTTTTCGAGGCCATGCCGCGCATCGTGGAGCGCGCTTTGCGCGAGTGGGACCACATCCTGGAGCACCGCCGGGCCGAGGAGGCGTTGAGGCTGCAAAGCCACCGCCTGGAGCACGAGGTGGCGGAACGCGAACTGGCGCAGGAGGCGCTGCAGGAACAGGCGCTCCTCTTGAAGAAGGAGATCGCCGAACGAAAACTCGCCCAGGAGACCCTGCGCCTTAGCGAGGAGAAGTTTCACAAGGCCTTTGACAGCGCCCCCCTCATCATGGTGATCACCGACATGGAGGACGGCGTCTTCATCGACGTGAACCGCAAGTTCGTAGAACTTTCCGGCTACAGTCGGGAGGAGGTGCTTGGCAGAACCTCGACTTCCCTCGGCTGGATCGACACGGCGGACCGCGCGGCGCTGCTGGACAAACTCAACCGGCAGGGGGTCGTCACCGGACATGTGGTCACGCTCCACGCGAAGGACGGCCGCGTACTGAAAGGTGAGTATTATTGCGAACGGATCGTTGTGGACGGAAGCGAGCGGCTTTTGGCCATCGCCCTCGACATCACCGAGCGGGTCAAACTCGAGGAACAGTTGCGCCACTCCCAAAAGCTCGAGGCGGTCGGGATCCTCGCGGGCGGCGTGGCCCATGACTTCAACAACATACTCACCGTGATCGGCGGGTACTGCGAACTGTTGAAACTCGATCTCGATGAGGGGAACCCGGTCAGGGACAAGGTGCTGCAGATTTCAGCCGCAGCGGATCGGGCCGCCAACCTGACCCGAAGTCTCCTTGCCTTCAGCCGCAAGGGAGAGGTGAAGGCGGCTCCGGCGAACTTGAACGAAATCGTCAAGGGGGTCCAGAAGTTCCTGCAGCGCATCATCGGCGAGGACATTGCCCTCAGCACATCCCTGTGCGAGGAACCGCTCTGGGCCGTTGTCGACACCGGCCAGATCGAGCAGGTGCTGATGAACCTCGGGGCCAACGCGCGCGATGCCATGCCCAAGGGAGGGCGGCTCATGGTCCAGACCGAGTACCACGAGATTGACGAGGCCTTCGTGCACGCCCACGGCTTCGGTGAGCCCGGCCACTACGCCCTTTTGACCGTCTCCGACACCGGGGAGGGAATGGACGAGACGACGCGGAAGAAGATCTTCGATCCCTTCTTCACCACGAAGGTCGTCGGCAAGGGGACCGGCCTCGGCCTTGCCATCGTGTACGGGATCATCACGCAGCACAGGGGGTTCGTGAACGTCTACAGCGAGCCCGGCATAGGCTCCACCTTCCGCATCTACCTTCCCGCCATCGGGACGGAAAAGCGCGAGAAGACGGTGGCACCCCCTCCAGAGCCGGTGATGCAGGGGACGGAGACCATCCTCGTCGCGGAAGATGACCTGCACGTTCTCGACCTGGTTTCCTCCATCCTGCAGCAGTTCGGCTACACCATCATCCATGCCGCCAACGGTCTTGAGGCGGTGCAGAAATTCAAGGAAAACCCGCAGATCAACCTGGTGCTCATGGACATCATCATGCCGGTGATGAACGGTAAGGAAGCGGCAGAGAACATCCGCGGCATGTGCCCCGACGCCAAGATCCTCTTCACGAGCGGTTACACGGCCGACATCATCCGCAGCAGAAGCGATCTGGACGAGGGGGCCGAACTGGTTATGAAGCCGGTAAAGCCGGCCGTCCTCCTCAAGAAGGTCCGCGACATGCTGGACCGTTCTTAACGTCCAAAGGAGTGGCCGCAGGCATGGTAACCCAGATAAGCACCATACGCCGTTTCTCACTAATGCTGGCCCTACTCTGGAGCGCGGGCATCGCGGTATCCTTCGCGTGGTTCTACAAGCACGAGCAGGGGACGGTGCTGGAGATCGCACGCGCCGAGGCTCGGGCCACCTACGAGAAGGACAGCCTCTACCGGCGCTGGGCAACCAAACACGGCGGCGTCTACGTCGCGGTGAGCCCCTTAAATCCACCGAACCCGAACCTCGCCCACATCTCCGAGCGCGATATCGCCACCCCGTCCGGACGCGCCCTTACCCTGGTCAACCCCGCATACATGACCCGGCAAGTCTTCGAACTCGCCGACAGCCAGAACCACCTGGTGCGCGGTCACATCACGAGCCTGAAACCGATCCGGCCCGAAAACGCCCCGGACCCGTGGGAGGCCCGTGCCCTGCAAAAGTTCGAACAGGGTGCCCGGGAGGTAAGCGAGGTGCAGATGATGAACGGGCGCCGATACATGAGACTCATGCGCCCCTTTGTAACCGAGGAGGGATGCCTCAAGTGCCACGCCGATCAGGGGTATAAGGTCGGGGACATCCGTGGGGGGATCAGTGCGTCGGTCCCTATAGAATCTCACGACGGTGCCTTCTCGTCGGTGATTACGGGAGGAGTGGCAAGTCACGCCATCCTGTGGTTTCTTGGGATCGGGATGATCGGCACAGGGTCGCGCGTCCTGACCCGCAGCGCCCGGGTCCTCGAAAAAAGCGAGGAGCGATACCGCACCGTCGCCGACTACACCGACGACTGGGAATACTGGCAGGCGCCGGACCGGACCTTCATGTACGTGTCCCCTTCCTGCAAGCAGCTCTGCGGTTACGGCCACGAAGCATTCTATGCCGACCACACCCTCATCGAGAGGGTCATCCATCCCGATGACCTCGCCGCATACCTGGACCACGAACATGCCTCTTTCGAGGGGAACCCAAAGCCGATCGATTTCCGCATCGTGCGCCCTGACGGGGAAGTGCGCTGGATCTCGCACATCTGCCGCGTCGTCTACACGAAAGATGGTGCCGAGAACGGTGTAAGGGCTAGCAACCGCGACATTACCGACCGAAAGCGTGCCGACGAAACTCTCAGGGAGCAGGCGCTTCTCCTGGAAAGCGAGGTGCGTGAACGAAAGGAGCGCGAGCTCGAGTTGGAGGCGAAAAACGCCGAACTCGAGCGCTTCACCTACACGGTGTCCCACGATCTCAAGAGCCCCCTTATCACCATCAAGGGGTTCGCCGGGGCCGTCATCAAGGATCTGCAAAACGGCCAGTCGCAGCGATTTGAAGGCGACGTGCGCCGCATCATGGCCGCAGCCGACAAGATGACGGCACTCCTTGACGACCTATTGGAGCTTTCCCGTGTCGGACGCATCGTGAATCCGCCGACCCTTATCGATATGAACGCCCTGGCTCACGAGGTGCTCGCCCAACTGGCAGGCCCACTGGAGCAGCGAGGCGTCGAGGTTCTGTTGCAGCAGGATCTCCCCACGGTGTGGGGTGACCAGCGCCGCATCTGCGAGGTGCTCCAGAACCTCCTGGAAAACGCCATAAAGTATGCCGGTGAGCAGCCGCACCCCTGCATCGAGGTCGGGAAGCGCGACGGCGATGGCAGCACGGTCTTTACGGTTCGCGACAACGGCATGGGGGTGGCGCAGCAGTACCATGAGACCATCTTCGGCCTGTTCAACAAGCTCGATGCCCGTTCCGAGGGGACCGGAATCGGCCTCGCCCTTGCGCGGCGCATCGTCGAGTTCCATGGCGGGAAGCTGTGGGTCGAGTCGGATGGCGCGGGGCAGGGGAGCACTTTCTGTTTCACGCTCAACATGATGCCGCCTGCCGCGGCAACTGAAAGCTGAAAGGGGGAACACATGGTGGAAGGCGAACCGTTGTGCATTCTTTTAGTGGAAGACAACCCGGACCACGCAGAGCTCGCGCTTAGAAACCTTTCCGACGCGGGCCTTGCCAACCGCGTGTTCCACGTCGAGGACGGCGAGGCCGCTCTTGACTATCTGCACAACCGCGGGCGCTACGCCGACCAGCTGAGCTACCCGCGCCCGCACCTCGTACTGCTTGACCTGCGCTTGCCGAAAGTCGACGGCATAGAGGTGCTCAAACAGGTGAAGGCTTCGGAACAGTTGAAGGCGATCCCGGTAGTCATCCTGACCACCTCGGCGGCCGAGCGCGACCTTGCCCAGGCCTACAACCATTACGCCAACAGTTATTTGACGAAGCCGGTGGACTTCGACTCCTTCAGCCGTCTTCTGCAAGACCTCGGTTTCTACTGGCTTGCCTGGAACAAGCGCCCCTCCGGCTAGGGAGGGCAAAATTCTTTTTGGGGGTGTGAAATATTCCCACGCCCGCGGGTGGGATACCACACCAATTTACCCCGTATCACCCCTCCTGATCCGCCTCTTTTGCGCATTTCCTGTCGGAATCTCTTGAGTTTCTTCGGCAAAACCTTTATATTTTTGCGATTCGCATAAGACACCAAAAGAGTGGGGTTCCCGCGACGCCGCATCTAGCGCCTCCGGTTCCAGCAGGTTACCAGCCATGCTCCTGATGATAGACAACTACGACTCCTTCACCTACAACATCGTCCAGTATCTTGGCGAACTGGGCGAGGAGGTGAAGGTTTTCCGCAACGACAAGATCACCCTTGACGAGATCGAGGCGCTCGCGCCCGACCGGATCGTGGTGTCCCCCGGGCCGTGTTCGCCCGAGGAGGCAGGCATCTCGGTCGAGGCGATCCGCCGCTTCGCCGGCAAGATCCCGATCCTGGGCGTCTGCCTGGGGCACCAGTCCATCGGCTACGCCTTCGGCGGCAAGATCATCCGGAGTGCGACCCTGATGCACGGCAAGACCTCGCCCATCCATCACGACGGTCAGGGGCTTTTCAAGGGGCTTCCGAACCCGTTCGCCGCCACCCGCTACCACTCCCTCATCGTCGAGCGCGATACGCTTCCCGCCGAGCTGGAGGTAACCGCCTGGGTTGAGGAGGGGGAGATCATGGGGATGCGGCACCGCACCCTTCCGCTCTGGGGGGTGCAGTTCCACCCGGAATCCATACTCACCCAAGGGGGGATGGACCTTTTGAAGAACTTCCTCGAGATGTCGAGATAGTACCCGGCCGGGACAGCTCTCCCGGCCTTTAAATTCTTTTGTGAAGGAGTCGCTATGATTCGCAAGGCAATAGCACGCGTGGTCGAGAGGGAAAACCTGAGCGAGGCGGAGATGATCGAGGTAATGGACCAGATCATGTCCGGTGGCGCTACGCCCGCACAGATCGCATCCTTCATCACCGCCCTCAGGATGAAGGGGGAAACGGTGGACGAGATCACCGGCGCCGCGCGGGTCATGCGCGACCGGGCCATGCCGATCCGGGTCGGCAAAAGCGTCCTCGGCATCGACCGTGACGACATCAACCTCGACCGCGAGACCATCCTCGATACTTGCGGCACCGGCGGCTCCGGCACCAACTCCTTCAACATCTCCACCACCGTCGCCTTCATCGTCTCCGCCTGCGGCGTCAAAGTCGCCAAGCACGGCAACCGCGCGGTCTCTTCCTCCTGCGGTTCTGCGGACGTCCTCGAGGCGCTCGGCGTGAACCTGGACGTGACCCCCGAAACGGTTGAGCGCAGCATCGCGGAGATCGGCATCGGCTTTTTATTCGCCCCGGCGCTGCACGGCGCCATGAAGCACGCCATAGGTCCGCGCCGCGAAATCGGCGTCCGCACCATCTTCAACATCCTGGGACCGCTCACCAATCCGGCCGCGGCCGACTGCCAGGTGCTCGGCGTCTACCGCGAGGACCTGGTGGAAAAACTCGCCCACGTGCTCAAGAAACTCGGGTGCCGCCGCGGTTACGTGGTGCACGGCTGCGACGGGATGGACGAGGTCACCCTTACCGGCGAGAGCACCATCGGCGAGGTCGGGCCGGACGGGGTCAAGGTGTACAAGGTCACCCCCGAGCAGTTCGGCCTTGAGCGCGCGCCGCTGACCGAACTGCATGGCGGCGACGCCCAGGGGAACGCGGTCATCGTCCGGGATATCCTCTCCGGCAAGGACGGCGCCAAGCGCAGGATCGTTCTTTTGAACGCGGCCTACGCGCTGCTTGCCGCCGGCAAGGTTCAGGACGTCGCCGAGGGGATCCGCCTCGCCACCGAGACCATCGACTCGGGCAGCGGCCTTAAACAGCTGGAGCGGCTCATAGCACTCACCAACGAGGTGGCATAACAGATGACCCAGGTACCGGACGTACTGAAGAAGATCGTGGACTACAAGCAGGGCGAGCTGGAAACGGCGATGGCCGCCGTACCGCTAAACGAGATCATGGACCGTCTGGGCGATCTGGAGGACACCCCGCGCGGTTTCCAGAACGCCATCATCAACGCACTCGGCTCCGGCTGGACCCCCATCATCGCAGAGGTCAAAAAGGGCTCCCCGTCCAAGGGGCTGATCCGGGCCGATTTCGATCCGCTGCAGATCGCCACCACCTACCAGGACAACGGCGCAACCTGCCTCTCCGTGCTCACCGACGAGCATTTCTTCATGGGGCACCTGAGCTACTTGGCCCTGATCCGTGAACAGGTCTCGCTCCCCCTGATGCGCAAGGATTTCATCTTCGATCCCTACCAGATCTACCAGGCCCGCGCCGCCGGGGCCGACGCCATCCTCCTCATCGCCGCCATGCTCGACGTGCCGCAACTGCGCGATTTCCACGCGCTGGCGCGCGACCTTTCCATGGACGTGCTCCTCGAAGTTCACGACGAGCGCGAACTGGAGATGGCGCTGCAGACCGACTGCAGCATGATCGGCATCAACAACCGTAACCTGCGCACCTTCGAGGTGGACATCGCCACCTCGGAGCGTCTGGCCGCCATGGTGCCGGCGGGGCGCATCGCCGTCGCGGAGAGCGGCATCAACAAACGCGAAGAGATCGTGCGCCTCATGGAAAAGGGGCTGCACGCTTTCCTGATCGGCGAATCGCTCATGCGCGAGGCCGATGTGGGGGCGAAACTCGCCGAACTGGTGGGGTAGGGCGCCCGTATTATGGAATGTAATGTTCCAACTGAAAAGGAGAGGCTATGAATACCAAGTTCCTGCTTGATGAATCGCGCATCCCGAAACAGTGGTACAACATCATCCCCGACATGCCGGGTCCCCTCGAGCCGGTGATCAACCCGGCGACCCTGAAGCCGGTCACCCCCGAGGACATGACCCCGATCTTCCCGATGTCGCTCATCGAGCAGGAGATGTCGAACCAGCGTTGGATCGACATCCCCGAAGAGGTGCGTGAGAAGTATCGTATCTGGCGTCCGTCGCCCATGTTCCGTGCCCACAGGCTTGAGCAGGCGCTCGGGACTCCGGCGAAGATCTACTACAAGTACGAAGGTGTGTCGCCTGCCGGCTCGCACAAGCCGAATAGCGCCATCCCGCAGGCATGGTACAACAAGCAGGCCGGCATCCGCAGGCTCGCCACCGAGACCGGCGCCGGGCAGTGGGGGAGTTCGCTCGCCCTTGCCTGCTCCATGTTCGGTCTGGAGTGCACCATTTACATGGTCAAGGTTTCCTGCACGCAGAAACCCTACAGAAAGAGCATGATGCAACTTTGGGGCGCCACGGTGATCCCGTCTCCCTCCGAGTTCACCAACGCCGGGCGCACCATCCTCGCACATGACCCGGACAACATGGGGAGTCTCGGCATCGCCATCTCCGAGGCGGTCGAGGACGCGGCGACCCACGATGATACTAACTACGCGCTAGGGAGCGTCTTGAACCACGTATGCCTGCACCAGACCGTGATCGGACTCGAGGCGAAAGAGCAGATGGCGCTCGCGCAGGACTACCCGGACGTGGTCATCGCCTGCTGCGGCGGCGGTTCCAACTTCGCCGGACTTGCCTTCCCGTTCCTTAGTGACCGGGCCAACGGCAAGAAGGTGCGCTGCCTGGCCGTCGAGCCCGCCTCCTGCCCGACCCTCACCAAAGGGGTCTATGCCTTCGACTACGGCGACACCGCGAAGCTTGCGCCGATCACCAAGATGTACACCCTGGGGCACGACTTCATGCCGCCGGGGATTCATGCCGGCGGGCTTCGTTACCACGGCGAGTCCGCGCTCATCTCGCAGCTCTACCACGCCGGCGAGATCGAAGCGAAGGCGTACAAGCAGAACTCCTGCTTCGAAGGGGCGCTTCTTTTCGCCAGGACCGAGGGGATCGTGCCTGCGCCCGAGTCCTCCCACGCGCTGCGCGCCGCCATAGACGAAGCGGTGCTCGCCAAGGAGGAGGGGAAGGAGAAGACCATTCTTTTCGGTCTCTCCGGCCACGGTCAGCTCGATATGGGGGCCTACGATGCTTATCTCTCCGGGAAACTCGAAGACTTCGAGTACCCTGAGGAGTCGATCCGCCAGTCGCTGGAAAGGCTGCCCAAGGTCTGCTTGTAGAAGGCTGAAGGGGGCCGGCGGCGCGCTGCCCAGCCGCAGTCCGCAGTCCGGCCGGTCAGGCTGGGGCGCTGCTGGCAGTAAATTGAACAATTCTAAGGGTATACGCCCATGACAAAGGTCAAGATCTGTGGCATAACATCGGTGGACGATGCTCTCATGGCGGTTGATGCCGGAGCCGACGCCCTGGGGTTCGTCTTCTTTGAGAAGTCTCCCCGTCATGTCACCCCGGAGGCTGCTGCCGGGATCATCGCCAAGCTCCCTCCGCTCGTGCAGGTCGTGGGGCTTTTCGTCAACGCAGATCTGGACGTGGTGAACCGAACCGCCGACCACTGCGGTATCGACATCGTGCAGCTGCACGGCGAGGAGAGCCCCGAGTTCTGCCGGTTGGTGCGGCGCCGCGTCATGAAGGCCTTCCGTGTCCGCGGACCCGAAAGTCTCGTCCCGCTGCCGGAATTCCACGTGGCCGCCTACCTGCTGGACGCGTACTCGCCCAATGCCCACGGTGGGACGGGGGAGGTGTTCGACTGGGAATGCGCCATTGCCGCCAAGGAGCACGGCCCCATCGTGCTTGCCGGAGGGCTCACCCCCGACAACATCGCCGCCGCCGTGACACAGGTACGCCCCTACGGGGTCGACGTATCAAGCGGCGTCGAGACATCGCCCGGCCTAAAGGATCCCGACAAGGTGCGGCGCTTCATCCAACTGGCAAAGCATCCGCACCCGATCTAAGCAGACGAAAATAAGGTGAAAACCCATAACTCCCATAATTCACATAACTCCCATAATTCACATTTAACAACGCAGAATGCAGAACCGGTTTCTAACCCAAAGCAAAGGAGTGGCAATGAAGATTATCGTAACCGATGAGGTGGCTCAGGAAGGACTGGCGATATTGCAGCGTGACCCGCGCGTGCAGATGGACATCAAGCTGGGACTGAAGAAAGAAGAGCTTTACTCGATCATTGGTGATTACGACGTTATCATCACCAGAAGCGGCACCACCGTTGACAAGCCCCTGCTCGACGCAGCGACCAACTTGAAGCTCGTCGCCCGCGCCGGCGTAGGCGTCGACAACGTTGACGTGGACTATGCCTCTGCCAAAGGCGTCATCGTGGTCAACGCCCCCTTCGGCAACACCAACAGCGCGGCCGAACACGCCATGGCGCTGCTTCTTTCTTTCTGCCGCAACGTCACCAAGGCGAACGGCTCCCTCAAGGGCGGCGCCTGGAAGCGCGCTCCCTTCACCGGCTTTGAGCTCAAAGGCCGGACCGCAGGCGTCATCGGCCTCGGTAAGGTAGGCGGCCGCGTCGCCACCCGTCTGAAAGCGTTCGAGTGCGAAGTTCTCGCCTGTGACCCGTATATCGCCGAGAAGCGCGCCAATGACCTCGGCGTCAAGCTGGTCACCCTCGACGAAATCATCAAAAACTGCGACATCATCACCGTGCACACCCCGCTCACCAGCGAGACGCACAACATGATCGGCAAGAAGGAACTGGCCGGGATGAAGGACGGGGTGATCATCATCAACGCCGCCCGCGGCGGGATCATCAACGAAGAGGCGATGCTGGAAGCCCTCGACTCCGGCCGCGTAGCCGGCGCAGCCTTCGACGTATGGAGCCAGGAGCCGCCCGACACCGAGATCCTCAAAAAACTCATCGCTCACGAGAAGATGGTCGTCACCCCGCACCTGGGCGCCAACACCTTCGAAGCACAGGTGAACGTCGCCGTCGACGTGGCCAAGGAAATCCTGCGCTACATGGACGAGCAGCCGATCGAGAACGCCATCAACATCCCGAAGTTCGACGCCTCCCTCATGGGGCAGATGCGTCCGTACCTGAACCTCGTGAACGTGCTGGCCGACTTCATCATCCAGCTGGTCGACACCAACCTGAACAAGATCACCTTCACCTTCACCGGCGGTCTCGCTCAGTACGACTGCACCCCGATCACCGTCTGCGGCCTCGCTTCGCTGCTGAACCGCAGGGTCGAGCAGGAAGTCAACATGGTCAACGCCCAGCTCGTGGCGGACAACATGGGGATCGTGGTCGAGGAGGTGAAGAGCACCCACTCCGATGATTTCTCCAACATGATCACCGTGACCATCGAGGGCTCCGGCGAGAAGCGCCTGATCTCCGGCACCGTGTTCGAAGGGGTGCCGCGCATCGTGAAGCTGCGCGACTACCAGATGGACTTCCGTCCGGAGGAGCACATGCTGCTTCTGGCCTACGGCGACCGCCCGGGCATCATCGGCAAGATCGGCACCATACTCGGCAAGCACGAGATCAACATCGCAGCCATGAACCTCGGGCGCCGCGAGAAGAAAGGGGAGGCCATGGTCATCCTTTCCCTCGACTCCGCAGTCCCCGCCGAGGTCGTGGAAGAGGTGAGGCAGGCGACCGAAGCCAACTTCGTCAAACCGCTCTACCTCGTCACCGCGAAGTAACGTAGCGATAGCTGCAGAACGAAAAAGCCCCCCGGCGTCAGCCGGAGGGCTTTTTTTATGATTTGAATATTGGGACTTTTGCTTTTGAAGGGTTTCAGCCTTAAGAAACAAGCTTTGAAGCTTCAACGCAAAGACGCAAAGCCGCCAAGTCGCAAAGAAAACCTTCTGGATGGAAACAGCAAAACCAAAGTCCAAGACATGGAAGGTCTTTCGGGTTAACCGTTTTTCCCTTCGCGTCTCCGCGCCTTTGCGTCTTTGCGTTGATGCATCTGTAGGGGCTAACATTCATGCGCCCCTACGGAGGGCTGGCTTGTTAGGAGATCTTCCTTCCGCCGCAGGCCTTCAGCCGTGCGTGCGCTTCGCGCAGGGCCGCCTCGGTGGTCTCCCAGTTGATGCAGCTGTCGGTGATGGATACGCCATAGACAAGCTCGGCGAGGTTCTTCGGCAGCGCCTGGTTGCCGTCTTTAAGGTAGCTCTCGATCATCACGCCGGAGATGGAACGGTTGCCGGCGACGATCTGGTCGATGACGGACCTCAGCACTTCGGGCTGGCGCTCGTATTTCTTCTCGGAGTTGCCGTGGCTGCAGTCCACCATGAGGGTCGGGGTGAGGCCCGCCTTCTTCAGCATCTCCTCGCTTTTGGCGATGTCCTCGGGATAGTAGTTCGGCTTCTTGTTGCCGCCGCGCAGCACCATGTGGACGTCGGGGTTGCCCGTGGTCTGGATGATGGAAGAAAGCCCGTCACGGTTGATGCCGAGGAAGCTGTGCGAATGGAGCGCAGCATTCATGGCGTCGATGGCGATCTGCAGGTTCCCGTCGGTGCCGTTTTTGAAACCGATCGGGAAGGAAAGCCCGCTCGCCATCTCGCGGTGCGTTTGCGATTCCGTGGTACGCGCGCCGATGGCGCCCCAGGAAAGGAGGTCGGCCAGGTATTCGGGGGTGATGGGGTCGAGCATCTCGGTCGCCACCGGGAGTCCCATCTCCGTCACCTTGCAGAGGAGGCCCCTGGCGATGCCCAATCCCTTGGAGATGAGATGTGTGCCGTCCATGCCCGGGTCGTTGATGAGCCCCTTCCAGCCCACGGTGGTGCGTGGCTTCTCGAAGTAGACGCGCATGATGAGGAGGAGTTCTTCCGACACTTCCTTAGAGAGGGCGGCGAGCTTCTCCGCGTACTCCAGCGCCCCCTTGGGATCGTGGATGGAGCAGGGGCCGACCACAACCATGAGCCTCTTGTCTTCGCCCCTCAGTATCTTGGCGATGGCTGCGCGACTCTCGGTTACGCAGGCGCCTGACTGCACGGAGATCGGGAAGACCTGGCGTAAGTCGGTCGGTGCAATGATCGGGGTGATGCTTTTGATCTTCAGGTTGTTGGTCTTAATCATCGTAGACTCCGCGCTAGCAGTTTTTAATGTGGCGTAATCTAGCGCGTTTCCCAGCCGCTGTCAAAAAAAAATGCCCGGGGGCGTAGGAATTTTGCCCTGAGCATATTTTTGTATGGTGCAGGTATAAAAAACGCTGTAAAAGCCGACGGTTCAGCCGCGTCTGGCGTGATCTGCGCCGTTTCGGTCCGCGGTCAGCGCGCCGCGCACCGAGTCGAAGGAAGCCTCCTCTGCACCCGCCTCCAGCATCGCCTTGGCCGCGCGGTGGGAATCGCCCGGCTCAACGTCCACGCCCCGTATCGCGTCTGTTAAGAGTGTCACCGCAAAACCTTCACGTAGCGCGTCCAGGACCGTTTCCTTTACGCAGTAGTCGGTAGCGAGTCCGCCGATGTACAGGCGGTCCAGGGCCATGCGGCGCAACAGCATGGTGAGCGGGGTGCCGTTCTCGGTGACGCCGGCCATGGCGGAATAGCCGTCGTCCCAGTCGGCCATCCCCTTCGAGACGACGATGGTACCCTCCGGGAACCTCAGGTGCGGGTGAAAGGCTGCTCCGGCGGTTCCCTGGATGCAGTGCGGCGGCCAGATACCGCCGTTCTCCCTGAAATGCTTGCTGGTCGGCGGGTGCCAGTCCCGCGAGGCGAATATGGGGGTACTCGTCTCGCTGAAGAGGCCGAGGTAGCGGTTGAGCGGCGACAGGACCTGGTCGCCGTCCGGAACGGCCAACGCTCCGCCGGGGCAGAAATCAACCTGAACATCTACGACAAGAAGGGCGGCTCTCCTTTTCATCGAGACCTCCTTTGCAGGCGCTGAGCGGTTATCCGCCGTACCTGCTCTGGATCTGGGACATCAATTTGAGCCGGAGCGTGTTGACACCCGGGCTGATGGAGACCTTGTACAGGTGGGGGTTGACGAGGCGCAGGCAACCCTCGGGCAGCCGCCTGAGTTGGCTGTTCGAAAGCTCGACACAGCTTTGCAGGGTGGGGGAGGGGGCGCACCTTTTGCCGTTCTCCATCACCGTGCTGCGCAACTCTACCAGTCGCGCCTCCCGCGGTATCCGCTTGTGCTGGATCGGATTGGCCGGGTCGAAGACCTGTGCTCCGGGGAGAACTTCCTCGTCATGTAGGGCGATGACATCCTGGATGAAGGAGCCGTCGGGGGCAACAGCGCGCAGCACCCGCTTGCGGTCCGGCAGGGTGGCCTTCGCAAGGTCACTCGTTATCTTAAGCTTCGCCTCGCCTTCGATCTTCACGAGCTTGTAGACCCCACCGAGGGCGCCTCCTCCTTCTCCCGCACAGGTGGCAAGCCGTGTGCCGACGCCGTAGATGTCCACCTGCCCTCCCTCGCTCCTGATCGATTCGATGACGAACTCGTCAAGCTCGTTGGATGCGACGATCTTTACACCGGAGAAGCCGGCTGCGTCGAAGGCGCTTCTGACCTGGCGTGAGAGATAGGCGAGATCGCCTGAGTCGATGCGCACCCCGACCAGTTCATGGCCGTGCTCCCGCAGTTCCCGGGCCACGGTGAGCGCGTTGGGGAGCCCGCTACCAAGGGTGTCGTAGGTGTCGATGAGGAGGATGCAGCTGTCCGGGAAATTGTCTGCGTAGCGGCGAAAAGCCGTAAGTTCGTCCGGGAAAGCCATGATCCAGCTGTGGGCGTGGGTACCCCTGACCGGGATGCCGTAGCGCATGCCGGCGAGAACGTTACTCGTGCTGCACACCCCGCCGACATAAGCCGCCCGGGCCTCCGACAAACCGCCGTCGGGACCCTGGGCTCGCCTCAGGCCGAATTCGAGGACGGTGGCATCCCCGGCGGCCAGTTTGATGCGCGCGGCCTTGGTGGCGACGAGGGTCTGGAAGTTGATGATGTTCAACAGTGCCGTTTCCACGAACTGTGCTTCGGCAAGTCCTCCCTCGATGGTCACGAGCGGTTCGGTGCCGAACACCACGGTCCCTTCGCCGGGGGCGATGACCTTTCCTTGGAACCTGAATCCGGCGAGGTAGGCGAGAAACGATGGGCGGAAAAGTTTCAGGCTGTCAAGGTAGGCGAGTTCCTCATCGCTGAAGGAGAGTTCTTCGAGGTATGAAAGGGCCGGCTCCAACCCGGCAAAGACGGCGTATCCACCCTTGAACGGGTTGTGACGGAAAAAGAGGTCGAAAACGGCGGGACGTTCGTGCATCCCCTGCTCATGGTAGCCTGCGAGCATGGTTAGCTCATAGAGGTCGGTAATCAGCGGCGAATAACGCATGGCGCCTCCCTTTGAGTCATTTGGCACCCTGAATTATCGCACGACGCAGCTTTTCTGCCAGTTCCGGGTCGATGATTTTCAGTAATAGGTACTCCGCCTGTGCCTTGCCGGCATCGTTCAGCAGTAGATGTGACAGTCCAAGCTTGTAAAGTGCGTTTGCATTTCCGGGCCAGAGAGAGAGGAGATCCTTGTAAGCGGTCGCTGCTTCCTCGTAGCGGTCTACCCTGAAATAGACTTCGCCGAGGTTGGAAATTGCAAGGGCGAGAGAAGGGTCCAGCTCTACCGACTTCTTGAGCGAGTCTATGGCGTGCGGATAATCACCGGCGAGTGCTTGGGCGGTGCCGAGGTTCAACCAGGACAACGCGTTGTGCGGCTCAAGGGCGATGCTCCTGCTGAAGGCCTCGGCCGCCTCCGGGTAGTCCCCGTCGCCGTTCAGCTCCACCCCTGCCTCGAACCAGTCGTCCGCCTCAAGGTACTCCTCGCCACCTATCCTGAGCGGTTCACCCATCGGGGCAAGGGCGCCGGTTGCAAAGCCGGTGACGACGAGCAGTGCGATGTATGTGCCCTTGCGGTGCTTCATGGCGAACCTCCGCGGAAAGCACAAAGATAGCATGTTAGAAAATATTTACAAAAGAGGGCGGTTCTGGCGCCTCCGTATGTTTTTGCTGACATCCCCGGCGCCATTTGGTAGATAAAGTAGGCGCCGCGGGACATGTCGTGGCGGGGAATTAATCAGAAAGGGGATCGTATGGAACATCTGCTTGTCATCGGCTGCGGCGCCATCGGACGCAGGGTCGCTTCTCTCGCGCTGGAGCGAGGGATGAAGGTCTGCACTTTCAACAGGAGCGAAGTGCCTCCGCTGGAGGGGGTAACGCACTGTGCCGGGAATCTGGATGAGCCGCAAACTCTGGCGGGACTTCTGACCCGCGCTGTCGGCGTCATCTACCTGGCTCCTCCGCCGGGCGGAGGGATCGAGGACACCAGGATGCGTAACTTCCTTGCCGGCATCGGCACCGGCAGCGAGCCGGCGAAGATCGTCTATATAAGCACGAGCGGTGTCTACGGGGACCACGGCAGCGAGGTGGTCACCGAGGAAACCGAGGCGGTGCCGCAGACGGCACGCGGCAAGAGACGGCTGCACGCGGAGCGCATTCTTCAACAGTGGGGCTCGGAGCACGGCGTTCCGGTGGTCGTGCTGCGCGTAACCGGAATCTACGCGCCGGACCGCCTGCCGGTGTCGCAGTTGACCACGGGCCAGCCGGTGCTGCGCGAAGAGGAGGCGCTTCCAAGCAACAGGATCCACGCCGACGATCTCTCCCGCATCTGCCTTGCCGCCCTCGACAGGGGGCCGGATGGCGCGATCTACAACGTAAGCGACGGGGCCCCAAGTTCTATGACCACCTATTTCAACGCTGCCGCCGACAAGCTGGGACTGCCGAGGCCCAGGCAGGTCACCATGGAAGAGGCGCGCAAGGTGATGACGCCGCTCATGATCTCCTATTTCTCCGAAGGGCGCATCGTCGATAACGGGAAGATGTTGAGGGAGCTCGGCATCACCCTGCTTTACCCGGATCTGGAGACGGGGCTCAAGGATTAGGTTGCTGTCTTGACTTTTGAAGCGCCCGTATTAGTGTTTCCCCATTCAAAAATAACCGGTGGGAGGTGCGGGGATGCTTGAAAAGGAAAGGGACCTGCTGAAGCGCGACGAACGTACCCAGACGGAACGGCGCCCGCTGATGGAACGGCGCGAGGACCAGGAAGAGGGGAGGCTTACCCCGATGACGCAGATGGAGCGGCTCTTCGACGAGATGTTCAAGAAGCCCTTTTTCCATCTCTGGACGCAGCGCATGTCAGGCGAGGAGCTGGAGGAACTGAACCCGCCCATCGATATCTACGAGGACGGCGATTCGGTCGTGGTGAAGGCGGAGATACCGGGCATAAGGAGAGAGGATCTCGATGTCCAGCTCTCACCGGTGAGCATCACCATCTCCGGTCAAAAGAGCAAGGAACAGCGGGTCGAGAGGAAGGACTTTTACCGGCTCGAAAGCAGCTACGGTTCCTTTATAAGAACGTGCAGGCTTCCGGTAGCGACTCTTACTGACACCGCCAAGGCGAGTTTCAGGGACGGGATCCTCGAGGGGCGCATCCTGAAGAAGACCGAGGCGACCAGCGATCGTGTGAAGAAACTTACCATCGAGTGATCGTCAAAACCATGTATGGCAAGGACGGCCGCGGCTCAACAGTCGCGGCCGTTTTCATGTCGCAGGCACGGGAAAAGGAGCTGCCTAAAAAACAGGCAAAATGCTATCATTAGCGACGGTAACGCCACTTTTTAACCTTTGGTGCAGGTTTTCCCACAGAGTTTTCCACAGGTTTTGTGGAATATCGGCAACGGCAATTGTGTTGATAATATAACTACTTATATTTATGATGCGTTGTTGCGGGGGGTGACGCATATCTTTGATTTATAAGGACTTAATAAGGAAGGCCCATGGGATCTCCATGGGCCTTTTCGTACATTGGCGTTAAAGCGGAACACTTTCTTCCGATCCGTCGGTGAAGCGTCGCGGTTGTTGCTGCGTGGTCGGTGCCGCCGCGCAGCAGGTTTCCGTTTGGCAACCCTTTTTCAAGCGGCGAACCGCCTGGCGGATGAGATAAGTCGCTTTCAGCGTTGTTCCCAGTAACGCCAATTTGGTTGCTCCGGAACACCGTGCGGGAAGACTTGGATTACTGACCTCTGTCGCAACATTCCCCGGTGAGACGCTTCAGGCTTCCCTCTGCTTGTGAGGGCTTGCTCACCACGTCTGAAACCAGAGACAGTGTGATGAAAAGGTAGTCAGGGACCCAAATGGATGCGCTACGAGTATTCCAGAGCGGCTCGCACTCTCATGCTAAAGCTTGATGGTATTGTAGCAATGCTCCAGAGAGTGTCAACACGGAGATGAAATTAATTTCATCTGATGTAAATGGCTGAAAAACTGCATTTTTTTGGGTTATGCCTGTTCCGTAAACCGGCAATTATTTCGCCGTCTTTTCCCTTTCGTCATAGCGGCTAGAGGGACCTGTCTGACCAGTTTTATTGCTTGTTGGTATGACAGTTGCCCTTTGCCGGGAAGTCAGGTTACGTGTCAGGGTGCAACAAAAGTTGCATTTTTGCAGCGCCCAGAGTCAGCACCGGTTCCCTCAGCTAGGGTGGGAAGGTGTGAACCGAACACGAGATACATGGATCGTAACAGCGGATCAGCCGTTCGAGCGCAGCGGTCATGCGCGCCGTTTCTTCACCCTCCATGCCGCGCGCGAGCGCCAATAAGTCACGAGCTAGCGCACCCTGGTTCAGGGCGGTTGGGGTGATCACATCGGCCTGCGTGCAAATGCCTGCGTCGTCGAAGGTATAGCTGTGAATCAGCACCCCGCGTGGTGCTTCGCAGGCCGCGGTTCCTGTGCCGCTGCGCGGCGCCGCAGCGACGCCTGCTTCTGGGCCAGGTTCCAGCTCCAATAGACGCTCGACGAGTTGAAGGGCGCGCTCGGCAGCGTCGTAGAGTTCGATGGCCTGGGCCAGGTTGTTGCCCCGTATGTCCTTCCCGATCAGTTCATGCCTGTGTGCCTTGAAAATCTCACCTGCGCCTTCGCTCAAGGTGGGCGCATGATGCAAGCGGGCCAAGGCCCCCACGGTCGCCTCCACCCCCATCACCTTTGAAAGCTTCGCGTTTGAGTACGCAAGAAACGTTTCCTCGACATGTTCCCGGTATTCCCCTACGGCGAAGGATCGGTCACGACTGAGGCGCAAGCGCCGCGAGCCCAGCGGGACCGACGACGGCTCAAGGGCGAGAAAGGCGGGCTCCGGGAGTTTGGGGAAGGGAAACGGGGTACAGAAGAGCCGGCAGACGTCCTGGCAGGCGGGAAGCGCCAGGCGCAGCTCGTCTCTCAGTTGCGTAAGTTCAGGCTTTGGGATCACGCGTCCAAGCCCGCCAAGGCGGATGTTCACCGGATGGATCAGGCGCCCCCCAACCGTCTCCTGGATGAGGCTCCCGACCTTCTTGATGGCAAGCCCCTGCTTGACGAGTTCCGGCGCGACGCCGGCAAGCTCCGCGACGCCCTGAACGCCGAGCAGGTCGGGGAGCACCAGGAAATACAGGTGCAGCGCATGGTCCTGGACCGTGGCGCCGTTCAGCATGAGCTCCCTCGTGAGCGAGGTCCGCTCGGAGACCTCGATGCCGAGGACGTCCTCGACGGCGAGCAGCGCCGTGACCTTGTGCACCGTCGAGCAAAGCGAGCAGATGCGGCACACGATGTCGGGTACCTCTGCGTAGCTCTTCCCGACCAGGAGGGCCTCGAAGAGGCGAGGGGACTCGCTCAGGTGCAGCTCCACCCGCTCGACGCGGGCACCATCAAGGAAGACCTTGACGCTGCCGTGCCCTTCGAGTCTCGTCAACGGGTTTATCTCAACGACGCTGCTCATAGTCCCACCCCGGCTTGAACCTGTTCATCCTGCGGTCGATCTCCTCGCGGCCGAAGCCGCGCTCGAGCAGAAGCTCCAGTTCCTGTGCCACGTTCGCCTCTCGCACCGGGCCGCGGCACCCTTCGCAGGCTATGCCCGTTGCCGGGCAGCGCGCGTTGCATCCCCCCTGTATGACCGGCCCAAGGCACAACTCACCTTTTTCCAGAAGGAGGCAGAGGTTTTCCCTGCTGCGGCACTCGGTGCAGACCGGGTAGGACCGGACCGGCGGGAGGGTCCCGGCAAGAAGAGCGGCGAGCAGTTCTACGACCTCCTCCTTCTCGGGAGGACAGCCGCGTATGGTCCAGTCAACACTCACGAAATTGCCGAAGGGGGCCGGCGCGAAGCTCTCAGGCAGGCTCTCATGGCCCCCGTACACGGTCCGGAGCAGTTCCTGTCTCTGTGACTGGCCGTTGTTCATGGCTGCAACGCCGCCGAAAGCTGCGCAGGTTCCGACCGCAACGAGAAGGCGGCTCGCGTTTCTCAGGCTGAAGAGCATATCAAGATCTGCCGGTGTTGAAACGGCACCCTCGACGAGGGCGGCGTCGAACGGCCCTTCGCGGTGGCCGCCGCTTTGTGCCATCGGGAAATAAACGAGCTCGAAACGCCGCAGCACATCCGGGAGTTCGTCCTCGCAGTTAAGTAGGGTGAGCTGACAACCGGAGCAGGCGGTGAGCCCAGCTATGGCAAGCCTTACAGGTTTCACAGCGCCTCCGGTATGTCTTTTAATTCACCGGCCCGAAAGACCGGACCGTCCACGCAGCAGAGTTTCTGGCCGATGGCGCAGTGGCAACAGCGCCCCACGCCGCAGCGCATCCTGCGTTCGAGACTCAGCATGATACGCCCCGGCGCCACCCCAGCCTGCTCGAGATCGGCGATTAGGCAGCGATACAGGGGAGGGGGACCGCACACCGCAGCGTAGGTCGCCGGTGCGTCGAAACGGAATCCTTTCAGGAGATCCGGCAGCAGCCCCACCGCACAAGACTGGATGCCGTTCGTTTCCGGTGCGAAATCGACGGTGAGGTACAGTCGCATCTCCCCGCGTGCGGCGAGCGCCGCCATCTCCTCGCGAAACAGCATGAGCTTTGGCTGGCGGGCTCCGTACATCAGGGTGATCTCGCCGAAACGGTCGCGGTGCCTGAGAAGATGCATGAGGAGGGAGCGCAGCGGAGCAATGCCGAGCCCACCGGCGAGCAAGAGAACGGGATGGTCGGACATTTCCTCCATAGGAAATCCGTTGCCGAAAGGACCGCGGATGCCGAGCGGTGCACCCGGGAGCTGTTGGTGCAACAGCTCGGTCACGTGTCCCACGCGGCGCACGCATAGTTCAAGCGCTCCGTCTCCTCCCGGGAGGTCGGCTGGCGAAATCGGGACTTCTCCCGCGCCGGGAACGGAGATCTGAACGAACTGACCCGGGACGAAACGGGACAGCTGCGGGAGGGCCGCCTCCTCGGGGGCGATGCGGAAGAGTGCCGTATCCTCGGTGAGCTCATGCCGCTCCAAAAGCCGCGCAGCGAACGGCAGGTGCATGTCTCTTACCCTTTCGCTCATGGCGACATCTCCCCACCTGCCACACTGAAGAGCTCGCGCAGGTCGATGCCGACGGGACAAACGGCCTTGCAGCGTCCGCAGCCGACGCACGAGGTGATTCCCTGCAGCGGTGTGAAGCCGCAGTATTTGTGCAGGAAACGGTAGCGCAGACGGTCGAGACGCGTGGGGCGGAAGTTTGCGCCTGCCACCTCTCCGTGCGACGCGAAGAAGCAGTTGTCCCACTCCCTGATGCGTACTCCCCCGCCGTTAAGAGCGGGATACTCACGCACGTCGAAACAGTAACAGGTGGGACAGCAGACGGAACAGGCGCCGCAAGAGACGCAGGTGTCGGCGAACTTCTGCCAGAGCGGGTTGTCCGAGAAGCGCAGTTCAGGGTCCTGGGGGGCGACGCCCGTTCCGGGATGCAGCGCTGCCAACGACTGAGGGACGTCGGCTGCGCTGAACAGATCAGCTGCCGCCGCGGCGATCTCTTCCCCCCGCGCGGTAACCGCAGAGAAGATGTAACCGCCCTTAATTGTCGTGAGGAATGCGTCGCAGTTCGCTTCGGAATTCGGTGCAGAGCAGAAACAGAAATCGTCAGGCTCGCAGGAGATGCCGACTAAGGTGAGCCGCGCCCTGCGCGCCGCATACCCCGGATCGGTGTTCTCGCCGAGGAAAACGAGGTCCAGGTAGGCGATCCCGGCCAGGTCGCACGGATGAAGGGCGAAAAGGACGATGGCGGGGGGGGCTTCGGCTGGCTCGGCGTAGCGTCCCTCCCGGTAGCTCAAGAGTTGTTCCCGGAAGGGGAGTAGGTATTTCTTCGGGGGGATCTGGGTTCTGCGGTAATCGATCCGCAGTTGCGAGGGGGCCGCGATGGGTGCGAAGGTGGTGACTCCGGCGTCGGTCACGGTCGGACCGTGCAGTTCGCCGAACAGCCTTAGCGTCTCAAGGAAACTGCTTAGCTGTGTCGCTTCGAGGAAGGACTTCTCCATTTTTACCCCCTTGCACAAGGCTCAATTTTATCGGCGGAGAAGGCAAAGGCAAGTGCAGTACTGAGACGGCAAGCGTTACAGGGTCTGATTGTGAGGTGAAACGGTATTTTTCACTGCTGTTTTTTGACTTCGACCGGCTTAGGTGCTACAGAAACTATATGGAGAAAGATTTTACTGACTATCACTGCCATATCCTGCCTGCCGTTGACGACGGTGCGACCGATCTTGAAGAGTCCATTGCCATCGCTAGGATCCTCAGTGAGTTCGGATTCGGTACCGTAGTCTGCACCCCGCACATGATCCGTGGTTGCTTTGAGAATAATCCGGCCCGCGTTACCAGCGCGGTGAACGTGCTGCAGGGGCATATAAGCGACGCCGGCATCCCCCTTCAACTCGTGCCGGGTTGCGAACACTATCTCGACGAGTATCTGCCTGAGTTGCTGCTCGAATCGGTTCATGCCCGGCCGGAGGATAGGAGGATGCTGGTGGAGGTCCCCTTTCGGGACGGCCCGGAACTACTGCACCCCATGGTGGAGAGATTCTTCCGGCTCGGCCTTGAACCCTTGATAGCACATCCGGAGCGGTGCCACGCTTTCGAACCGCAGGTGCGTGAGCAAGGCCTGCACGGAGCGCTTTGCTCCGTTATGGGATGGCAGAAAACGCCCGAACTGTCGGACGACTCGACGATCATGGCTATGAAACGAGCGGGTTGCGTGTTTCAGGGGAACCTCGGCAGCTTCGCCGGACGTTACGGGAACGAGGTCCGGGAGCGTGCCCTGCTGTTTCTGCGTCACGGTCTATATTCCTGCATCGGCAGCGACGCTCATCGTCCCGAAGGTCTCGCCGAGATGCTGCAAAAAGGGAAGGAGGCCATAACGGCCGAGTTGGGGGTGGAGCCCGCCAGAGCGCTATTGCGTGGCGCCCTCCTGCAGTCACAGTAGGGTGCGGCACTGCCGCAAAAAACAGCAAATGACCGCTGCGCTGGGCCGGGCTCGCTTGCCACTGTTTCAATAAACACGGAGAAACACGCCTTTTTCGCGTTTACCACATCTGGAACGGAACCTGCTAGAAGATGGCCATCACAGCGAGGTGAGCCATGCCCCTTCTGAGCAGTGCCGATTGCGACGCCATCATCCTCTCCATCAAGGTAGCCTTTACGGCGACCCTTATCAGTCTCCCGCTGGGCTTTCTCTATGCCTACCTGATGACCTTCTTCCGCTTCCGGGCCAAGGTACTGCTCGAGGTGTTGGTCAACCTTCCGCTCACCCTGCCTCCCGTGGTCATGGGTTACCTGCTGCTCGTCTCCCTCGGCAGAAACGGGTGGCTTGCGCCTCTGCTCGATCTTTTCGGCGTGCGCCTCATCTTCACCTGGAAGGCCGCGGTTCTTGCGTCGGCCATCGTCGGCTTTCCGCTTCTGGTCAGATCCATCAGGATAGCCATGGAGGGGATCGACGGGAGGCTGGTGCAGGCATCGCGCACCTTGGGCGCCGGGCCCATTGACACGCTCCTCTCCGTGATCCTACCCATGTCCGTCTCCGGCGTCGTCTCCGGGGCGTCGCTCATGTTCGCGAGAAGCCTCGGCGAATTCGGCGCCACCATCATCGTCGCCGGGAACATGCCCGGCAGCACCCAGACCATTCCCCTCGCCATCTACGACTACGCCTCCTCGCCGGGCGGAGAGCGGGCCGCCCTTTCTTTGTGCGCCGTCGCAGTCGGCATTTCCGTGTTCGTCCTTAGCGGGCACGAGGCGCTCGTCAAGCGCCTGGCAAGGAGGACCTGATGGAGCTGAGTCTCACTCTCCGTAAGAGTTTCGGAGGTCCCTTCAACCTCGATCTCGACTGCACGGCGTCCGGGAGCCAGGTCGGCATCTTCGGCGCCTCCGGTAGCGGCAAGTCCACCCTGGTGAAGATGATCGCCGGACTCGAGAGGCCCGAAGAGGGGGAGATATGGCTGGATGGCGAGTGCCTGTTCAGCAGCAAAAGGGGGATAAACGTACCGCCGCAGCGGCGCTGCATCTCGCTCGTCTTCCAGGATGCCTGCCTGTTCCCGCACTTAAGCGTCGAGGCGAACTTAAGGTACGGGTACAAAAGGAGCGGGGTGGGGCGGCGCTACGTCGATTTCGCCACGCTGGTGTCGGTGCTCCAGCTCGGGGAACTTCTGGGGCGCGGCGTGAACCGCCTCTCGGGAGGGGAACGTCAGCGCGTGGCGCTCGGGCGCGCTATTCTGGCCAATCCGCGCCTCCTGCTCATGGACGAGCCCCTCTCCGCGCTCGATGACGGCCTCAAGCTGCAGATCATTCATTACCTGAAACGTGCCGGTGAAAGGTTCGGGATTCCTTACCTTTTCATCTCGCACTCGCTCCTTGAAATCCGGCTCATGACGGACCGGGTCATCTCGATGGCGGGCGGCCGCGTGCTGGCTCAGACGACGCCGGAAGAGCTCGCGCGTGAGCGGATGGGGGGAAGCCAGGTAGGTTACATCAACGTGCTGCAGCTGGAGAAACTGCGCAAGATGGGTGGGCTGTACGTGTACCGGTGGGGGCTGGAGGAGCTCTTCATCTCTGCCGGGGACGAGGAGCCTATGGCGGTCTTCGAGCTATCCTCGCGCGACATCATCCTGTTCACGCGCCACCCAGAGGCGGTGAGCGCCAGGAACCTTTTGAAATGCACCGTGGTTGACACCTTCCCGTCCGGGAACAAGGTGGGGGTGGAACTGCGCTGCGGCCACGAGACCCTGATTGCCGAGGTAGTGGTCCAGGCCGCGGACGACCTGGCCATCCAGGCGCGCAACGAGGTGTACGCCGTGATCAAGGCGGCCTCTTTCAGGCGCCTCAGCTGAGCGTCAGAGGATCCAGCCGCCGCCTACGACCCGGTCGCCGTCGTAGAGGACCGCGGCCTGTCCAGGAGTGACGCCGGATTGCGGGGTGTCGAAGGTGATCCTGAGCCTGCCGTCCGCCTGCAGCTCGGCGCGGCAAGGAACCGGCTGCTGCCGGTAACGGATGCTGCAGGCACCGCGGAATACCCCGGAGATGGGGGTGCCGGTCCAGGTGAGCTGGTCGGCGAGCAGTTCTGTCTTTAAAAGCTCTTCTTTCGGCCCCACCACGACCCGTGCGTTTTCGGCATCAAGGGCCGTCACGTAGAGAGGCTCCTTCCAGGCGATGCCGAGCCCGCGCCGCTGCCCCACCGTGTAGTGGTGGATGCCGTCGTGGCCTGCCAGCCTCTTTCCCTCGCGGTCGACGATGTCGCCGCCGGGGTTTGTGACGCCACGCTCCTCGAGAAAGCGGACGTAGTCGTTGTCAGGGATGAAGCAGATCTCCTGGCTTTCCTGCTTGCTTGCCACCGGGAGGCCGAAGCGTGCCGCCAGGGCGCGCACCTCGGGTTTTTCCATCCTCCCCACCGGGAAGATGGTGCGCGAGAGCTGCTCCTGGTTCATGGCGAAGAGGAAATAGGTCTGGTCCTTGCGGGGATCGTGTCCCTTGCACAGCTGGAACACGCCGTCCTCGTCCTGCTCGATCCGGGCGTAGTGGCCGGTGGCGAGAAGGTCTGCATTCAGGGCGTCGGCCGTCTCGAGGAGCAGGCCGAACTTTATCCTTTCGTTGCAGCGTGCGCAGGGGTTCGGGGTGCGCCCGGACGCGTACTCGGCGACGAAGTCGTCGATGACAAGTTCCTGGAAGCGACCGCGCATGTCGATCACCTGGAAGGGAATGCCGAGCTTCTTGGCGACCCGCGCCGCGTCCATGACGTCGGTGAGCGAGCAGCAGGTCTTGCCGCCTGACGGGCTGTGCTCGGGACGGTCGTAGAGCTGCAGCGACACGCCGATCACATCGTAACCCTGTTCCTTCAAAAGAGCGGCGGTCACCGAGGAATCGACGCCGCCGCTCATCGCCACTAATACCCTTTTTCTGTCTGACATCTCTTTCATTCCCGCTGAAGCGCCTGCCTCTTAATCCGAACCCTTTTCCAAGAGGAGGGTGTAGTAGCCCTCCTGCTCCTTCAGCCCGAGCAGCTTGTGCCCCTCGTCCTTCAGGCTTCGCGGTACGTTCTTGACCGGCTCCCCGTCATCGAGCAGAAACTCGACGGTGGTCCCCGCCTCGATGTCCTCGAGCTCGAGTTTGGCCATGACGAAGTTGGTCGGGCAGGTAACGCCCCTTAAATCGATGGTTTGCATGATGTTTCCTTTACGGATGCTTCAGGCCTGGCCCGGAAGCGGTATCTGGTTGACGATGACCTGGGGAGCGGTGGTCTCGGCTACGACGAAGTCGGCGAAGTCGCGGCGCAGATGGTCGAGCAGCGACTGCCACCCCTCGCGGATGATGATGTCGCCCAGACGCACCCGTCCGGCCCCTTCCGCCTTCTCCTGGTACCAGGCGAGCACTGCGGCGATGAAGTCTACGGCACGCTCTTCCGGAACGAAGGTGGCGTAAAGCGTTCCCACCAAGGGGCGGCGCCCCCACTTCCCGCCGATGCGGACCGTGTACCCTTTTTTCGCCGCGCTCCAGGCGCTGGTGGGGCAGACCTTGATGCAGTCGCCGCAGTAGATGCATTTTTTTGCGTCGAATACCGGCTTGCCGTCCGCCATGGCGAGGGCGCCCTCGGTGCACGACTTAGCACACAGCCCGCAGCCGATGCAGGCGTCCGCCTCAAGCCTCGGCCAGACCGCACCCTGGAACCCGACGTCGTTGGTGGCCGACTTGGGACAGTCGAAGGGGCAACCGGCGAAACATACCTTGAACTTGTGATGGCCGGTGGCGGTGCCGAAGAGCTTGTCGTCCACCTCGAGCGCCGACTTCTGGGTGTCCACGAGGCCGTTGGGGTTGTACTCGCAGCCGCCGCAGGCGGTCGGAACGCGCACCCGGGCGCCGCAGGAGGCGACCTTCTGCTGCTCTTCGCCCAGTTCCGCGACCACCGCGTCGAAATCGGCGAAGTTCACGTTGATGAGCTCGATGGACTGGCGCACCGACAGGTGCACGTAACCCTTGCCGTACTTCTGTGCAACTTCCGCGATCTTCGCCAGACGGTCCACCGAAAGCCTCCCGCCAGGGACGCGCAGGCGCACCGTGAACAAATCTTTGCCGCGCTCCTTGATGAAGCCGCCTGCCTTCAGGTTCCTCAGATCTATCTTCTGTTCTGCCAAAACGCTCTCCTGTTCGATAGCAAAGGGTAGGGGGACCTACCCTGCGATAGTAAGTTGTACGGGCTCCACGACCCCGGCGGTGATCCGGAACGCCTTAGCCACCGGCTTGTCCGGCTGCTCGAGCGAGACGATCAGGTGGCAGACGTTCGGGGTGAGGGCGAGCCGGATGTCCTCCTGGGAGGGGCGGGGCGGCGACTCGGGGTGCGAGTGGTAGATGACCAGCATCTCCTCGCCCGCGGCGCGCATCGCCTTCACTACGGCGAATTGCTCCTTCGGGTCCATGGTGAAGTGTTCGTTGCTCGCGTCGGTGTTGGTCATGGGGTAGCGCGTGGTGATGCGGTGTCCGATCCCACCCATCATGCCGCATACCTCGAGGGGGAAACCCTCGCGCGCCTGGACGATGGTCGACTCCAGTATCTCCCTGGGGATCTCCAGCATGCTAGTGCCCCAGGTCGCAGACCGTCAGGGCGTCGAGCTCGTCCTTCACCTCGGTGATGGTGGGGTGCTCGCCGCAGATCGGGCATTTCGGGCTCTTGCGGATGGGAACCTCGCGGAAGCGCATGCGCAGGGCGTTGTAGGTGAGGAGCCTGCCGTGCAGAAGGTCCCCGATGCCCAGGAGGTACTTGATCGCCTCGGTCGCCTGCAGGGTTCCGATGATGCCGGGGAGGACGCCGATGACCCCCGCCCTGGAGCAGGTGGGGATGACGTCTTTGGGGGGAGGTTCCGGGAAGACGCAGCGGTAGCAGGGAGATTCACCCGGGGCCACCGTGAAGGTCTGCCCGTCGAACTGCAGGATCCCCCCGTGCGAGTAGGGCTTGCCGGCAAGCACGCAGGCGTCGTTGATGAGGAACTTCGCCGCGAAATTGTCGGTGCCGTCGATGACGAAGTCGTACCCCTCGATCATGGAGATGATGTTGTCCGCGTTGACCCAGGTCTCATAGGTGACCACGTTCAGATCCGGGTTGATGGCGAGCATCTTCTCCTTGGCCGAAAGGACCTTGGCCTTGCCGACGTCCGGGGTGCTGTGGATGATCTGGCGCTGCAGGTTGGAGAGGTCGACCTGGTCGGCGTCCGCGATGCCGATGGTCCCGACGCCTGCTGCGGCGAGATACAGCGCGATCGGGGAGCCGAGGCCGCCGGCGCCGATCACCAGCACCTTGCCGTTCATAAGCTTCAGCTGTCCCTTGCCGCCGACCTCTTTAAGAAGGATGTGACGCGAATAGCGGTTGATCTGCTCTTCGGTGAGCTTCACGGTCTACCTCCACCCATAAAATATAGAAACTCTACGTTATCGCCGTCCTTCACCGTGGTCCCGTCGAACTGCGCGCGGTCCATGATGTCGCCGTTCAGTTCCACGGTGACATATTCGCGCTGTTCCACCTGCAGCGCTTCCAGCAGGCAAGTGATGGAGACGGGTTGTTCTTCGGTGATACTGGCTGGTTTGCCGTTGACCATAAGGTTCATTAGATGCACTCCTCGTTTGATAGCATAGATATTGGGCAAAAAACAGCGTTAAACCTGTTCCAAAGCGGTGGCGAAGTCGTCCTGGATATCCTCTGGCGCCTCGATTCCAACCGATACCCGTACCAGCTCTTCTGAGACACCCATGAGCGCCTTCACCTCCGGCGTGTAATCGGCGCAGATGGTGGAGGCCGGGTGAATGACGAGGGTTTTCGTGTCCCCGATGTTGGCAAGGTTCTTCGCGAGCGTGAGGCCGTTGATGAACCGAAAGGCGGCTGCCCGGTCGGCAAGGCCGAAGGTGAGGAGCCCGCCGAAGCGCCCATTGAACTGGCGTCTCGCAACGTTGTGGAACGGCGAATCGGCAAGCCCCGGGTAGTTCACCCAGGCGACCTTCGGGTGCGCATGCAGAAAGGCTGCAAGCTTCATGGCGTTGGAGCAGTGACGCTCCATCCTGAGCGCCAGCGTCTCGAGTCCCTCACCGGAGAGAAAGGCGTTGAGTGGCGCGGCGCATGCCCCGAAGTCCTTGTGGATCAGCTTTCTCACCCGGGCCGTGAAGGCGAAGTTGCGATACTTCTTGTAAAAGGGCTCGAAATGCGGGAAGAGGGCGCTGTTCCAGTTGAAGCTGCCGGCATCGACGATCGCCCCTCCGATGGAGTTCGCCGTGCCGTTAATGTACTTGCTGGTCGAGTGGACGATGATGTTGGCGCCGAGCTCGCGCATGCGCGCAAGGTAGGGCGTCGAGACGGTCGCGTCCACCATGAGCGGGATGCCGTGCTTCTTCGCCACCGCAGAGAACGCCGCTATGTCGGGCACGTCCATCTTCGGGTTGCCTATGGTCTCCACGAAGATGAGTCTCGTCCGCTCGCTGATTCCCGCCTCCAGCGCCCACAGGTCGACAGGGTCGAAAAAGCGCGTGGTGATGCCGTAGTTGGCGAGGGTGTCGTGGAACAGTGAGTAGGTGCCGCCGAAGAGCGACGAGGAAGAAAGGATCTCGTCGCCGCTGCGGACCACGGCCATTACCGCGGTGGTGATGGCCGACATCCCCGAGGAGGTGATGACGGCGGCGATGCCGTCTTCCACCGCGGCGAGGCGCTTTTCCAGGCTATCCAGCGTCGGGTTGCCGATTCTCGTGTATACCTGCCCGACCGCTCTTCCCCTGAAGACGTCTTCCAGTTCCTCGGCGGTCTGGTAGGCGAAGGCCGACGCCTGAACGATCGGCGTCTTGGTGGCGCCGGAAGCGTCCCGGCTTGTCCCGCCATGAATCAGCTTCGTATCAAGCCTCAATTTGCCGTCAACTACTCCCACGGTCACTCCTTCATCCAATCTAAATGACACCGGCTAAACCACTACTCGGCGCAAAGGTTGTGCGAGGGTAGTTTTAGTTACTCGTTTTGTCAAGAAATTTATTTGATAACTACGGCGTACAGGTGTGGAAACCATTTGGATGAAATACCCTGCGAGATCAACTAAACCATATACCAATGGTGATTTTATTAAGTGGTGCAGTGACTGGCCTATCTCGCTGTTATCGTACGGTTTTAGATGTGTTTGTTGAGTATTTAGTGCTGCAATATATCTACTTTTATTACAAAATAACTTGACTAATAAATTCGGGTAATGTTAAGCATATGTCCACTTGTTTGGTAGAGTAGATAGTGTCGGGCGCGCCGCAACCATCTCTCGTCATTGTCATGTAATTTTCATCAACCCGCGAGCCGCTTTGCACTGGATAGGTGCTGCGGCCGCCCAAAAGGAGGGAGTAAATGTACCGTATTATCTCGCTGTTTCTGGTCGTAACGCTCTTTCACGCGTCCCAGGTCTTCGCCGCCACCGAACTGCTCAACGTTTCTTACGATCCGACCCGGGAGCTTTACCAGGATTACAACAAGGCCTTCGCCCGGCACTGGAAACAGAAGACCGGCCAGGATGTCACCGTGAAACAGTCGCACGGCGGGTCGGGGAAGCAGGCGAGGGCGGTCATCGACGGCCTTGACGCCGACGTGGTCACGCTCGCCCTTGCCTACGACGTGGACGAGATTCACAACAAGGCGAAGCTCATCCCGAAGGACTGGCAGAAACGCCTGCCTAAAAACAGCTCCCCTTACAGCTCCACCATCGTCTTCCTGGTCCGCAAGGGTAACCCGAAGCAGATCAGGGATTGGAACGATCTGGTGCGCCCGGGGGTAAGCGTCATCACACCAAACCCGAAGACCTCCGGCGGCGCGAGGTGGAATTACCTCGCCGCGTGGGCCTATGCCCTGAAACAGAAAGGGGGCAACGAGGCTTCGGCCCGCGAGTTCGTCGGCAAGCTCTTCCGCAACGTTCCCGTGCTTGATTCAGGTGCCCGAGGGGCTACCACCACCTTCGTGCAGCGCGGGCAGGGTGACGTCCTTATCGCCTGGGAAAACGAGGCCTTTCTTGCTGTGAACGAGCTGGGCAAAGATCGGTTCGAGATCGTGGTTCCTTCGCTCAGCATCCTGGCGGAACCGCCTGTCGCCCTGGTGGACAGGGTTGTCGACCGCAAAGGAACCCGCGCTGTCGCACAGGAGTATCTGAAATACCTGTATTCGCAGGAAGGTCAGGAAATCGCGGCACAGAACTACTACCGCCCCTCGGACCGCAAGGTGGCAGCCAAATACGCGAAGTTATTTCCCAAGCTCAGGCTCGTGACGGTAGATCAGACCTTCGGCGGGTGGACCAGGGCCCAGAAGACGCATTTTGCCGACGGCGGAACCTTCGACCAGATCTACCGGCCGGGCAGGTGATGTCATGGCAAGAAGTTTGAAGAAAAGTCACGCCGCCGGGTGGGGAAACCTGCCCGGCTTCGCCCCCACCATGGGGTACACGCTCCTCTGCTTGCTCGTGGTCGTTCTCGTCCCGCTGTCCACCCTGTTTTTCAAGGCGGCCACCCTGACGTGGGACGAATTTGTAGGCGCCGTAGCCGCCCCGCGCGTGTTGGCCTCCTACCGTGTCACCTTCGGTGCCGCACTCCTCGCGGCCTTGACCAACGCCTTTTTCGGCGTCATCGTCGCTTGGGCCCTGGTCCGCTACCGGTTTCCCGGAAGGAGGATCCTCGATGCACTCGTCGATCTTCCCTTCGCACTTCCGACCGCGGTTGCGGGCATCACCCTGGCCGGCATCTTCGCCTCCAACGGCTGGCTTGGAAATGTGCTGGAACCGCTGGGCATCAAGGTTGCCTTCACGCCGGTGGGCATCTGGTTGGCCATGGTGTTCATAGGTCTCCCCTTCGTGGTGCGGACCGTACAGCCGGTGCTGGAGGAGTTCGATCGCGAGGTGGAGGAGGCGGCGGCGTGCCTCGGCGGGAACCGGTGGCAGATCTTCACGAGGGTCGTATTCCCTCTGATGTTTCCCGCGGTCCTCACCGGCTTCACCCTGGCTTTCGCGCGTGCGGTGGGCGAGTACGGCTCCATCGTCTTCATTGCAGGGAATATGCCAATGGTGTCCGAGATCACGCCGCTGCTGATCATCACCAAACTGGAGCAGTACGATTACGCAGGCGCAACGGCGGTAGCCGTGGTGATGCTGCTGGTCTCCTTTATGCTGCTTCTGGTACTGAACCTGCTGCAGAAATGGAGCAGGCGCTATGCGGAGCAATGACATGAACAGTTCCCGTTATCCGAGCGCCTTCCGCGTCCAAAGAATGGCGGCTCTCGCCGAGCCCCTCGGCGTCCGGCTGCTCCTGGTCGGCGCCACTGTGCTCTTTCTCGCTCTATTTCTGCTGTTACCTCTCGGAGCCCTTTTTTCTGAAGCGCTCTCGAAGGGGTGGCAGGAGTACCGTGCGGCGCTTCTCGAACCTGATGCGCTGTCCGCGATGAGGCTCACCCTTGTCACGGCGGTCCTCTGCGTGCCGTTCAACCTGTTTTTCGGCATCGTTGCCTCCTGGTGCACCGCGAAGTTCACCTTTCCGGGCAAAAGCCTGCTCGTGACCCTGATCGATCTTCCGTTCTCGGTCTCTCCTGTGGTGTCCGGGCTGGTCTACGTCCTCGTCTTCGGGTTGCAGGGGTGGCTGGGCCCTTGGCTCCAGGCGCACGACATCAAGATCATCTTCGCCGTGCCCGGCATCGTGCTCGCCACTGTGTTCGTCACCTTTCCCTTCGTGGCGCGGGAGCTGATTCCGCTCATGGAGTCGCAGGGGCGCGAAGAAGAGGAGGCCGCGCTCACCCTCGGGGCGGGGGGGCTGCAAACTTTCTTCCGGGTCACCCTGCCCAACGTCAAGTGGGGACTTCTGTACGGGGTGATCCTCTGCAACGCGCGGGCAATGGGTGAGTTCGGTGCGGTCTCCGTCGTCTCAGGGCACGTGCGCGGCGCGACCAACACCGTTCCGCTGCAGGTGGAGATCCTTTACAACGAGTACAATTTCGTCGCCGCCTTCGCGGTGGCCTCGCTGCTTGCGCTGCTCGCGCTGGTTTCCCTGGCGCTCAAGACTTTCACCGAGTGGAAGATGCGCCAGCTGCAGAAAACCGTGGCATGAAAGGAGAAAAGATGAGCATCGAAATAGAAAAGGTAAGCAAACGTTTCGGCACGTTCGCCGCATTGGACGACGTCAGCCTCTCGGTACCCTCCGGGGAGCTGGTCGCCCTCCTCGGTCCCTCAGGGTCGGGGAAGACGACGCTGCTGCGCATCATCGCCGGGCTGGAGAGCGTCGACGAGGGGCGGGTCCTTCTCAACGGGGAGGACGCGAGCCTGCACTCCCCTCGGCACCGCAAAGTCGGCTTCGTCTTCCAACATTACGCCCTTTTCAGGCATATGAACGTGTTCGACAACGTCGCCTTCGGGCTCTCGGTGAAACATAAAAGGACCCGGCCGGGCAAGGAGGCGATCCGGAGCAAGGTCTTCGAACTGCTGAAACTCATCCAGATGGAGCATCTGGGGGACCGCTACCCGTCGCAGCTCTCCGGGGGACAGAGGCAGCGGGTCGCCCTGGCTCGTGCGCTTGCCGTGGAGCCTCAGGTGCTTCTGCTCGATGAACCGTTCGGCGCCCTTGATGCGAAGGTGCGCCAGGAACTGCGCCGCTGGCTGCGGCAACTGCACGACGAGATCCATGTCACGAGCGTCTTCGTGACCCACGACCAGGAGGAGGCGCTCGAAGTCGCCGACCGGATCGTGGTGATGAACCGGGGCAAGGTCGAGCAGGAGGGGGCGCCGAGTGAGGTCTACGACCACCCGGCGAACCCCTTCGTCTTCGATTTCCTCGGCAAAGTCAATCTGTTCCACGGCCGTATCGACAACGGCGTGGCTCAACTGGGCGGGGTGCAGCTTGCCACCTCCGGTTCCATCGCCGGTGCAGATGGCCCCGCGGTCGGCTACGTGCGCTCGCACGATATCGACATCTCACGCCACGGTAGCGGTAGTGATGCGATCACGGCCCAGGTGCGTGGCGTACTGCGGGTGGGGCCTCTGGTGCGGGTCGACCTGCTGCATGCCGGAGGCGAGCAGCTCGAGGTCGATCTCTCCCGTGATGCGGCGGAGCGACTGGCCTTGCAGGTGGGGGAGCAGGTCTTCGCCCGTCCGCGCAATGTTCGTTTTTTTGTCAATGATTATCAGATATAACGGCACCCTTGATCAAAGTACAGTCTGTCTATCAAGAATAAAAATAAAATAGTTGACAACGTTGCAGGTTAAATATAAAAATACAAACGCCTGCAAGAAACCCATGCGTCCGGCACCGTGCGCCGGGATCCAAACAAAAAGGAGAGCAACCGCCATGTCACGTATCTATCTGGATAACTCCCAATCCATCGGTAACACGCCGCTTGTGCGTCTGAACCATGTGACCAAGGGGGCCAAGGCAACCGTTCTGGCCAAGGTCGAGGGGCGCAATCCCGCCTACTCGGTCAAGTGCCGCATCGGCGCCAACATGATCTGGGATGCCGAGGAACGTGGCGTGCTCAAGCCCGGCGTCGAGATCGTGGAGCCGACCAGCGGAAACACCGGCATCGCGCTGGCGTACGTCGCCGCTGCCCGCGGCTACAAGCTGACCCTCACCATGCCCGAAACCATGAGCATCGAGCGCCGCAGGGTACTGGCGGCACTCGGGGTGAACCTCATCCTTACCCCCGGTTCCGCCGGGATGAAGGGGGCCATCGCCAAGGCAGAGGAGATTGTGGCCTCCGATCCGGCGCGTTACTTCCTGCCGCAGCAGTTCAAGAACCCGGCCAACCCGGCCATTCACGAGAAAACGACCGGTCCCGAGATCTGGGCCGATACCGACGGTGCCGTCGACGTCATCGTCTCCGGCGTAGGCACCGGCGGCACCATTTCCGGCATCACGCGCTACCTTAAGCACACCAAGGGTAAGAACGTCGTCGCCGTGGCGGTCGAGCCTAAGGAGAGCGCGGTGATCACGCAGAAACTAGCCGGTCAGGAACTGCGTCCCGGCCCGCACAAGATCCAGGGGATTGGTGCCGGCTTCATCCCCGACACACTCGATCTCTCGCTGATCGACCGCGTAGAGCAGGTCGAGAGCAACGAGGCGATCGAATTCGCCAAGCGACTCACCAAGGAAGAGGGGCTCCTGGTCGGGATCTCCAGCGGTGCCGCAGCGGCAGCCGCCGTTCGCCTCGCCAACCTGGACGAGTTCGCCGGAAAGACCATCGTGGTGATCCTTCCCGACCTCGCCGAGCGTTACCTCTCCACCGCGCTCTTCGACGAAGCGTAAGCCAACTTTGCTTCTCCCTTTAAAAAAGCCCCGGGTCCTCCCGGGGCTTTTTTGTTTTTTCGCGATGGGCACGTCGGAAGAAATCCCGGGGCGGCTTTGCTTGACGCTGATGTCGCAGCCGGGTAGACTTGCCGGGTTCAATGATTTCAGCACGATGGTCGTCTTGGCACCTACGAAGACGACCTTGGCTCTTCAGGGGGGAGTGTGGAAAAGAAAGAATGGTCGCCCGCGACACTGCTTGAGACTTCCGGTAGCTACTGGAGTACCTGTACCCTTCACGCCGGTGTGAAACTGAACGTCTTCACGCCCTTATCCGCTGCGCCGTCATCCGCTCTCCGGCTTGCTGAAGAGATCGGATGCGACGGCCGCGGTCTCGCCATGCTGCTCGATGCCCTGGCGGCACTGGGGCTTATCGAAAAGAGGGGAGGGGAGTATCTCGCCACCCCCTTCGCGGCAAAATTCCTGTCCCGCACCTCACCCGATTACCTCGGGCACATCATCATGCATCACCATCACCTGGTTAACGGGTGGAGCAGGCTTGACGAAGCCGTTCAGACCGGCCATCCCGTGCGGGAACGCGCCTCCCACGAGGACGCCGAGAACGCGAGGGAAAGCTTCCTCATGGGGATGTTCAACTTGGCCCAGATGATCGCCCCGAAGATCGTGCCGCAGATCGATCTCACCGGGCGCAGGCGCCTCATGGATCTGGGCGGCGGCCCCGGCACCTACGCGATACATTTCTGCAGGCAAAACCCGGGACTTGACGCGGTCATCTGCGATCTTCCGACCACGCGCGGTTTCGCAGAGCAGACCGTCGCCCGCTTCGACCTTTCCGAGCGCATCGGCTTCATCGCCGTCGATTTCGAGCAGGACGACCTGCCCGGCGGGTTTGACGTCGCCTGGCTTTCCCATGTGCTGCACGGCATCGGTCCCGAAGCCTGCCAGAGCGTGCTGAAAAAGGCGGTCGCGGCGCTTGAACCGGGAGGGATGATCCTGGTTCAGGAGTTTATCCTCGACGATACGAGGGACGCCCCGGTTTTCCCTGCACTGTTCTCACTGAACATGCTGCTCGGCACCCCGGACGGGCAATCCTACAGCGAGAGCGAACTCTTCGGTATGCTCGAGTCGGCTGGAGCGAAGGGCGTGCGCCGCCTGCCCATCGAGCTTCCCAACGGTGCCGGCGTGGTCGCCGGTATCGTCTCCTGACGGGTCCTCGGCTCAGGGTGCCGGTGTAACGTCTTGGTGGACTCGGGGTGACGTCCCGAATGGAGGGTGTATGGAAGAGAAGAAACCTTCATCAGCCGCCGGAACAAGTCTGATTCTGCCTTTTTTCGCCGCTGCATGCGCCGCCTGCGCCTTCTTGCTGCTATTCACGTCCGGCCCTGGCGCAAGGCTGAACCTGTGGAACTTCAGGACCGGGTTCGCCATGATAAAAGCCGCCGGCTACATCGGTTTCGGCTGCGCCGTGCTCGCCCTGGCGTCCTCCGTCGTGTCGGTCCGGCGGCGGCACTTCAAGGGGATCTTCATCTCCCTGCTGGCCCTCATCGTGGCGTTGTTCGCCTTCGCCATTCCGCTTTACTGGAATTTCCAGGCGCAAAGCTACCCGCGCATCCACGACATCAGCACCGATCTCAGCAACCCGCCTCATTTCGTGGCCATCAGCAGCGCGCGTGGCGCTGGGGTCCGGTATGGGGGAATCGACGTAGCGACGCAGCAGTTGAAGGCCTATCCCGATCTTAAGACCGTGGTGCTGTCGATGCCTGCGGACGAGGCCTACAAAAGGGCGCTTTTGATCGCGCGGGAGTTGAAGTGGACCGTGGTGGCCGAGCGTCCGGCGGAGTGGATCATCGAGGCAACCGACACGACGCGCTGGTTCGGGTTCAAGGACGATGTCGCGATAAGGATCGTACCGGCCGGCGACCGTTGCCTGCTCGACGTCCGCTCCGTTTCCAGGGTCGGCATCAGCGATGTCGGGACCAACGCGAAAAGGATCAGGACCTTTTTGGCGAAGATGGTTCCCGGGCGCACCTGAGGGGACTGGTACTAGAAGAAACGCGCCATCCAGACGAAGGCGGGAGAGTGGAGTTGAAGTTGACTGGAAGAGATTGGTTCATGGTGGCGGCTTGTTTGGGGCTGGTCGCCGTCCTGTCCATTGGGGTCGGTAAAGGTAAGGGAAAAGCCGTCCCGCGGGACGAGCGGCATAAACCGCTTTACCTGGCGGTAAAGGGTGGGCAGGGACAGCCAAAAACCGAGGCTCTCTGCGCCACCTGTCATGGCCAAAGCATGAGGCCGCTGCCAAGAAACCACCCGCCGAAAGAGCAGTGTCTGATTTGTCACCCTATGCTGGCTAACTGAGTCCTAACCCCACTTTGCCTAGTTCTCGGAATCGGCAAGGATCTCCTCGCCGTATTTCCCCGGGTGGTATCCCCCCTTGTTGGTCGACATCCTGCTCCTCTCTACCCTGATCGGTCTTACCTTGTCGCCTTTGACCTGCATCGAATATTCGATGTCGGTGTCGGCATCCCCGTAATAGATCCTCGCTCCGGTTTTCTCCAGGTACGGAGTTTTTGACTGCTCGTTGGTGCAAAAGACTTGCGAGCTGAGCGCGAACAGCCTGTTAAGGCGCTTCCGGATCACCTCCGCATCGTCGTCATAACAGTTACGCTTGGTGATGAAAACGATGGTGTCACCGCGACGCTTGTGCATGGCGATCAGCTCATCACCGGCTTTCTTCTTCATGCTGAACTTGTCCAGGTCCTGGTTCAGGTCCTTGCGGAATTGCGGGTTCGCAAGATAATCGGAGCCGTAGCGGTTCGTCCCGCCGGGACCTTCCCCGTTGTTGGCCCCGTAGTAGTAGGCAGGGGTGGAAAAGAGCACGGTGTCGTCGATGTCGAAACCGGCGACGATGGGAGTGGACGGGAGGCTCTGTGCGAGACCCTCGAGGGTGATGTACTTAACCGGTAGGGAGCTTGTGCTTGGTCCGGCTGCGAGGCCGGCGCCTGCCGTCATGGTGAGTATAAGAATGGCAAGGACTGTTTTCATCTCCGGTCTCCGCTTTGCTGCAAGATGTTATCGGCCGCACAGCACGGTCTTGATGGTGTCGTAGATTTCTCTCGCTTCAAACGGTTTCTTTAGAACACCCTTCGCGCCAACCTTTAACACGGCCTGGGTGTCGCTGGCGCAGTCGGATGCGCTGCTTGTCAGGACATTCGCACCCCGGTCGATGGCGATGATCTCACGCGTGGCGTCGATGCCGTTTTTCTCAGGCATGTAGACGTCCATGATGGTGATGTGCGGTCGGTGGGTGAGGTATTGTCGCACCGCCTGTCTGCCATCTACCGCCTCCCCAACCACTGTGAAGCCGATTCTCTCGAGCGTCTCCCGCAGTGAATCACGGAAAAAGGATTCATCGTCAACGATGAGTATCCGCACGTCTTTCAAAGCCATGGCATATGCCTCCGTTCTGGACAATTGAAAACCGCAATATTTAGATGTGGTATGGCTGGCCGGATGATAACACTTGGGTTAATGTGGAACAACGAAAAAGTTCAAAGAGAGTACTTCTGTGACCAAACTCCCTCCTAATCAAGGAGCGCTTCTGTCGCTGGACGACCCATTGTGCCGCTATTTTAAGCGCGCCGCATAATGCGAGGTCAGTTCCCGCCAAGACCTAGTGTTCCAAGTGGTACAACTGCGATCCTACGAAAAATCTTGTACTTTCTGTTGCTTACAAAGTTGTCTGAGTCCGTATACCGAAGTCTCGCGTTCGTCTGGCACAGCTCCTGCTGAAGGCTTGCTCAGGCTGCGGGTGAAGCAGCTTCCGGGCAACGGCGCCCGTCACGCTTTAACAAGGGGGCGCATGTTCCCCGGAAGGAGGCGACATGGGTGAGGAAGTGAAGGTACGTATCGGCGACACTACACTGCGCGACGGCGAGCAGACCGCGGGTGTTGTGTTCAGCGCTCGCGAGAAGATTGCCATCGCCCGGCATCTGGACGCCATGGGGGTCCACGAACTGGAATGCGGCATTCCTGCAATGGGGGAAGAAGAGAGGGCGTCGATCAGGGCGCTCGTAGAACTGGGGCTGTCGGCGCGTCTCATCACCTGGAACCGTGCTGTGATCCCGGACATCGAGGCGAGCATTGCCTGCGGTGTCGAAGCCGTCGACATCTCCCTTTCCGTCTCGGACATCATGATCGAGCACAAGATCAACAAATCCAGGGCGTGGGTGAAGGAGCAGTTGAAGCGGGCTCTAGATTTCGCCAAAGGAAAGGGGCTCTACGTCTGCGTGGGAGGAGAGGATGCAAGCCGCGCCGACGGTGATTTCCTGATCGAGCTTCTCTCCATCGCCCGTGCGCACGGCGCCGACCGATTCCGCTTTTGCGACACCCTCGGCGTCCTGGAACCGTTCGGGATGTACGAGAAGGTTGCGCGGCTCACGGCGGCGGTGCCGGAGCTGGAGATCGAGGTGCACACCCACAACGATCTGGGGCTTGCCACCGCGAACGCCCTGGCCGGAGTTAGGGGGGGGGCGCGCAGCATCAGCACCACGGTGAACGGTCTCGGAGAGCGGGCGGGGAATGCCGCTTTAGAGGAGGTGGTGATGGCGCTTAAAGTCGCCTGCGGCATAGACGTCGGTATCGACACGAGACGCTTTCGTGGCGTCTCGCGGCTCGTCGGGCGCGCCTCGAACCGTGAGGTCCCGGCTTGGAAAGCGGTGGTGGGGGAGAAGGTGTTTGCGCACGAATCCGGGCTGCACGCGGACGGGGTTTTGAAGGATCCCCGAAACTACGAGCTCTTCGCACCAGAGGAGGTGGGGCTCACGCGGTACATCGTCGCCGGGAAACATTCCGGCACGAACGGGATCGTGGAGAGTTACCGCCAGATCGGCGTCCCGATTTCTAGGGAGGAGGCGCAGGAACTCATGGAACAGGTGCGCAGCACTGCGCAGCGCATCAAGGGCCCCCTGGCCCCCCGGGACCTGTTGAAGCTGCACGAGGGGCGCGCCGTCTCACTGGCGGCGTGACTGCTTGCAAGGTCGGACCAAGGCAAATCCCCCCTGTCCCCCCTTCGCAAAGGGGGGAACGCCCGGTGCTTATGCCTCGCTTCGTAGGAGCAGCCCCCACTTACAGCAGTCCGAGAAGTCCGAGAAGTCCGAGAAGTCCGAGAAGTCCGAGAAGTCCGAGAAGTCGCCACCGAAGGGTGCACAATAGTTAGGCAGCTGCCCTGGTATACAACTTCGAAGTCAGCAGAAGAAGCACAAGGCAATCAGTAAAACCATGTAACAACTGATGGTTAGAGCTTGGCACGATAGCTGCTAAGAGTAAGACAACAACCGAATAAAGGATACGACGTCGTATCCCGTCGAGAGTTTTGGCAAAGGCGCCCACGTTAGCAGTAACGGAGCGCCTTTTTTATTTAGGCCCCCGCAAATCAAACGAGCCCTGCACCGCAACCCGCCCCGAAAGGAGCATGCCAGGTGCCATGTTCGCCGGATAGGCCGGCGACGGTGACTAAGCGCTCCAGCCTGAGGGCGGCGGCGGTCGGCGGGGCAAACAAAAGGAGAGGAAGACATGAGACAGATCGCGATTTACGGCAAGGGCGGCATCGGCAAATCCACTACCACCCAGAACACCGTGGCAGGCCTCGCCTCCATCGGCAAGAAGGTAATGATCGTAGGCTGCGATCCCAAGGCGGACTCGACCCGCCTGATCCTGCACGCGAAGGCGCAGTCCACCGTCATGGACCTCGTGCGTGAGCTCGGCACGGTGGAGGATCTGGAGCTTGAGGACGTGATGAAGGTCGGCTACGGCGACGTGAAATGTGTCGAGTCCGGCGGGCCGGAGCCGGGTGTCGGCTGTGCAGGGCGCGGCGTCATCACCGCCATCAACTTCCTCGAGGAGAACGGGGCCTACACTCCGGACCTCGACTTCGTGTTCTACGACGTTCTGGGCGACGTCGTCTGCGGCGGGTTCGCGATGCCGATCCGCGAAGGGAAGGCGGAAGAGATCTACATCGTCTGCTCCGGCGAGATGATGGCCATGTACGCCGCCAACAACATCGCCAAGGGGATCCTGAAATACGCCTCCTCCGGCAAGGTGAGGCTCGCCGGACTGATCTGCAACGCGAGAAAGACGGACAAGGAGTACGAGCTGATCGACGCCCTGGCCAAGAAGCTTGGCACCCAGATGATCCACTTCGTTCCCCGCGACAACCAGGTGCAGCGCGCTGAACTGCGCAGGATGACCGTCATCGAGTATTCCCCGGATCACCCGCAGGCCAACGAGTACCGCACCCTTGCCCAGAAGATCGCGGACAACAAGATGCTGGTGGTCCCGACCCCGCTCGAGATGGAGGAGTTGGAAGACCTCCTCATGGAGTTCGGCATCATGGAGGCCGAGGACGAGAGCATCGTGGGCGTGGCCGAGGCGGCAGCGGTCTAATTCGGGAGGGGGCGGCCGGCGCCGCCCCTTAAAAGGAGCCAGATATGTCTGAGGAAACAAAGAAGAAGTTAGACGGCATCACCATGGAGTCGACGCAGGCGATGATCGACGCCGCCATGGAGATCTATCCCGATAAGGCGAAGAAGAAGAGGGCGCCGCACTTGGCCCCGAACGCGGGGGAGGGGGCGTGCGTCAAGAGCAACCGCAAGACGGTCCCCGGCATCATGAGCGCCCGTGGCTGCGCCTATGCCGGCGCCAAGGGGGTCGTCTGGGGCCCGATCCGAGACATGGTGCACGTCTCGCACGGCCCGGTCGGCTGCGGCTGGTACTCCTGGGGAACGCGCAGAAACCTCGTCACCGGCGTGAACGGCGTCTCCCAGTTCGCCATGCAGTTCACCTCCGACTTCCAGGAGAAGGACATCGTCTACGGCGGCGACAAGAAGCTCAGGACCCTTCTCGAGGAAGCCCACGAGCTCTTCCCGCTCGCCAAGGGGATCTCGGTCCTCTCCGAGTGCCCGGTAGGCCTCATCGGTGACGACATCAACTCGGTGGCGAAGACTGCCTCGAAGGATCTCGACATCCCGGTCATCCCCTGCAACTGCGAGGGGTTCCGCGGCGTGTCCCAGTCGCTTGGCCACCACATCTCCAACGACACCATCCGCGACCACATCATCGGCACCCGCGAGTTCCGCGAGCCGGCGAGCCCGTACGACATCGCCCTGATCGGCGACTACAACATCGGCGGCGACGTCTGGAGCGTTAAACCTCTGCTTGAGGAAATAGGGCTCAACGTCAAGGCGGTGTGGACTGGTGACGGCGAACTCGAAAAGATCGCGGCGACCCACACGGTGAAGCTGAACCTGATCCACTGCTACCGCTCCATGAACTACATGTGCCGCGTCATGGAAGAGAAGTACGGCATCCCCTGGGTCGAGTTCAACTTCTTCGGCCCGACCAAGATCCGCGAGAGCCTGAGAAAGATCGCCGAGTACTTCGACGACTACATCAAGGAGAGGGTGGAGGCGGTGATCGCCAAGTACGATCCGATCATGCAGGCGGTCATCGACGAGTACCGGCCGCGCCTGGAAGGTAAGACGGTAATGCTCTACGTCGGCGGCCTGCGCCCCCGCCACACCGTGAACGCCTACGCGGACCTCGGCATGACCGTGGTCGGCTCCGGTTACGAGTTCGCCCACGGCGACGACTACGAGAGGACCTCCCCCGAGATGCCCGAGGCGACCGTCATCTACGACGACGCCTCCGAACACGAACTCGAGCAGTTCGTAAACGAGCTGCGCCCCGACCTGGTCGGCTCCGGCATCAAGGAGAAGTACCTGTTCCAGAAGATGGGCATCCCGTTCCGCCAGATGCACTCCTGGGACTACTCAGGCCCGTACCATGCCTACAACGGCTTCCCGATCTTCGCCCGCGACATCGACATGGCGGTGAACAGCCCGACCTGGAAGCTCGTCAACGCGCCTTTCTAGTGCGTCCCGAACCTCAACCCTGTTTTTACTTCCGCCGTGTGACGGATTAGTCTCCGGCCGAAAGGAGCAATACTATGACTGCAGAAGCTGCCGTGAAATATGTCACCGAGATACCCGAAGAGGAAGTGACGCGGGTTTCCGAGTGGATCAATAGCGAGGAGTACAAGGAGAAGAACTTCGCCCGCCAGGCGCTGGTGATCAACCCGGCCCACGCCTGTCAGCCGCTGGGTGCGGAGCTTGCCGCGCACGGTTTCGAAGGGACGCTCCCCTTCGTGCACGGCTCCCAGGGGTGCGCCTCCTATTACCGCTCCACTTTCAACCGTCACTTCCGCGAGCCGGCGCCGGCCGTGTCCGATTCCATGACTGAGGACGGCGCGGTGTTCGGGGGGCAGAACAACCTGCACGAAGGGCTGGAAAACGCCTACACCATCTATAAGCCGAAGATGATGGCGATCTTCACCTCGTGCATGCCGGAGGTCATCGGCGACGACCTGACCGCGTTCATCAAGAACGCGAGGAACAAGGGAATCGTGCCGCAGCACTACCCGCTCCCCTACGCAAACACCCCGAGCTTCAACGGCTCGCACGTTCACGGCTACGATGCCATGCTCCTTTCCATCCTGCAGACCCTCACCGAGGGTAAGAAGATCGAGGGGCGCTGCACCGGCAAGTTGAACCTCATCGCCGGGTTCGACGCCAACACCGGCAACTACCGCGAGTACAAGAGGATCCTTAAGGAGATCGGCATCCCGTACACGCTTCTTGCCGACATCTCCGAATCCTTCGATTCCCCGCTCGACGGCACCTATCGCGCATACCCGGGCGGCACGCCGCTCGAGGACGCGGCCGACTCCATCAACGGGAAGGTGACCCTGACCGTCGCCCCCTACGCGAGCGCCAAGACCTTCAACTGGATCAAGGACAACTTCTCCGGCAAGCACATCTCCATGCCGACCCCGTTCGGCGTCGAGAAGACAGACCAGTTCCTGATGACCCTCGCCAAGGAATTCGGCAAGCCGATCCCCGAATCCCTGAAGGCGGAGAGGGGGCGCGCCGTCGACGCCATGACTGACGCGCACCAGTACATCCACGGCAAGAAGTTCGCCCTTTACGGCGACCCCGACTACCTGACCGGGTACGTCACCTTCCTCCTGGAGATGGGTGCGCGTCCGTACCACATCCTCTGCAGCAAGGGGACTAAGAAGCTCGAAAAAGAGCTGCAGGCGCTCCTCGACGGCTCCCCCTACGGCGCCGGGTGCAAGATCTACATCAACAAGGACCTCTGGCACATGAGGAGCCTCCTCATGACCGATCCGGTTGACGCCGTCATCGGCGACACCCACGGCAAGTTCATGGCCCGCGATGCCAAGGTGCCGCTGTTCCGCTTCGGCTTCCCGATCTTCGATCGCGTGAACCTGCACCGTGCGCCGCTCATAGGCTATCAGGGCGCCATCAACATGCTGACCGCCATCTGCAACAAGTTCATCGACATCCGTGATGAGACCTGTGACGACCGTAACTTCGAGATGATGAGGTAACCAGGTATCTCTCCCGGCCCTCTCCCTTCAGTGGCCTGCGACAACGTTTCGGTTCGCGAAGGGAGGGGGCTTCAGGCAATTACGGGGAATGAGGATACAGCCGTCCATGAAGCTCTGAATGGGCCCCAACGTTACCCCCTTTGCGAAGGGGGAGCCTGCCCCCCGTAGCCTTGGCGAAGGGGGGACAGGGGGGATTTGCCTTGGTTGCACCACAACCACCCCGCACATCTCAAACCGCACACATAAAGGAGGCTCCAATGGCGAAGCCGGATTGGTACGACACGACAGATTGCGAGACACACGACGCCGGGGCTCCCAAGTTCTGCAAGAAATCCGAACCGGGCGAAGGGACCGAGCGCAGCTGCGCCTACGACGGTGCGCGCGTCGTCCTCATGCCCATAACTGATGTCATTCACCTGGTGCACGGCCCCATCGCCTGCGCCGGAAACTCCTGGGACAACCGCGGCGCGCGTTCCTCCGACTCTCAGATCTACCGCCGCGGCTTCACCACAGAGATGCTGCAAAATGACGTGATCTTCGGCGGCGAGAAGAAGCTCTATCGCGCCATCCAGGAACTCGCGGCGCGCTACCCCGAGGCGAAGGCGATCTTCGTCTACGCTACCTGCGTTACCTCCATGACCGGCGATGACATCGAGGCGGTCTGCAAGGCGGCCCGCGACAAGGTGAGCGTACCGGTGATCCCGGTGAACACCCCCGGTTTCATCGGCGACAAGAACATCGGCAACCGCCTCGCGGGCGAGACACTCTTCAAATACGTGATCGGCACGGCTGAGCCCGAATACACCACCGACTACGACATAAACCTGATCGGCGAGTACAACATAGCCGGAGATCTCTGGGGCATGCTGCCGCTCTTCGAGCGGCTCGGCATCCGTGTCCTTTCCTGCATCAGCGGGGACGCCAAGTTCGAGGACCTGCGCTACGCACACCGTGCGAAGCTGAACGTCATCGTATGTTCGAAGAGCCTCACCAACCTAGCCAAGAAGATGCAGAAGAATTACGGCATCCCGTACCTGGAAGAATCCTTTTACGGCATGACCGACGTGGCGAAGGCGCTGCGCGACATCGCCCGCGAACTGGACGACCAGGTGAACGGCCTGGAGAAGCGGGTCATGCAGGAGCGGGTCGAGGCGCTTATCGCCGAATGCGAGGAGGCCTGCCGCGCTGAATTGGCGCCATACCGCGAGCGGCTCGTCGGGAAGAGGGCGGTTCTCTTCACCGGCGGCGTTAAGACCTGGTCCATGGTTAACGCGCTGGCCGAACTTGGTGTCGACATCCTCGCGGCCGGAACGCAGAACTCCACGCTTGAGGACTTCTACCGGATGAAGGCGCTCATGCACGAAGACGCCTCCATCATCGCGGACACCAGCACGGCGGGGCTTTTATCCGTCATGTACGACAAGCTTCCCGACCTGATCGTGGCCGGAGGGAAGACCAAGTACCTGGCCCTCAAGACTAAGACGCCGTTTCTGGACATCAACCACGGTCGCAGCCACCCATACGCCGGTTATTCAGGCATGGTCACCTTTGCAAAGCAGCTCGACCTGACCGTGAACAACCCGATCTGGTCCGCGCTGAACTTGAAGGCACCCTGGGAGAAGGATGCCGCCTCGCTTGAAGCGGATCTCGCGTTTGCCGCGGGACACGCAGCGCGTCTTGCCGGCCTCGACATGAAAGCTTCCCGCGTGAAGGTCCCGACGAAGCACGCGACGGTGAACCCGCAGAAGAACTCTCCGGCCCTCGGCGCGACACTTGCCTACCTGGGCATCGACGGCATGCTGGGTCTTTTGCACGGCGCCCAGGGATGCTCAACCTTCATAAGGCTGCAGCTCTCGCGTCACTTCAAGGAGTCCATCGCGCTCAACTCGACCAGCATGAGCGAGGAGGCCGCCATCTTCGGTGGGTGGGAGAATCTGAAGCTGGGGCTGAACCGCGTCATGGAGAAGTTCAAGCCTGAGGTGGTCGGCGTGATGACCACCGGTCTCACCGAGACCATGGGGGATGACGTGAGAAGCGCGATCGTGAAGTTCCGCGAGGCGCATCCAGAGCACGATAACATCCCGGTGATCCACGCCTCCACGCCTGACTACTGCGGCTCGATGCAGGAGGGATACGCCGCCGCGGTCGAGGCGATCCTCGCCACCATCCCGGAAGGGGATATCCCTGTACCTGGACAGGTAAGTATTCTGCCCGGGTGTCATCTGACACCGGCGGAAGTGGAGGAAATCGCAGAGTTGTGCCGGGCTTTCGGGCTCGACCCTATCGTCGTTCCCGACATCTCCAACGCGCTTGACGGACACATCGACGCGACGGTCTCGGCCCTATCCGTAGGTGGGATCGCCGTCGAACGGATCAAGGCTGCGGGCAGAAGCCAAGCGACGCTCTATTTTGGAGATTCGCTGGCCGATGCCGCCGCAGTTCTGAAGGACAAGTATGGCATCCCGAGTTACGGCTTCACCTCGATTACGGGCCTCGTCGAGTCCGACCTCCTGATGGCGACGCTTGCCAAGGTTTCCGGGCGCCCCGTTCCCGAGAGGCTCAGGCGCTGGCGGAGCCGTCTCATGGACGCCATGGTCGACTGCCATTACCAGTTCGGTCAGAAGAAGATCGCTCTGGCGCTGGAGGCCGACCACCTGAAGGGGATGACCTCTTTCCTGGCGAGCCTTGGCTGCGACATCCAGGTGGCCATCGCCGCGACGAGGACGCGTGGGCTGGACCAGTTGCCAGTGGAGAATCTCTTCGTGGGAGATCTGGAGGATCTGGAAAAGAGTGCGGCCGGCGCAGACCTTCTGGTCGCGAACTCGAATGGCAGGCAGGCCGCGAAGAAACTGGGTATAGGGGCGCACCTGAGGACCGGGATGCCGGTGTTCGATCGGCTCGGCTCGCATCACAAGATGTGGGTCGGTTACCAGGGAACGCTGAACCTCATCTTCGAGCTTGCCAACATCTTCCAGGCAAATGCGAAAGAAGCGCAGAAGCTGGCGCACAACTAAAACAGTCCCCTCTCCCACGGGCCTTCGACCACCGTAGGGCTCCGGTCCTCAGATGGGAGAGGGGGAGGGGGAGGGGGAGGGTGTCGGCAGATGCAAAATCCTGTATCGCCTTCAAAGGAGACCGCTATGAAGATCGCTTTTACGAGTAAAACCGGTGAATCCATCGACATGCATTTCGGGCAGGCTGATTCGTTCCACGTGTGGGAAGTTGGGCCGGACGAAGCGCACTACGTTCAGACCCTCACCGTCGGCGAAAGCGGCAGCGACGAGGAGGACCGCATCGCCGCGAGGGCGAATCTCCTCACCGACTGCGCCATCGTCTATACCATGCAGATCGGAGGACCGGCTGCGGCCAAGCTCGTCGCTAAACGCATCCATCCCATGAAGACCAACGTGGAGGTTGGGCTCAAGGAATCGATCGAACGGATGCAAGAGGTGCTTAGGGGAAACCCGCCGCCCTGGTTGCGTAAGGCGATGAACAAGGACCTCGCGACTTCTTTCCTCGACGAAGAGTAGCCAACTCCTCCCCCTGGGGGGGGAAGGGGAAGAAGTCATGGCGCCCTTGCAGGAGTATTAAAAGTTCAAGCAATGAATCGATAATCAGCAGTCAATATACCGAAAAAAGGAGATTTATCATGGCTTACATCACCGGTTTGACCAAGAACAAGAAGGAGTGGACCCCGCAGTTCATCACCGCAATCGACGAAGAGACTTGCATCGGCTGCGGTCGCTGTTTCAAGGTCTGCGCCCATGACGTGCTCAACTTCGAAGAGGTTGATGAGGACGATTCGGCCAAGATGTTCATGAAAGTCGAGAATCCCGGCAACTGTATCGGCTGCCAGGCGTGCGGCAGAACCTGCTCGAAGAAGTGTTTCACCTTCGAGCCGGTGGTGGCGTAAGGGTAAGGGGACTGGCTCCGCAGGTGCCTGTCCCCTTCTCGCGTGTGCCCCAAACCTAACCAGTCTTTAGGAGGTACCCATGCTTTTTGCAGTCGCGTCCAGAGATGGCAAGGAAATCAACCAGCACTTCGGGCATGTTGAGCGCTTCCTGATCTACCGCGTGGAGGACGATACGGTGAGTTTCGTAGAGGAGCGTCCGGTCGAGAAGTACTGCCGCTTCGACCCGGAGCACCCGCTCAGGGCTCACACGCTGAAGGACACCGCCGACGCCCTCAAAGGATGCCGCGCCGTGGTCTGTTCCATGATTGGTGAAGCCCCGAAGGGTGAGTTAGAGCGCCTCGGCGTCGAGCCGTACGTGATAGAAGGCGAGATAGAGCCTGTCTTGAAGGATCTTGCCAAAGTACTGTAGAAAGCCCGTACTTGCTGGAAACTCGGCAAGCCGTGTCGGCCCCACGATCTCATCCTCAACCTTAATCCGTAACACTAGTGGCGATTCAATGGAGAATTCATTCAACCACTGCAACCTTCCCCCGTGGGTCATCGCTTCCCGCCACTTCAACGACCACCCGCAAACCCTCGAGATCCAGGGGGTGCGCGCGGTGAACCGTTTCCTCTTCGACAAGCTCGACGGCATAGATTCCGCCGAAGAGCGCGCGTCAGTCTTCAACGACTACATGTCGGTGAAATTCCAGTTGCATCAATGGCAGCAGGAAACCGCTGTTGCGCGAAAGAGTCTCAAGAACAGCTACCTCCGCTTTCTCCGGGGGTGGATGATGGATTCCAACTCGGTGGAGGGGGCCGTGCTGAAAGGATGGGTGGAGAGCCGGATGGGGCTTGCGCCTACCTTCCACAACGTGCGCATCGCCGGTATCCACGACCAAAATTACCTGCAGTACGCCATCGACCGCACCAAGGGGAGTGCACGCACTTCTGCCATCAATTCTCAGCTGGACCTGCTCTACGAATACTGCCAGTACGAACTCGCCAAGCGCTATCCCGACCGCAAGCACCTCACCCTGTACCGCGGAACCTTCGAGCGCTCCGAACACGACAAACTCGAGACCGTCTCGAAGCGAGAAGAGATCGTGCGCCTCAACAACCTGAATTCGTTCACGACCGACGAGGAACGGGCGTGGGAATTCGGCTTCATCGTTTGGGAGGTCCGGGTCCCACTCGCCAAGATCTTCTTTTTCAGTGAGCTTCTGCCCAATTCCATCTTGAAAGGTGAGGGAGAGTGCCTCGTAGTCGGCGGGGAGTTCCGGGTCAAACGGCTCATGTGTACCGTGTAGGTGTCTGAAGTACAGCCATAACTTCTCAATCGTGATGCAGAAATTGGGGTGAGCGGTTCCGAAGTTTGGGAGAGCCGTTCTGAAGTTCGAGAGAGCCGTTCTGAAGTTCGGGAGAGCCGTTCTGAAGTTCGGGAGAGCCGTTCTGAAGTTCGGGAGAGCAGTTCAGAAGTTCGAAAGAGCAGTTCAGAAGTTCGAAAGAGCAGTTCAGAAGTTCGGAAGAGCAGTTCAGAAGTTCGGAAGAGCAGTTCAGAAGTTCGGAAGAGCAGTTCAGACGTTCGGGAGAGCGGTTCAGAAGTTCGGAAGAGCAGTTCAGAAGTTCGGGAGAGCGGTTCGGAAGTTCGGCATAGCAGTTCCGAAGTTTGGGAGAGCAGTGCGGAAGTTATGGAGAGCAGTTCTGAAGTTTGGAAGAGCGGTTCGGAAGTTCTGAAGAGCGGTTAGGAAGTTCTGAAGAGCGGTTAGGAAGTTCAGAAGAGCGGTTAAGAAGTTCGGAATAGCGACGAAAGCTGCACCAGCTGCTCGGACAGCTCCATGATTTCGCTCGCAAGTCCCTTGGAAAGCTTCTTCTTCCACCGTGCCGGGATCGCTTCCTCGCCGTAGTAAGCACCGGCTAGTGCGCCGGCTATGGCGCCAGTCGTGTCGGCGTCTCCTCCCTGGTTTACCGTTTCCGTCACACATCCTTCGAAAGAACGCGATCTGAAGAAGCAGTGGAAGACGGTCTGCATAGTGTCGACCACGTAGCCTGAGGCAAGCCCTTTGTACGGCTCGAAATTGAAATTCGGGTAGAGGGAAACCAGGTCGGCAGCTTCGCGTCTCATGCGCTGCATGGAACGGCCGGTAAGGGCCAGATGCAGCAAGCGGCCGAGGTAAAGGGTGGCCGCGTCGGAGAGAGGATGGTTATGGGTCAGATGGGCATGGTCGATGGTGCAGGTCTCGAGAAGGGTGGCGTCGCCAACGGTAAAGAGGGCGACGGGAAGGGTTCGCATAGCGGCGCCGTTGCCTCCGTCCCATTCGTTCGGCGGGGTCTCGGTCGTGCCATGCAGCATGTAGTTCCGAATGCCGCGGCGGCAGGTGTCTCCGACGTCTATCGGCTTGGACCTAAGCCAAGCGGCGAGGTTGTCGGCGGCATCCCTTAGGCTCCAACCTCCGGCACTGTTGATGGCTCGTGCGAGGCAGAGCGACATCTCCGTGTCGTCGGTCACTTGTCCCGGTTTGAGCCTAAGCCATCCGCCTCCCACCATTTCTCTTAAGACACCGTACTTCCCCTTTATCTCGCCACGTGTCATGAATTCCACCGGAGCCCCGAGCGCGTCACCGACCGCAAGACCAATGAAGGCCCCGCGTGCCCTGGACACTAACTCGCTATGGAAGGAATGGACGGTCATGCAGGTTCCGCTGCAATATCCACTCCGGCTGTCTCGAAATCGCTCTTGCCGTGACAGAAGCGCGCGAAGCAACTGATTGAGCTTCCTTTCGACGCGAGTTCAAGACGGTCATGCCGCGCCCGCGTGCACAAAAAATAGTCTCATGGGTACCTGATAGGCATCACAGCCTGCAGCCGACGTTGCAACCGCCCATTTACGACTGGCGCTGTCAGTCGCAATCAGGTGCTGTGGTGGCTATGAAGGACAAAAGCCCCTAAACCCTTTTGCCGCAATGGATGCGGAGGCGTTGAGGGCACTATGAACCGGCTTGGCCGCCGTGTCGTGAGGTTGTGTAGACGTGTTCAGTCCGGAAGCTGGCACGCTAAATGCTAAACGAGGATCAACAGATACAAAGAGGTATCTCACATTGACGGCAACGATGCCCGGCGGAGAACATTATCCGACCGGGCATCTTTCGTTTTCAGGGCCAGCCTGGAGCGAGGATCAAGGAGGATATCATGGCAACGGCGTGCAAAAAGATGGAGAAGATCCAGGGGCATCCCTGCTTTGGCGGCAACCACCACAAAAACGGCCGGATGCATCTCGCCGTGGCTCCAAAATGCAACATCAAGTGCGGTTACTGCACCAGGCGGCACGACTGCGCCAATGAATCGCGCCCCGGCGTGACCAGCCGGTTGCTTTCCCCCGAAGAGGCGATCGTCAGAGTGCGCGAGGTGATGGCGAGCCCCATCACCGGCCCGATCATCAAGGTGATCGGCATAGCCGGTCCGGGTGATCCGCTTTTCAACGATGAAACCTTCCGGACCTTCCAGCTCGTGGACCAGGAATTCCCGCACCTCATCAAGTGCATGAGCACCAACGGTCTGCTGTTGCCTGATAAGATGCCGGTTCTGCATGCGCTTGGGCTGCACAGCCTCACCGTAACGCTCAATACCCTCGATCCCAAGGTGGGGGGCAGGATCTACTCTCATGTGCATTACAACGGCACCACCTACACAGGCGAAGAAGGTGGCGAGATCCTGGTGAGGAACCAGTTGGAGGGGATCAGGCTGGCGGCCGAACTCGGGATGACCATAAAGATCAACACGGTGCTCATCCCTGGAATAAATGACGAGCAGATACCGCTCATCTCAAAAAAGGTCAAGGAACTCGGCGCCTTCGTGATGAACATCATGCCCCTCATACCGCAGGCCGACTTCGCCCACATCGAAGCCCCTTCGGTGGAAAGGCTCGATGCCTTGCGCCGCGACAACGAGAAAACGATCGGGCAGTTCAAACACTGCAAGCAGTGCCGGGCCGACGCGGTCGGGCTCATCGGCGAGAACCTGCAGCTTGCCACGGCGCCCCTCTGACCATGACAACACCTTTTCGCAACGAGGATATAGCCCCTTTTATCGCTTTGGCTACCGCCGAGGGGTGGATCTGCGGCGAATGGGAACTGAAGTTCCTGCTGCAGAGCTTCCCGCAGGGGTGTCTGGTGAAGCGGGACGGAAGCGAGGTTCTTGGTTATGTAACCTCGTTGCGCCACGCGGAAAGCGGCTGGATCGGCAACCTGCTCGTTGCCCCGCAACACCGCAGGCGCGGCATAGGGGTGGAGCTGATGCACGGCGCTATCGACGCGCTGCTTCATGCGGGTGTGAAAACGGTGTGGCTTACCGCCTCGGCGAAAGGTGTGGATCTTTACCGCAAGCTCGGTTTCGTGACCATCGATAGCATCAACCGCTGGGTGGGGGAGGGGGGTGTCGTGCGCACACCCTTTTCCGCAGCTCCCATTGACCGGAGTGTCATCGGGAAGGTGGATGCTTACGGCTGGGGTGACCGGCGCGAAGCCTTGCTCCAGGTAACCAGCAGCAGGGGGCGGGTGTTCTGTGGGGACTCCTCCTTTCTTTGCACGCAGCATTGGGAGGGGGGGATGCAAGTGGGACCGTGGGGTGCGCTCGGAGATGAGCAGGCGGCAGTTCTTTTTGAACTCGCTCTGTGTAGTACCGCCGAGCCTATCTTTCTGGATGTTCCAGCCGGCAATGTTGCGGCAGCCTCGCTGCTCGCACGCAAAGGTTTCTCGATCCGGGGCAACAATACACTGATGTATCTTGGCGCCGTTCCCGCTTACCATCCTCAAGGCGTATATGCCTTGGCAAGTATGGGAAGTATGGGGTGATTGGTGATACTTGGGTATAAGTTGGTAATTTGATATGTTGATACAGTTGTAAAGCGGTAAGTACAATGCTCAACCCGATGCTATGCCAATAATGGAGGGCGTATGATAGTCGTCGCCTGTATCAAGCAGGTTCCCGATACGACGCAGGTACAGATCGATCCGGTGACCAACACGCTGGTGAGAGACGGGATTCCGTTCATCATCAACCCCTATGACGGTCACGCCCTGGAGGAGAGTCTGCGCCTCAAGGACAGCCATGGCTTCAAGGCGGTGGCGCTTTCCATGGGGCCGCCCAACGCGGAAGCCACACTCAGAAAGGCGCTCGCACTCGGAGCCGACCGGAGCATCCTTCTCTCCGACCGGGTCTTCGGCGGTGCGGATACCTTGTCCACCAGCAACGTGCTTTCCGCTGCCATCGACAAGCTCCGTGAAGATGAAGAAGTGGGGATCGTTTTTTGCGGCAAGCAGACCATCGACGGTGACACCGCCCAGGTCGGCCCCGGTATCGCAGTGCGCCTTGGCTTTTCCCAGCTGACCCTTGTCGATCGGATCGAGAAGATAGATCTGGTGGAGAGGACGATCACGGTAAGGCGGAAGCTGGAGGGGCGCTACGAGATCGTGGAAGCGCGACTGCCGGCGATGATCACCGTGGTGCGGGAATTGAATCGCCCGCGTTACCCGACCGTCCCCATGCGGCTTGCTTCAGCTAAGGCCGAAGTAGAGGTTTGGAGCAACGAGCAGTTGCAGCTCGATGTGAACAGCGTCGGACTCAAGGGCTCCCCCACCTGGGTAAGCCGGATCTTCTCTCCTGAGAGGAAAGAGGGGGAAATCGTCGGTGACGGCATGAACGACCCCGCGGGAGCCGCCCGCCTGCTGCTCGAGCGGCTGATCGAGGGGGATATGCTGGCGGTGTGACGACAGGCCGCTCGCTTCTAGGTCGGACCAGTCGGACCAGTCGGACTGGCACTAAAACAAACAGGGCGAACCCATGACTGAACCCCAAAAGTTAAAAAAACCGCGCGGCAAGGCGCGGGTGATAAGCGGCAAGTGCATCGCCTGCGGCGCACGCTGCCAGAGTGTTTGCCCGGTTAATGGCGTAGATATGAGCGAACAGGGCGAACCGATCATCTCTGCCGACAAATGCATCGGCTGCGTGAAGTGCGTTAAGGCGTGCCCGGCAGGCGCACTGGAGATGTTCTACACCCCGGAAGAGCTGGCCATCATCGCGAGCTTCGAGAAACACGGCGGCGAAGAGGTGGACGAGGAGGAACTCGAGCGCCGGCGCAGGATCTCGGCCTACAAGGGAGTCTGGGTCTTCATCGAACAAAACGACGGCGAAGCGGCCAAGGTCTCCTGGGAACTCACCGGCGTCGGGCGAGAACTCGCAGATAAGCTCGGCGTCCCGCTCTCGGCGGTGATCATCGGCAGCGGCATCCAGCCTCTTGCCGACCTCGCTTTCAGCTACGGGGCCGACCAAGCCTATCTCATCAACGATCCCGTGTTCCGCCAGTACCGCACCGAGCCCTTCCTCGAGGCGATGTGCTACCTCATCGGCAAGCATAAGCCCGAGGTTGTGCTGATGGGGGCGACCGGGATGGGACGTGATCTCGCAGGCGCCGTGGCGACACGGGTGAAGACCGGGCTCACCGCCGACTGCACCGGTCTTGGCATCGATCAGAAAGGGAACCTGATGCAGACCCGCCCGGCCTTCGGCGGCAACATCATGGCCACCATCATGTGCGACCGATTCCGTCCTCAGATGGCGACGGTCCGTCCGCACGTGATGTCCATGCCAGCGCAGCGCGCAGGCGCCACCGGAACCATCATCAAGGAGAGCTGTCCCGTATCGGAGGCGTCGATCTTCACGCGCGTACTCGAGGTCATAACAGAAAAGGGGGGCAAGGAGAGGGTGGACGTGGCGGGAGCGGAATTCATCGTCTCCGGCGGCCGCGGCCTCATGGCCAAGGAGAACTTCGCCATGCTCGAGGAACTTGCCGATGAACTGGGTGGTGTGGTGGGGGGCTCGCGCAGCGCTGTCGACGCAGGTTGGCTCCCGCAAGACCGACAGGTTGGACAGACCGGGAAGACGGTGCGTCCGAAGATCTACATAGCCTGCGGCATCTCGGGCGCCATCCAACACCTGGTCGGGATGCAGGACTCAGACGTCATCATCGCCATCAACCGCGACGCCGAAGCGCCCATCTTCGAGGTGGCGACCTTCGGCATCGTCGGCGACCTCTTCGAAGTGGTGCCGGCACTCACCGCCGGGATTAGGGACATGAAAGGAAATGCCGGGGAAGCATGTGCGCTAGTCTCAAAGCAGTGAGCACGGCAGCACGCTCCCCCCTTCGCAAAGGGGGGAACGCGAGGTCAGCTGCGGCGCGTCGTGGGCAACCGCAGCCTCTCGGCGACGTACATGCTGAGGTCGAGGTCGTTTCCTTTTTCGCGATCCCCGGAATTTCCGTATGAACCTCCCGCTAGGGGAGGGGGCAAAGGCAGCATCTTCCAAATTCTTCCTGCAACTTTAACGGAGCACCCATGGAACAGACTCTATTCATCTCCTTTTTGACTCTTTCCCTTGCCGCTTTCGCGGTGAGCTGTTATCGCCGCCTGGCGCTGGTCGCCGTCGGCGCCAGTGACAACCGCTTCGACCGGCCGGTCGCCCGCTTCAAGGAGATGCTCATCTACGCCGTGGGACAGAAACGAGTGGTGAGCCGCCCCTTCGGCGTGAACCACGGCGTCATCTTCTGGGCCTTCCTGGTTCTCGCTGCGGCCAACTTGGAGTTTCTCGTTTCCGGCGTTGTTCCCTCGCTCTCCTTCGACCTCTTCCCCGCGCCGTTCCATACCGCCCTGCTGTTTCTGTTCGACGTCTGCTCGCTCGCCGCGTTGGTCGCGGTGTCCCTGGCCGCGGTGCGCCGCACCGTGAACCCGCCCTTTGAAGGTGCCAGGACCTTCGAGGCGTACCTTATCCTTTCGATGATCGCGTCCCTGATGCTCGCTTATTTCGGCCTGAACGGCGTGCGCATCGCGCAGGGGGCACTTGCGACGTCCGCGGCAACACCCGTATCCAACCTCGCCGCGCACCTGCTCAGGATCTCGCCCCTGGCCGCCAAGCATGATCTCGCCGGGCGGCTATTCTGGTGGATCCACGCCGTGGTGCTGCTCGGCTTCATGAACTTCCTGCCGTACAGCAAGCACATGCACATACTTACCGCCATACCGAACGTCTTCTTGCGCACCATGGGGAAGAGCAACACCCAGGAGCGCGAGGAGTTCAGCGATAACGGCAGTTTTGGCGCCGCCACCGTGGACCGGCTTTCCTGGAAGGACCTGCTCGACTCCTTCTCCTGCACCGAGTGCGGGCGCTGCCAGCAGTCATGTCCAGCGGCGGCGACCGGCAAGGCGCTGAACCCGCGTGAGGTGATCCATGCCATCAAGGAGAACCTGCTGCGAAACGGCGCCGTTATGGAGAAACTTGCGGGCGATGCAGAAGCCGAGCGCTGCGTCTCGCTCATCGGGGCGAAGGGCAAGGATGCGACGAGCGAAGCCGCCCTCTGGAGTTGCACGTCTTGCGGCGCTTGCATGGAGGCGTGTCCGGTCTTCATCGAGCACCTGCCGAAGATCGTAAAGATGCGGCGTCACCTTGTGCAGATGGAGGCGCGGTTTCCGGAGGAATTGCTCAACCTCTTCGAGAACATGGAGCAGCGTTCGAACCCTTGGGGGATGGCCCCTTCGGAGCGGGGCAAGTGGAGTTCGCAGCTGGAGTTGCACCCGTTCGAAGCGGGAAAGACGGAGTATCTTCTCTATGTCGGTTGCTCAGGGGCCTTCGATGCGCGCAACAAGCAGGTGAGCGTCGCACTCACCCGGGTGCTCGACGCGGCGGGCGTCTCCTACGGAGTGCTTGGTAGGGAGGAAAAATGCTGTGGTGACAGCGTGCGGCGCCTCGGCAACGAATACCTCTTCGACATGATGGCGCGGGAGAACGTCCAGCAGTTCCGGGAAAAGGGGGTCGTGAAGATCATCACCCAATGTCCGCACTGTTTCACCACGCTCAAGAACGACTATCGTCAGTACGGGATTGTGCTGGAGGTGATGCACCACAGCGAGCTGATCAGGGACCTCATACAGTGTGGAAGGCTCAACTTATCGCAGGCCGTCGATCTCGGGAAGGTGGTCTTCCACGACTCATGCTATCTCGGGCGTCACAACGACGTGTACGAGGCGCCGCGTGAGGTGCTGCGGGAAAGCACCGGAGCGGAGGTGGTGGAGATGGAGCGCAGCCGCGAGAACGCCTTCTGCTGCGGCGCAGGTGGCGGTAGAATGTGGCTCGAAGAGCACGAGGGGACGCCGATCAACCGAAACAGGGTTGGGGAAGCGCTGGCGCAAAGCCCGGCTATCGTCTGTGTCAGTTGTCCGTTTTGCATGACCATGTTCGAGGACGGCATCAAGGAAGTCGCAGGAAGCACGACTCAGGTGAAGGACATCGCCGAGGTCGTCGCTCTTGCGCTTTAGTGCCCGAGGGTTTCATGTCGAAGGTTGTCGTCCTTCCTCGAGCCACTTCATAAGGGCGACCGCCTGCTCCTCAGTCATGTGCAGGTTCGAATACAGGTATTCAGCCTCGGTCTCCGGGTGCACCAGCTTTCTTATGTCTGCGAATTCAGTCGCATTGAGCACCCGTACGATGCATGGCTGGAGCGTCGTTGGAGGGATGTCGTAGACCTGACTTGTGAAGGCGGAGACTTTCGTCGGTCTCGGGTAGAGGCGTGACTCTTCCCGTACCGTATCGACTATGGTCTGGCAGGCGTCGCTGACTGCGGATCTAGCCAGCATCGTCGCGTATTTGTCCGTTACATGCACGTCGCAGTATAGGTAAAGTTCGCCGCTTGTGGAAGAGACCGTCTTTATGTCCCGGTAGTGCGCCTGTGTCTGCATCTCGTTCAGCATGGAGCAGACTTTCACCGGAGTGATCTCGGGGAACTGCGCGAACATGGCATTCAGTGGCGTGAGCGCCGTGGCGATGCGTGAATCTCGGCGGATCCTTTCCGCCATGGCGAACTTTACTTCCTCTAGTTGTCCCTTGGTCGCGGCATCTTCGATGCTCATATGGGCGATCGAGTAGAAGAAGAGCTGCCCGGACGGGGTCAAAAGCGTGCGGATGTCACTGCAGAGCGGGTCGTGTGAGATGGATTCCAGAAGCGGGCGATGAAAGTCGGCGGGTAGATCCTGGGCGAGGACGGTCAGGATGTGTGAGGAAGTAAGAACGCCGTGCCTTTTGGAGTTTCGTCGGACATTGTGAATCAGCTTTGCTTTTACCTCGGCGGCCTGTCCGGAGATAGAGGTACGATGAAACGCTTGCGCTGCGGGACTGTGGCTGTGGTTGCCCAGGAAATCCTCGTGCATTGTCATTGACACCTCGCAGTGAGATTGGCATTTAAAGGCAATGGCTATGATAGATGATTTTGTCCCTGTGTAAATGAGGGCTGTTAATTTTTTTTCATAGATACTCGGCCAGCCCGGGAACCCGCCCAGAACAGGAGGTCATGCGCCACATTAATGGTCGGCACTCTTGACATTAATTTGGACTAATATATATTTGCCACGCTGGATCCTGAGATCACAACGAAGGAGGTCGGCGTGGGATATTCCGGGGTCATTCTGGTGCTTGGGTGCGTGCTCCCATGTCTGGGACTGGGACTGTTTTGTTACCTGTTCAAGTTGTACCTCGATTACCTGTCCGAATTGCGCGGGCTCTCCAAGACGGAACCTGAGTACGTTCGGGAAATCAACAAAAAGCTCTATATGAACAACGTCGAGACGGAACGCGATCTGCTGTAGGGTGTTGCTTCTGTAGCGTTCCTCCTGTTAAACTGCCGCCTGCATTCTCCGCCGTGAGCGGATACAAGGCGGTCCTTCCATGCTTCGAACCGGTTTATTCAACGTCATCCTTATCGTTTTTCTGAGTGCCGGCGCTGCCTTTGGCGATGCCCTCGATGACTGCGGCGAGTACGCGGCCTTCGGCGTCCCCGGCCATTCCGGTGATCTACTGTGCCGCAAGGGGTACCTGTTGAGCCATGATGCCGGCAGGAAGACCCCGGTCTGGGTCGCCGAGCGCATGACGCGTGAGCGCTTGCTTGCAAAGCTGAAAAGGGGAAACAACTTCCGGCCCGACGTCGATCTCCCGAGGGGGAGTCGCGCCGAGCTTTCCGATTACAAGGGTTCGGGGTACGACAGGGGGCACATGGCGCCTGCGGCGGATATGGCGTGGGACGAGCAGGCCATGTCCGAGAGTTTCTACCTCTCGAACATGGTGCCCCAGGCGGGTGAGGGGATGAATCGGGGCATCTGGGCTGAGCTGGAAGGGAAGGTGCGCGCGTGGGTCCAAAAGCGCGGCGAGCTTTTCATCTACAGCGGCCCGATCTATCCGGTTACCGGCGGAAAGACCATCGGTCGCAACCGGGTGGCGGTTCCAGAGGCGCTATACAAGGTCATTCTCGATCCGAAGCGGCACGAGGCGATCGCCGTCATCATGCCGAACGAGCCGCTCGAAACGGAGGACATGCCCAAGTATCTGGTCCCGGTGCGCGAGGTCGAGAAACGGACCGGGCTCGACTTCTTCTCGGTCCTGCCGCGTGAGGAGCAGGACCGGATCGAAACGGCGCAACCTACAGGGCTTTGGCAGTAGAGGCGCTCTAGCGCTTCACGGCCGAGCCGATGAACTTCGCGGCGTCCTTTTTGAGCTGCGCCAGCGCTTCCGCCTCTAGGTACATCATGTGTCCCGAGCGGTAACGCCTGATGGTCACGTTCTCCCGCAATTTTTCGCCGATCCCCAGGTGGGACATGGTGTACTCGGCTGCGTAGTGCGGCGTGGCTAGGTCGAAGAGGCCGGAGGCGACCCAGACCTTCAGGTACGGATTCTTCACCATGGCGTTGCGCAGGTTTTCCGCCGTATCGGCATAGCTGTTCTTCGCCTCCCAATCCCACCGCCCGATACCGCCCCCCAGGGTGAAATACTCCTGATCCGACTGGTAGCCGAGTTCCTCGCGCAGGTACGTATTGATCGCCGCGGTGAAGGGTGGGCGGATCGTGGTGATCGTCGCATCGAAACCGGCAGATTTCGCCGGTTCGGGGTTCTCGGCGTTGAGCCTGCTGTCCATGAACCCGACCATCCGTCCCTCTTTGCGCAAAATTTCCCGCGCGAAATCCCTGTTGTCGATACGCAGGTTTCGGTTCAGTACGAATGCCGGATCCAGTCCGGTAAACCTGGCGAACTCCGTCGCCACCTTCTTTTTCCCTTCCGCGTCAAGCCGGTCGCCTCGTTCCAGCGCCTGCGCGTAATCCGTCGACGCCCAGTGCTCCGCCTGCGCGAGGGTCCGGTCCAGGTCAGCCATAAGCTCAGGTGCGAGCTTTTTGTGATAAAAGGCGGTTGCCGTGTAGCTCGGGAGGATGAGCTGGTAGGGGAGGTCGTTGCCGTAGTCGAAAGCGATGGTCTGAAAGTTCAGAATGCTGGAGATGAGGATGACGCCGTTTAGCGCTATGCCGTGCTCGACCAACAGGTCGGAGAGCCCGGCGCAGCGGAAGGTGCCGTAGCTTTCCCCGACCAGGAAGAGCGGTGCGCTCCACGCCTGGTTGCGGGTCAGGTAGAGCCTGATGAAGCGCTGCAGGGAGTCGATGTCCGGCTGTACCGCGGAGAACTTCTTGGTGAGCTCCGGTTTGGTGCCGCGGCTGTAGCCGGTTCCTACCGGGTCCACGAAGACGAGATCGCCGAGGTCGAGCCAGCTTGAGGCGTTTTCGGTGAGTTTGAATGGAGGGGCCGGCATGTTGCCGTCGGGAAGCATTTGCACCCGTTTCGGCCCGAGCGCGCCGAGGTGCAGCCACACCGACGCGGCGCCGGGGCCGCCGTTGAAGATGAAGAGCAGTGGGCGTGGAGGTGCCGTTTTCGCCTGCGGGACGCGGTACGAGACGTAGAAGATCTCCGCTTCGGTTTCCCCCGCGTCGTTTTGCACCGGGAGTGTGCCGGCACTCGCCTCGTAGGCGATCTCCCTACCGTCGATGCGCACCTTGTGCTTGGTGACCACTGCGGTTGCGGCGGAGGGATGTTGTTGCGGCTCCTGGCGGGCTGCGGACTCCTGTTTGGTATCGGGTGCCGCCGCGGCGAAAGAGGGTACGGAGAGCGAGGCTGCAAACAGGGCAAAGAGAAGGACGAGCGGTTTCATTTGGGGAGCGCCTCCTTGACGGCAAATACATGACATCACAAGGAGTCATAGTAGCGGAAGGCGCTCGAAGGGTCAAACGCGCATTTAGACTGTCGGAGACTCAGACCCTAATAATCATTCGCCTACGGGGGGCAGTGTGCCTTGGGTCCTCATCTTCCAGCCGCCCCTCCTTTCGGGGGAAGGGCGGCTTCTAGATTTCTCAATATGCGACATATGGGCCGATGCCGAGCGGCGAGGTCTCGCTCTCGATGCCGAAGGCGACGCTGCGGCCCATGAAGAATGGAAGTCCCCAGTCGAAGCCGAAACTTGATGGACCGCCGATGTCGACGAAAACGTTATTCGATGTGTTGAGCAGCGTTTCAAGACTGGAGATGCTGAAATTGACGGTAGAGGAGGGTGAGCCGGTCGCCGCGGTGTTGGTCGCGGAAAGCGTCCTGGTTGCCGGTGGGCAGTACCAGTCCGTGTTCGGGGAGGGGCAGACCGGCAGCAGCGACGAGTCCGGGTTTGGGAAGAACAGCGCATTGGAGCCGGTATCGAAGAAACCAAAGGAACTGATGCTGTCGATCACTGTGGTCACGTCCCCGGTGGAATCGGTACGCAGCACGGTCGGGGAGGTGAGCGTGTTGTTGCTCCTGGTGCCGATCCCGAGGATGAGCGAACCGTCGATGGAGGAGGCGCCGCCAAGCGGTACCGACGGTAGTTGGACGATAACACCGTTGCCGTCAGTGGACAGGGCGGCCACCGGGTTTTGCACCTGGTCCGAGAGCGGTACCGCAGCGCCGGTGCAGGATGTCCCGATGCAGCTGTAGTAGACCCCGTTTGCGGCGGTAAAGGCACAGTCGAGACCGCTGTCCTCCTTGAAGAGGCCGACCCCGAGGATGCCGGTGAAGCCGGAAGATACCGGCGTGGGGTCAGCGTTGGAGCAGGGGAGGGGGAGCGACCCGAAGCTGGAGTTGATTACCTGGATCGGCACTGAGACGTACGGCTCGTCGCCAAGTTTCACCATCGCCCTGCGGATCGGTCCCCAAAGCGAGCTCCCGTCAGCAAATTCTACGCATCCGGTGAGGGCTCCTTCGCCGCTTGCGACCGGCGGCAGGGTGAGTGTTGGGATGGCCTGCTGGAAAATGCGCAGACCGAAGCTGCCTGTGTCGAGCAGGATGTCGTTCACGGTCTGACATGCGGAGAGGTCGGGGTTGCAGATGGTGACGCTGACGCAGGGCTTGTTGATGTAGCTTCCGGCGGCACAGAGCGATCCGTTCACCGTAACCTTCATGACGTTTGCCGCATTGGCGGATGGTATCGTAGTGAGTGCGGTGGAATCGGAAACATCCCCAAGCGACGCGGTGATGGTTACCGCCCCTTGGGAGATGACGGTGACCACCCCCTTGCTCCCCTGCGTGTTGCTTACCGTCGCCGTGCCTGCGGCAGACGAACTCCAGGTAACGTCGTTTGTGATGTTCCTGGTGCTGTCGTCGGAATAGGTGCCTGTCGCGGTGAGCTGTGTTGTTGAGCCGACGGTGAGCGTGGAGGCGTCAGGCGTGATCGTGATTGAGGTCAGGGAGGGGTGCGAACCACCGCCACCCCCGCCGCCGCACCCGGTCATGATGAAGAGGTAACAGATGGTGAGCAACGCCGATAGGTTAACGTATCTCATCGATCTTCACTCCTTCGGGGAGCAGTGCCGGAAGGTATGCCCGCCCTTGCAGATTGCGCATGTGTCCCCACGTCTCCACGACCAGCCGTTTCGACGCTAGTTTCATCTCCCTGCGCCCAGGATTGCGAGTCCGGCGCGAGAGCGCCTTTCGGTAGTCGTCGTGGTAGGAGCCGAGTAGCACCTTGAGATCCGGGTGAACGAGTCCGTTCCAAGCCACCGCGAAGACGACGCCGGTGGGAGACACGTACTCCCTTATCGCGGTCCTGGTCGTTCCGGATGCCAATTGCTGCACCCGGAAACGCGCGCTGCTGAATGACTTTTGGGACACAGCCGCCAACGCCTTTTTGTCCTTTGCGATCGTGTCGGCCGGCTCACCGAGAGTTGCTTCTGCCCGGCCGTGACAGAAGCAGATGGTGGCCGCAAGGCAGAGCGGCATGAGGCAACGCAGGTTCATGATTTCCCCCCTTTATGTCGTGGAAATTCCTTCCTGACGCAAACAAGGGGGGATTCTATCATGCATGGGGGAGGTTTGTTGGAATTTGTTAATTTTTTGCAAACTGAAGGGGGGGATGCAGAACGCTAGGGAGGCGGGACAAAAAAAGAGCCGCCCCTTTGGTAAAGTGGGACGGCTCGTGTTTCTCGTATGAAATGCGGGTTACTTGGACTTAGCCATGAAGGCTATGATCTCGTCAGTGAGGTCCTTCGGTTTCACCTTGTCGTCGAGGAAGAGCACGGCTTTCTCCTCGGCAACGAGAAGGTACCCGTTCGCCTTGGCGTAGTCGGATGCCGCCTTCTTGATGACCCCGCCGACCTCCTTGGTCAGCCTGTCCTGCAGTTTGTTCACCTCGAGCTCGCTGGCGCGCACCGTTTTCTGGTACTCGTCGACTTTTTTCTCGAACTCCTTCCCTTTGGCGGCACGCTCTTTCGGAGTCATGCTCGGAAGCTTCGCCTGGATGGCCTCTTTCTGCTTCTCCAACTGCTTCTGCTGAGCCTCGATCTTCTTACGGAGCTTCTCGGACTTCGTCTTCAACGCGTTGGTGGCGGCTTTTCCCTCTGCACTTTCCTCTGCGATCTTGCTCATGTCGACGAAGCCGATTTTGATTGCTGCCAGGGGGGCATCGACAGATGCTGCGGGAGCGGCAGGAGCGACGGCGGCCGGAGCGGCAGGTGTTGCAGCGGGCTTTGCCGCTTCAGGTGCGGACTCGGCGGCGAAACCATAGGCGGCGACAAGCGAGCTGAGGGCGGAGCCGATGAGTAACGTTGCGAACCTGTTCATGTAATCGTCCTTTTATCTGTGTAGTGGTGACTGCGATGGGAGAGCATAGAACCTTTATCGCGGTTTGGCAATTAAAAGAAACGCTCTTATTATGCGTGGAAAGACCCATTAAGCTGTGAAAACAGCAGCCCCGTGTGCAGATAAAGGCTGTTGACTCGTATACGGCACGCTGCTAGGATGCCTCCACTCAAGAGGAGCGATCCATGACCGATATACTACAGAAGCTGCAGTCGGCGATCGAAAGTCAAAGCGCAGAGACGGAGTTGTTGCAGGAGGCACTGCAGGAGATCCGTGAGCTGAGAGAGCAAAGGGATGCCCTTGAGGAGATCCTCATACTGCTTGCCCGCACCAAGCTTCCCTGGGATGACGAAGAGGACCCCGCCGAGACTCTGCCGCACTTCAAGGAGCGTTACCTGAACGCGATGCACGAAGCGTCCAGGCTGCTCGGTCTCGACGTGCGCAGCACCATCACCAGGACCGAACCAAAGACCTGACGCCGCCGGTACGGAAAGGCGGCCACCATACGGAGCAGACATGCCTAAAGAGATCATGGAGTGGGGCTACATCGGCGTCTTTTTCCTGTTGCCCGGGCTTATCGGTGCCTGGGTCGCCTACACCAAGGGGAGAAACCCCCTTCTGTGGTTCCTGCTTAACTTCTGCTTTCCCCCCACCGTGATGGTGACCTTCTTCCAGCGCCCGCTGCGCCCGGTAGACGGGCACTATCGCCAGTGCCCGAAGTGCCGCGAGTTCTCCAAATGGCGCGAGACCTCGTGCCGTTTCTGCGGCACCGAGCTTTCCTGAGTTCTACATGCTCTTCTGGAAACAGCCTGATTTTGCCCAGTTGCTCCGCGAGCTGGGGGGCTTCACCCGTCGGGACGTCACCCAAGGGCTGAAGCTTGCCCGGTATCGGAAGGCGGCGCATTCCCTGCTCAAGAAGGACCCGGTCTCGGCGCATGCCCTCCTCGGCATGGTTGCCTGTCTCGAACATAACATCGAGGCGATGACGGCCGAATACGCCCAGGCTATCGAGCTTTCCCCGTCCCACCTGGGCCTCATGTATTACGCCTTCTCCCTCGAAACGTCCTGCCTGTGGAACGAGTCTGCCAAGTACACCCTGTTAGCGCTCGACCGTGCGCCGAAAGACCAGAAGCTTCTGAACGCGGCGATCGGAATCGCACCGCTCACCGGCCGCTTTTCCCTCTTGAACAAGCTCCTCTCCCAGTGGCAGGAAAGCCACGAGGGGGTGCACCACCCTAGGCAGGGTGACTTCGAGAGGGTGACGGCGATACTAGCCGCCCAAGGGCTCGCGGAACAGGACCTCAAGGTCGTTTTGGCAGCGATAGGCGCAGCATTTTCAGAGACCGACGTGATCCTGTCCAGCTACCGTTACGAACTGGTCACCGGCAGGGCTTCCTCCTTCATTCATTATCGATTCGTGCTTCCGGACAACCTGGTCGCCACCTATTACGAGGATCTGATCGCCGAGAGGCTCGCGACCGTTGCCTGTCATCCCCGCATTTTCGATGTCTTCTCCTTCTCCGTCGAGAACGGGACCATATACGAGCTCTATGACTACATGGAGCGTGAGCTGGCCGGCAGCGCCGACAACATTAAGGTGCCGGACCCGGACAAGATGAAGCTGATCGAGGAACTGGTGCGGGGCGTGGAGGTCTGACATGGTGAGCAACGAGTCGCGCATCCGGTTTCACGCCGCGTTCGAGCAGGTGCTGGATGAGCTGATAAACGTGGTGGCGAAGGAGCGGGAGAGGAACCCGCAAACGTACATGAATTCGCCGCAGGCGAAGCTTCTGGCGCGGGTCTATCGGGCGATCAAGGACGAGATACCGGCGGACCCGCAGCACGCCTCATATTACCAGGGTGAGGCGGAGGGGCATGCCTACCGGCAGTGGCGCAGGGCGAAGCCGACCAAGGAGCACCGGCTCTTCTTCAAGTGGGACAAGGAGACCAACGCGATCATCTACGCGTGGCTGAACAGCGAGGTGAGCCTCACCAAGTACAAGAGCCACATGGATGCGTACCGGGCGTTCAGGATGAAGTAGAGGGGGAAGGAGAAAAGACCGCCAGCGCGGCGCAGTAGCCGGGACCGGCGTCGAGATCGACGATGCTCCATCTTTGAACCTCTCCCGGATCCCCACGATGCCCCAGCAGGGCCGGCGGCGCGCCGGGAAGAAGCGAGACGTCGAAACCGGTGGAAGGCTGCGAAAAGCCGCTTCCAGTCCCCTTCATGTACGCTTCCTTCCTGGTCCAGCAGCGGTAGAAGGCCTCCAACTGCTCCGCGGGGTCCAGCCCAAAAAGCTCCTCTTTCTCCCGCAAAGAAAAATAGCGCTCCGCCATAGGGCGAAACGCCAGATCCTCCCTGATCTCTTCCAGGTCGACGCCGATCTCGCAGCTGCGAGTTGCCGCTAAAAGCAGCTTTCCACCTGAGTGCGAAGCGTTGAAGCGCAGCCCGTCTTGAAGCTCCTCCTGCCCGCGCAGGTACGGCTTCCCGAACTCTCCTTCGCAAAACTCGACTGCACGCGGCTCCACGCACAGAAGCTCCGCAAGCACTTCCCGGACCAAGCCGCGCCCGACCATGAACTCATCACGTTTTACAGTGTCCAGAAGCCTCGAACCGCGGCGCAACTCCGCATCGGACAGAAAGCTTTCCAGACGCGCCCGCTCGGCCGCCGTGCGTTCGAGGGAAAGAAGACGGTAGCTTACCTCCGCGCCTTCCAGTCCCGCTACCTCTCTCACCGTCCGCTCCCGAAGGAGCGGCGCAGAAGCTCCATTCCCTCGTCGATGCTCACGCGCGGGACGTAGCCAAGATCCCTGCGTGCGGCGGAGATGTCGAACCAGTGCGCGGTGGTGAGTTCCTTCGCGACGAACCGGGTCATGGGTGGTTCACCGGAGAGCTTCAGGTTTTTCCAGAGGAACTCGCAGACAACACCAGCCGCGTAGGCCACGGCGGAAGGTATGGTGCGGGTCACCGGGGGGACGCCTGCGGCGTCGAGGATGCGGTTCACCATGTCCCAAAGCGGGATCGGTTCGCCGTTGGAGATGAAATAGGCCTTTCCTGAGAGGGGAGCGCCGGGGGCGAGGCGGTCGGCGGCGTTCAGGTGCGCCTCGGCTGCGTTCTCAACGAAGACGGTGTCTACGAGGCAGGGCCTCTTGCCGATGCGCCGGAGGGCGCCTGCGCGCCCCTTGGCAACGATGCGGGGCACAAGATGGTTGTCGCCGGGGCCCCAGATCAGGTGCGGGCGCAAAGAGACGGTCGCTAGTTCAGGGGAGTTGGCGGCCAGCACGGCTCTCTCGGCGAGCGCCTTGGTCTGAGGGTAGGGGGCCTCGAAGTGGGCGGGGTAGGGGAGCGCTTCGTCCGCACCCTCGACGTCCGAGCCGTCGAAGACCACGCTCGGCGAGCTGGTGTAGACAAGGCGCCTGATGCCGAGCGCGCGGCAGGCGGCGATGACGTTCTCCGTCCCGGTCACATTGGCGCGGAAATATTCGTCGAAATTGCCCCAGATCCCGGCCTTGGCGGCTACGTGGAAGACGATGTCGCACCCGGCGGCGGCCTGCAAAACGGCCTGCGCGTCGGCCAAATCGCCGTGACGCTGCTCGACGCCCAGCTCAGCGAGCTCGGGATAGTCGCCACGCGAGAAGCTGATCACCTCGTCGCCGCGGGCGCGCAGTTGCCGAACGATGGCCGAGCCGAGAAACCCGCCTCCGCCGGTGACTAATGCGCGCATTTAAGCCTCAAAGCGGCCCAGACCGCGAGCTTCTCGCGGAAGATCTTCGCGTTGTGTCGGATGTCCACCGGGAAGGCGGGGTGGAAGAGGAAGGTGTCGATGGAGCTCGTGTGGATGTGTTCCTGCGCAAGCTCCTCGAGCTCCTTGCGCACCTTTTCCTGGTCGACCTGGAGCCCTTTCTCAAGCTCGATACAGATGACCGGACGCTGGCTGCCGGGCTCGCCCACGCCGACGAGCGCGCTCCTGAAGACGGCCGGGTGCGTGTTGAAGACCGCCTCGCATGGGATGGTGTAGATGGGGCCGGTTTCGGTCTCGACGCGGTGCGCCTTGCGGCCGCAGAACCAGACACGTCCCTCCTCGTCCATCCCGCCCAGATCCCCCATGCGGTGGAAGAAGGAATCGGTGGCCGGGTCGGCAATCTTCGAGATGTGGTCAGATTCCGGGCGGTTGTAGTAGCCGCGCGTCACCTGTTCGCCCTGCACGACGATCTCACCGATCGTCCCGGTTGGCACGCGCAGCGATTCGTCCCAGCCGCAGATCGGGTTGTCGGTGATCTGGACGATCTCGAGGCGGATACCCTCGACCGGACGTCCCACGCAGACCCCGCCCCCTGCATCGGTGATCTGGCGCGTCTCCTCGAGAATCTCCCTGCTGCCGATGGAGCAGACCGGGAGCGCCTCGGTGGCGCCGTAGGGGGTGAAGACCTGGACGCCCGGGTTCAGCATGCTGGTGAAGCGCTCGAGTACCGAGGCGGGAACCGGTGCTCCTGCAGAGATGGCGCGGCGCAGGGTCGGCAGCTTCACCCCGTGCTCGACGCCGTAGCGTCCGACGCGGTTGATGAGGGCCGGGGAGCCGAACATGGTGGTCACGCCGTACTCGTTGATCGGTCCCACGATCTTTCTCGGATTGACGGAACCGGGGCGGGTGAAGTCCATCTCCGGGATCACCGCGGTCATGCCGAGTGCTGGGGCGAAGAGGGCGAAGAGTGGGAAGGTCGGCAGGTCGATCTCGCCCGGCTCGATGCCGTAGACCTGTTTGAGCGCCTGCACCTGGGCGGCGAAGTTGCCGTGGCTGTAGACGGCCCCCTTGGGGACGCCGGTGCTGCCGCTCGTGAAGAGGATCGCGGCGACGTCCTCTTTCATGGTCGGCGCCAGGGTGAAGGGGGAATCGTCCTTTTGTCCCTCGATGATGGCGGCGAGCGTGGTCCCCTCCCAGAAGAGGCGCGGCCCGACGGTGATGCAGGTGCGGATGGTTTCCTTGCCCCAGGAGAAGAGTTTTCGGGCAACGTGCGCCTTCGGGATGCCGATGAAGGCGTGCGGCTGCGCCTCGGCGAAGCACTGCTTGAGGTTCTTGATCCCCAGCCCCGGGTCGATGAGCACCGGCACCGCGCCCACCTTGAAGAGGGCGAAGGTGAGGGCGAAAAACTCTGGGCTTGGCGTCACCATGAGCACGGTGCGCACGCCGCGGCAGATGCCGTTTTCGAGCAGACCGCGTGCGATCCGGTCGCTCAGCCGGTTCAGCTCCGAGAAGGAAAGGCTGCGCTTTCCCTTCGGAAAGATGATCGCCCTGGTATCGGGCTGGCGGCGGGACATCTCCGGCAGGTGCGCGGCGATATTGACGAGTTCGGTCTCTGCCATGGTCTCAGGTGCTCTCCGGGTCAGGTGCGTTTCAGGAAGTCGGCGATGAGCGGCACCACCTCATCCTTCATGTCTTCGAGGATGTAGTGTCCGGCGTCGGGGTAGCTGTGTAACTCGGCTTTCGGAAAACGGCGCTGCCACTCGGCCAGGAAGGTCGTGTCGAAGACGAAATCTAGCTCACCCCAGAAGATCGCCATCGGGATGTCGGCGAAGCGCGGCAGGCCGTCCGCGATCTCGCTCACGAGCGCGTAGTTGCGGTCGCCGGGTGCGAGTGGGATGTCCTGCACGAAGCGCAGCGTCGCGATGCGGTTCGCCCAGGAGTCGTACGGCGCGCGGTACGCCTGCATCAGCTCGTTCGACATCGGGTTCTTCTTGCACCCGACGATGGAGGCGCCGACGCTGAAGGCGTTGAAGCCGCGCACGAGCAGGGTTCCGAGCAGGGTGTCGCGGCAGATCTTGAGCCCGAGCGGGAAGGTCTTCTCCTTGGGGAGATGGAAGGCCGCCGTGTTGAGGATGACGATGCGGCCGATGCGCTCCGGGTGGCGGCTCGCGTAACCCATGCCGATCATCCCGCCCCAGTCGTGCACCACGAGGTTGATCTTCCCCTCGAGGTTGAGGGAGTCGATCAGGCGCTCGAGGTCGTCGATGCGGCGCGAGAGGGTGTAGTCGTAGCGGTCGTCGCCGGGCTTGTCCGAGAAGCCGCAGCCGATGTGGTCCGGAACGATGCAGCGGTAGCGGTCCCTGAGCGCGAGGACGAGGTTTCGGTAATAGAAGGACCACGACGGGTTGCCGTGCACCATGACCACCGGCTCGCCGGTACCCTCGTCGAGGTAGTGGTAGGAGAGTCCGTCGAGGTTGAGGGTGCGGCCGGTGAAGGGGTAGTGCTTGCTCACTTCGTCTCTCACCAGTCGACCCCCAGCATGAGGCAGTTCAGGCCGCTGCCGATTCCGAGAAGGGCGACCCGGTCACCGGCGGAGAGGACGTCGCGCTCGTCGGCCAGTGCCGCGGTGAGCGGCAGGGAGACAGTCCCCATGTTGCCGAGGAATTCGTAAGTGGTGAAGTCCTTGTGCAGCGGGATGCCGAGCGTTTTGAGGATGGCGCTTTGGTGCGCGCTCCCGACCTGGTGGCAGACAACACGGTCGACGTCGCTCTCGCGCCAACCCACCTCGGGGAGGAATTCTTCCCAGGTGCGGCGCCCGAGGTCGACGCCGTAGTTCATCACGCTTACCGCGTCGGTGCTCATGGACTGCTCGTAGCCACCCTTGCCGTCCGGTGTGACGCCCCAGAGACAGAGCGCGTGGTGTTCCGGTGCGGCATGGGTGATGCCGCCGCGCAGCCTCCTGCGGCCGGATTTGGAGAAGGAGCCGTCGGTGAGAAGCACCGCCACCGCGCCGGAGCCGCCGGTGAGGGTCGCAAGAGAGCTCGCGAAGTTCTCCATGCTGCGATCCTCGAGCATCTTCTTGATCATAATGTCGTTGATGTCGCGCGCGCTCTCGCAGGAGACCACGAGGCCCGCCCTGATCTGGCCGAGTTCGATGCGGTTCGCCACCTCGAGGATGCCGTTCAAGACGCCAAGGCAGGCGTTGGAGAGGTCGAAGACCGCGGCGTTTCCGGACACGCCCAGCCCTGCCGCGACGCGGCATGCCGTGGCCGGTTCGAAGCGCTCGCGGCAGACCCCGGTGTAGAGAAGGGCGCCTAGGTCGCCGGCGGAGATGCCGGCAGCGGAGAGGGCCTTCTTGCCTGCAGCGATGGCCCCCTTGGAGAGCTGGAAGCCCGGCTCCCACCAGCGGCGTTCACGGATACCGGTCAGCGCCTGGAGTTGTCCGGGGGAGAAGTGCAGCGTCTTGTAGAGCGGCTCGAGGCGCGCTTCAAGTTCGTCGGAAGTGACTACAACCGGGGCGAGCTCATAGCCGAAAGATTCGATGTATACCTTGGAATACTTCATCTATCACCTTAAGTTGGGATGCTTGTAAATCTTTAAAAGCGGAACACGGAGGACACCGAGGTCCACAGAGGGCACGGAGGAAATCTGCACACTCATCATCTGGAAAACCTTCGCCCTGTACGTCCCCTCCCCTGGAGGGGGAGGAGCGATTCAAAACGTCTAACGTTGAACGTTGAACGGCAGTTAAGCCGTGACCTGGACGGTGAAATCTTCCATCTGGTAGATGGCGCGGCCGTCCACGTAGAGATAACCGGCGGCAGTCAGGATGCGCCTTTCTTCGTCGACTGCGGTGATCCAGGCCAGGACGGTGACTTCCTTGTCGGTCGGCACCACCTGACCGCGGTAGAGCCAGCGGTGTTTGTGCCCGAGTGCTACGGCGGCGAGGGTGTCCCCCTGGTGCCATCCCCAGCGCTGCACGGCGGCGAACTTAACCAGCTGCAGGAACGACTCGAGCCCGAGCGACCCAGGCGTGACCGGGTCCTCGTAGAAGTGCGCCTTGAAGTACCAGTCCTCGGCGACGACCCTCTTGGTCCCCTTCAGGTAGCCAAGCCCGGCAGGGCCGCCGTCGGTGACGTACAGTTCGATCCGGTCGATCATGCGGAGCGACTTCTCCGGGAAGGGGTGGGACTCGGGATAGGGGAGCGAACGCCCGCGCGACACCTCGGCCGCCGTGGGCTGGTACGGTGCGGCTTCGCGTATCCCGACCTGGTTCGCCAGCGCCTCCTTGGCGAAGAACCCGAACATGGTCTCCCCCTCGTAGATGACGCCCTGACGGTCCGATACCGAGAAGTCGAACTCCTGGATGATCATGCCGCCCGAGGTGGCCGCCTTGGTAAGCTTCGCGGTGGCGGTTAGCGTGCCGCTTTGCGGGGTGACCGGGCGGTGCTGCACCGCCGTACCGCCAAGGTTGCGAAAGGAGATGTCGGTCGGGCTCACGAGCGCGGAGCCAACGTAGGCGGCGAGCCAGCCGCAGGGCTGCAGAGCGGCTTCGAGCAGCACGCAGAAGGGCATGCGCGGCTGGCGGTCGGCCGCGAAGTACCACTCGTCCACAGGGATGTCGTACTGTGCCTCGGCCATGGCGCCCGGTGCCATCACCCACGGTTCTCCCGCAACGGCGGTGACCCGGTCCATGAACTGGAAGGGAGGACCTGGCAGACGGGCGATCTTTCTCTCGCTGTCGAACACCTTGTAGCGGTCGCCGAACCCTTCGGACGGCTTGCCGTTACTGTAGGCGAGGATCTGCTCTTTTGTGTAAATTGCGGGTCTGCGGTCGTAGTCCGCCGCCGGTGCTGCCGCGTGGAGCGCTGCGGCGGGAGTTCCCCCTTGCCAGAGACGCTGCAGCGTCTGCTGATCGGTGCCGGTGAGGCGGGCCGACATGTTGGTGATCTCCACAATCGGCTTGCCGTCGGCGTACATGAGCGCGTCGACGATAGCGTAGGGCTCGGGGCGGTACCCAAGTTCGCGCACCGTCACCTCGTAGGTGACCACCTTGGTCGTTTCGAGTACCTGACCGCGGCAGCAGAGCTGGCTTGCCACGCCGGGAACCGGCTGCCATGCCGCGCCATCGGCCTCGGCGACCCACCCCAGGCGGAGCAGGAAGATGCGCAGCGTATGCATGCAGCACTCGTACATGAGCGTGCCGGGCATGACGCGGTCGTCGACGAAGTGGCAGGTGATGAACCAGTCGTCCGGGTGGATGTCCGCCTCGGCCCTGATGAAGCCGAGCCCGCAGCGTCCGCCGTCCGGGGAAAGCTCGGTGACGCGGTGCACGAGTTCCATGCGTCCCCCGGGGATGGTGAGCGGGCGCTTGATCGGCAGACCGGCGAAGAGCGGCCCGAAGCAGCCGGCAAGGTCGCCGCGCCTGAGGGCGTCCAAGTGCGCCGCGCTGAAGGAAGAGGGCTGCATCGGCAAGAGGTAACGCCAATCAGCGGGGAGCTTCCCGGTGCGGGGGCGCAGGTCGACCGCACCGCGCACGATCCCTTTGCCGGCGTCGAGCTCCTCCTGGGTGAAGAACCCGGCGCAGCCGTTGCGCATGGAGAGAAGCGGCTCCCCGTTCACCGTTGCCTCGAAGTGGAAACGGAACAGGTAGGTTTCCCCCTGCCTGAAGAAACGCTCGATGTGGATGTCGTAGTTGATGGTCTCGCCTGGCACCGGAAGTTCGCGGTGGAAGGTCACCACGGCGTCGAGGAGCCGGTAGACGGCGAGCCCCTTGGTGATGAAGTCAATGCCGAGGTAGCCGGAAAGGAACAGGTCCGCCTGGCCCGCTTCGACGGCGATGCAGGTCGGGATGCGGCCGCCGTCCAGGTACCAGGCGCCGGGGTGCACGTCGTGCTGGGTGACCACCCGGCCGTGCGTCATCGATTTCGGCTCGCCCTCGAGGGCGACGATGCGGTGCACGAGCTGCAGCGGCACGTCCGGCAGTCTTACCCTGGTCGGATAGCTGTCGATCTCGGCGAACTCGGGGCCGAGCATCTTGGCGGCGGAACCTACCGCGAACTCCAGGCACGCCTCGTAGTCGTATAGGGCCGGGAGTGCACCAGGGTAGGGAGCCGGTGCGGTGAGAGGGGAGGTGGACGGCTGAGCCGCTAGGCCCGGCGTCAACGAACCCGGCGCGGCTGCGAATGTCGCAGCATCTACCGGAATCCCGGCAGCGAGCATTTGCTGCTGGAGCGAGAACTGCATCGCTAGGGTCTGCGCGATGGAGCGGTTGAGATCGTCGGCGATACGCAGGTAGGCCTCGTGGGCCTGGCGGCCCGCGTCCTGCGCCTGGGCGAACTGGCGCAGCAGCGGTTCGGTAACCTGCACGACTTCGGGTTGAAGGGCCGCCGCGGCGGGCCTTGGTTGAGCTTCCGGCTGCCTCATCTGCGACTCCGTTACCGGTGCCTGTGCCGCATATGAAGCGATCGGCGCAGCAGGTATAGGTTGTGTAAGCGCCTGTGGCTTAGAAGGAATTTGCCGGGTAAGTATCGGCGCATCTGTGTGTTGCTTTATCTGTGACGCCGTACCGTAAGCGTGAACCGCAGCCGGCTCTTTTGCGGCGGACGCGGCGCTTGAACCAAGCGGGGCGCTGGACGGCGCGGCGGCAGGCGCCGGCTCCGGCTGTGCCGGTTGCGGCTGCACGGGTCGAGCAGGTTGCGGAGCAGTCGGTGCGAACGGGGTTCCGCCGGTGGTGAAGCGGAGCCCTTTTTTCGCCGCGGACGGCAGGACGGTCGCAGTTGCGGTCGCGGCGAAGAGCGGTTCCAGGTCAACCGGGACCCTCTCGGCGGTTAGCTGCGCCAGTAGCCTCAAGAGTCCCGAGTTGGCGTCGGTGCCGGGCTGGCAGACGGAGCGGGCCACGTGGGGGCGGTTCCCGAGGATGCGCCCGATCATGCGGCTGCACGAAGCGCCCGGCCCCATCTCGATGAAATAACGCACCCCTTCGGCATAGGCCGCTTCGATCACCTTAGGGTAGTCGATCCCCTCGACCGCCTGGGCCAGGATGGACTCCGCGGCGCTGCGGCGGTTCACCTGGTAGGCGCTGCCGGCTGCGCCGCTGTAGAAGGTGACCCCGGCGGGCGGGTTGGTGTTGAATACGTGCAGGTCGCGGTAGGCGTTGCCGACCTCGCGCGCCACCTCGCAGTGCACCGTGGTAACCCCCTGCAGCGCGAAGAAACGGCAGCCCAGCATGGCGACCAGGTGCTTCACCCACTTGACGTCCCCGCCGATGACGCACTCGTCCGGCGTGTTCACGATGAGGAGGTAGACGCGGGAGGTTTTCTTCAGCGCGCGGCGCACCTCGCGCTCCGGCGCGTCGACGACGCCGATGCACCAGTTGATCTCCTTCCCCTCGGGCTCGCCCCACGCCATGCGCGCGGCGCGGCATTCTCCGGCGAGGTCGCGGGTGAAGAGGGTGGAGGCCTTCATGCGGGTGAGCATGAGGTCGCGCTCGGTCCAGGTCCGGGTGCCGAAGAGGCCGGCCGATTCGCCGAGGCTGTAGCTGATCACCGCGTTCGGCTTGATCCCGAAGCGCTGCACCACGTCGGTTACGGCGCATCCCGTCGCCACCTGGCCGAAGATGACCGCGAGGTGGTTTTCATTGACGCTCTCGAGCGAAGCGCCGTTCCAGAAATGCTCTGGCTGGAACTGGTCGCGCAGGTAGAGGTTCTCCGCGTCCTGGCGCCGGTAGACCTCAGGCCAGCGCGCCGAGAGCTCCATCCCCATGCCGACGAAATGGTTCCCGGAACCGGGATAGACGAAGCCGATTTTCGACGCGGCGCCCATCGGGTCCGCGCTGAAGAAGAGCCGGTCACGCAGCGACGGGTGCAGCACCGCGTCGGCGTAGGCGGCGTCTTCACCAAGCATCCGCTCCCCCTGCAGGCAAAGCGATGCCAGCTCGGAGGCGCTCCGAGCCACGAGCGCCACGGCAAGGCGCATCTCGGCGCGGTCCTTGGCGTCAGAGCAGGTCTTCCGGGAGAGGGCGGCGAGGTCAGGGGCGGGCTTTGCTTCCACCGCTTCCCGCAACTGCTGCAGCCTTTCGGAGAGTTCCTGACGATCGGAACCGGTGAGGCAGAAGAGGAACTCGTCCCAAGCGCCAAGCGGCGCAACGCGCTCCTGTGCGGCGCGTTCCGGTACCTTCTCGTAACCCTTCAGCACCACGTGACTTACGCTGCCGTCTACCCCGAAGACGCTGACGCCTGCGTGGCGTGGGCCTTCACTGCGGTTTCTGAGCCAGTAGCGCGACCCGGCGGGGAGGAAGAGGGCGCCGGAGCCGGAGAGGGCGCCCAGTGGGCGTTCGCCCGTGCGGGCACCGGGGATGATCTCCTGGTAGAGGGCGAGGCAGCCGCGCACGAGCGAGGCGAGGCCGGAGGCGGCGCCGGTGTGGCCGATGTCCCCCTTTACGCTCGCGACGGCGAGACGGCGCGGCTTGGCCAAGGCGCCGGGCTCGTCGAAGAACGCGCTCAGGGCGGCTGCTTCCATGCGGTCTTCACCGGCGTAGCCGCTGCCGTGGGCCTCGATGAAGTCGACGCTCTGCTGCGTCAAACCTGCTTCGCCGTAGGCACGCTCCAGGGCGTGGCGGTAGGCGTCGGCGCCGGGGAGGATCACTTCGCCGCTGGCGGCGCCGACCCCCTCGATTACGGCGTAGATGCGGTCGCCGTCGCGCTCCGCGTCCTCGAGTCGCTTGAGGACCACGGTGGCGGCCCCCTCGCCGATGACGGTGCCGTCGGCGGACTGGTCGAACGGGGTGGCGCTCCCGAAGGCGGAGTACGGGCGGTTCAGGTGTTGCGCGATGACGGCCCTCAGGTCGCCCGCGAGGTCTACGGCGCCCACGATGGCGCGGTCGATGTCCTCGGACTGCAGCTGGCGTACCGCGGTCTCCAGGGCGCGCAGGCCGGAGCTTTCCTCGCTCGACATGGTGAAGCTCGGGCCGCCGCAGCGGAACTCGCGCGCGACGCGGCTCGCCACCACGCTCCCGAGGGCGCCCATGGTGCGGTTCGCCGTCAAAGCAGGCCCGCTCTGGTCGCGCAGCTCGGCGATCCACGCCTCAATCTCGGCGTCGGAGAGTTCCAGGCCAAGCCCTTTCGCCCATTCCCGTGCCTTTTCGGCGATGGACCAGCGGAAGGCGAAGTTGGTGCTGTTCAGGTCGAGTGCTATGCCGACGAAGACGCCGGCGCGCAGGTTGTCGCTGTTGTCGAGCCCCGCGTCCTTCATCGCGGCCGCCGCCGATTGCAGCATGAGAAGCTGCTGCGGGAGCATCTCCTCCATCTCGCGCGGCGGGATGCGGAACTGGTCCGTCCCCTGGGCGAACTCGTCCAGGAAATAGCCGGTGAAAGGGGTCTCCTTGAACTTTTCGCGATCGAACCAGGCGCACTTTTCGGCACCCCACCAGTCGGTCGGACGGGAAGGCTTCGAAGCCTCGTCGCCGCCGAGCACGCGGGTCCGGAAGGAGGCAAGATCCTGCCACTTGCCGAAGCGGGCATCGAGGCCGACCACGGCCACCGCTCCAACCTGCTTCGGGGGTACTGCTGACGCGGCTTTGTTTTCCGGGAGCCACTCCTCGACGAGGAGGTGGGCGTTGATGCCGCCGAAGCCGAAGGCTGAGACCGCGGCGCGGCGCGGTACGCCGTCGGCGCGCCGCTTCCACGGCTGCGCCTTGGTCAGGACCCGGAACGGGCTTTCCTCGAGCCGGAACGTTTCTGGCGCCTGGCTGAAGTTGGCAGTGGGGGGGAGCGTCTCCTCGTTCATCGCGAGAAGCACCTTGGTGAGCGCTGCGGAACCGGCGGCGGTGAGGAGATGGCCTATGTTCGATTTAACGGACCCTATCACGCACGGCTTCCCCGAGATCTCGCCCCATAGCTCCCTGAGGCTCGCGACTTCGGTTGCGTCCCCCACCGGGGTACCGGTAGCGTGGCACTCGATAAGGTCGACGTCCTGCGGCGTCCAGCCGGCCTTCACGTAGGCCGCACGCATGGCGCGCAACTGGCCGTCGGCCATCGGGGCGAGCAGGCTTCCCCCGACGTCGTTGGAGAGGCCGATCCCCCTGATCACGCCGTAGATCCTGTCGCCTTGGGCGAGGGCGTCGTCGAGCCGCTTCAGGACGAAGATGCCGGCACCTTCGCCTACGACCAGGCCGTCGCCGGAGGCGTCGAACGGCGAGCAGATGCCGCGGCGCGAGAGGGCGCGTAACTGCGAGAAGCCCATCTGGGTGAAGAGGGGATCGGGGCGTGAGAGGCCGCCGGTGAGCATGGCGTCGGCGCGTCCGGCAAGCAGTTCGTCGCAGGCGAGCTTGATGGCGTAGAGCGACGAGGCGCAGGCGGCGTCCAGGGTGCAGCAGCCGCCGCCAAGGCCGAGGGCGGAGGCTAGAAGCCCGGCGGGAAGCCCGGCAACGTAGCGGTTCAGCGGGTTGGGGATCGGGTCGCTGCCCGCGTGCCCCAGGAGCTTTTCCTTGAAGGAGCGCCCGAGGAGGGCGCGGGAGAGTTGCGCCGACGATTCGGAGGGCAGTGCGAGGTTGCCGATGATGACGCCGATGCGGGAACGGTCGAGTTTTGCGGTGACCGCGCTGTCGAAGGCCCTTTTCCCGGCGTTCAGCAGGAGGTGAAACGCGGGATCAAGCCCGTCGGCGAGTTTCGGGTCCAGTTGCAGGCCCGAAAGCTCGGAAGCGTGGGGGATCGCCTCGATGAAGCAGCCGCGCCTGGAATAGACGTGGTCCGGCTTCCCCGCCTCCGGGTCGAAGGCGGTATCGGCGGAAACGGCCCAGCGCCCCTGCGGGACCTCGCGGGCGGCGCTTTTGCCGTTGCGGATATTATCCCAAAAGACTGTCAGTTCCGGCGCGTCGGGGAATATTCCGCCGATGCCGACGATTGCTACGGATGGGGACTGCTGCTTCATGCCTATGCCGCCCCCACGACCGTCACGGTGCGCAGCTTGTTGCGCTGGAAGGCCTGTTTGAGGGACGGGTCGATGACGCACTCATAACCTTCGAGGCGCGCCACGAGTTTGCCGCTGGCGCGGTCGAGGAACTCCATGTCGGCGCTGGCGCCGTGGGCGCTCTCCTGGGTGACGCGAATCACCGCCTGCACCCCTTCACGCGGGAAAGATTCCTGGAACTGGCGGTAGCGTGCCGCGAAGCATGGCAGCGAGCCTGAGCCGAAGCGCTCGAAGCTCCAAAGGATCATCAACTGGAAGGCGCTGTCGAGAACGAGCGGATCGGTGATCCAGGCGCTTCGCAGCGGTCGCCTGATCCATTTCCCGGGTGCCGGGGCTCCCTTCACCGTAGCGGCGATTCCCTTCGCGGAGCAGCCGACCACCTGCTCAATGCCGTGCAGGTCGGGGCCGTGGAAGAGGCGCTCGTTGTTGTAGATCACCCCTTCGAGCGGCTGATAGGTGGTGCTCGGGATCTCGGTGATGGAGCGGATACCCTCCGGGTGTTTCGTCGCGAGGACGATCTCGGCGCGGGCGTGGAGTACGGTCTTGCCGTTCACACCCGGGCTGCAGAGCTCGACGGGGACGAGCCAGAAGGACTCGCGTTTCTCGGCGCGCCCGGCCATCACGTTCACCGTGAAGGGGGTGTTGTCCTCGAAGACGACCCCTTTGCAGATGCGCAGGTCGTTGAAGCCGTGGAAGCGGAAGCCCGGGTTGCCGTGCAGCGCGCCATGGGCGAGCCACTCGACGATCACCGCCATGGGGAGGACCGCCTTGCCGTCGAGCACGTGGGAGCGCAGGAAAGGGTACTCGGGCACGGTGAGGGTGAGCGCGAAGGCCTCGGAGAGGTTCTGTGCCCTTGTCTGTGCGGGGGGCGTGACGCTTGCCTGCTCCGGAAGGTCGGCGATGGCGACGATTTCCACCGGCGCGTCGTTGGCTGCGATCTCGCGGGCCAGGAAGGAGCCCCCCTCGGTGAGACCGATCACGCCGATCCCTTCGGAAGCGAACACCTTCTTGAGGGCAGGGGTAACCATGCCGCCGTCCCAGGGACCCCAGTTGATGCTGACGCAGCGGCAGCCGGTGCGGCGACGCGCTTCGACCTGGGCGGTCTTGTTGAGCACCTCGTTGGCCACCGCGTAGTCCACCTGGCCGACGCGGCCGAAGCGACCGGTCGAGGAGGAGAAGAGGGCGATGGCCTTCAGCTCGTCGTTGCGGGTTGCATGCAGGAGGGAGCGGAGGCCGTGCACCTTGGTGCTGTAGACCTGCTCGAACTGCTCCGCAGTTTTGTCGACGATTAGGCGGTCGGCGAGGACCCCGGCGCCGTGGACGATGCCGCGGATCGGGCCGTGGGCGCGGCGCACCTCACCCAGAAGAAGTTCCATGGCGCTCTGGTCGCGGATATCGACCGAGCGGTAGATGGCCTGGGCGCCGGTGGCGGCGATGCTTTCCAGGGTGGCGCGCAGCTCGCGGCCGGCCACCACGGAGCGGTAGCGTTCCTCGATCTCGCGCGGGTGCAGCTTGCCGGTTGCGTTCTGCATGATGGCCCGCTTGATCTCCGCCTCTTCGGTGAGGCCTGCGAGATAGGCGGGCTCTTCCTGCGGTTCGGGCGAACGACCCAAAAGGACCAAGAAGGGGTGGTACTCGTTTGCCAGTGCCAGGGCGGATACCGCGGTGACGCCGCGTCCGCCGCCGGTGATCACGACCACGTCGCCCTTTTCGAGAGCCGCGCGCTCCGGTGCGGGAGCCGCCGGGAGTACGGTGGTCTGCAGTGCGAAGCGCCCTTCGGGGGTGAGGCCGATTTCGCTCGGGCCGCGGCGCAGCATCTCAATGGCGACGGCACCGGCCGCTGTGGCGGGGTGTGCGAACTCTCCGAGGTCGATCGCTTTGCAGGAGACTTCAGGCCACTCGTAACCGGCGGTCTTGGCGAGGCCTGCGAGGCCTCCGGAGAGCGGGTCCTTGAGGGGTTTGTCGGAGCCGAAACCGAATGCCCCGTCAAGGCGGGAGACGGTGACAAAAACGGCACCTTCGGCTTGGGCGGACTCGACGAGTGCCGCTGCCGCGTCTTTCGCGAGGAGGAAGGCGTTCTCCAGGAATTGGTCGTCGGTGCCGGTTACCGGAGCGCAGATGACCAGGCCGGAAAGCTTGCCTGCCGGCGCGATCTGGCCTGCCTGTGTGGCGTTTACCTTGCGGACCGAGCAACCATGCTCGAGCAGGATGCCGCAGAGTTCCGCCGCGAAGGCGGAGCCGTCGTCGGTAACCCAGATTTCGCCGTCGTTGGCGAGGGTGATGGTGTCGGCATCGTCGTTCTCGGTGAGGAGCATGGGGACGACGGTGCTGCGCTGGATGTTTTGCGGTGCGGCCTGTACCGGCTCGGCGACGGGTGCCGGGATTGTTTCTGCGGCGGGTGTCGCGGGCTGAGCGGCGGGGGCGGCAGCTTTAGTAGGAGCGGCGAGGTAATCGGCGATGTCGCCCAAGGTGCGCAGGGTGCCTAAGTGCTCGGGGCCGATGGTCGGGCACTCGGGGAGGCGCTCTTGCAGGGTGGAGAGGATCTCCACGCGCTTGATGCTGTCGATGCCGAGGTCAGAGTCCATGCCCATGGTGAGTTCGAGCATTTCTGCGGGGTAGCCGGTTTTATCGCTCACTACCGCAAGGAGGGTTTCGGTGACCTTGGCGGCGTCGATGGTAGACGCGGTGGATGTCGTGGACCCGGTGGACGCAGGGGGTGCGGCAACTGCTACTGGAGCCGCTGAGGCGGCGCCTGCGGCGAGGTGACCGGCGATGTCGCCCAAGGTGCGCAGGGTGCCCAGGTGTTCGGGACCGATGGTCGGGCACTCGGGGAGGCGCTCCTGCAGGGTTGAGAGGATCTCCACGCGCTTGATGCTGTCGATGCCGAGGTCGGAGTCCATACCCATGGTGAGTTCGAGCATTTCGGCGGGGTAGCCGGTTTTGTCGCTCACTACCGCGAGGAGGGTTTCGGTGATCTGGGCGGCGCTGATGGCGGACACCGCGGACGTTGTGGACGCGACGGCCCCGACGGGCGCGGCAACTGTTGCTGGGGCCGCCGAGGCGGCGCCTGCAGCGAGGTGACCGGCGATGTCGCCCAAGGTGCGCAGGGTGCCTAAGTGCTCTGGACCGATGGTCGGGCACTCGGGGAGGCGCTCCTGAAGCGTGGAGAGGATCTCTACGCGCTTGATGCTGTCGATGCCGAGGTCTGAGTCCATGCCCATGGTGAGTTCGAGCATTTCTGCCGGGTAGCCGGTTTTCTCGCTCACTACCGCGAGGAGGGTCTCGGTTACCTGGGCTGCACTGGTGGTCGACGCGCTGGGCGTTGTGGACGCGATGGACCCGGTCGACGCGGCAACCGCTACTGCGGGCGCTGAGGCGACGCCTTCGGCGAGGTGACCGGCGATGTCGCCCAGGGTGCGCAGGGTACCTAAGTGCTCGGGGCCGATCACCGGGGCGCCGGGGAGACGCTCCTGCAGGGTGGAAAGGATCTCTACACGCTTGATGCTGTCGATGCCGAGGTCGGAGTCCATCCCCATGTCGAGTTCGAGCATTTCCATCGGATAGCCGGTTTTTTCGCTCACCACGGAGAGAAGGGTCTCGGTGACTTTGGCGGCACCAGCGGTGGACGCTGCTGCGCTAGGCGCGGTGGCAGCGGGTGCTGCAACCGGGGCTGCGGCTGCGGAACCTGCAGTGAGGTGGCCGGCGATGTCGCCCAAGGTGCGCAGGGTGCCTAGATGCTCGGGGCCGATCACGGGGCTGCCGGGCAGACGCTCTTGCAGCGCGGACAGGATCTCAACGCGCTTGATGCTGTCGATGCCGAGATCGGAATCCATGCCCATGTCGAGTTCCAGCATCTCGACGGGATAGCCGGTTTTTTCGGCGATCACGGTAAGCAGGGCCTGGGTGATGTGCTCATTGTCGGCAGCGGGCTTGGCAGATGCTACGGGTGCTGCCTGTGCCGCGACGGACGCTGCCTGAATAGCTGCCGCGGGCCGCGAGACTGCTGCCGGTGCAGCGGCAGGTGCCGACGGCACGGGTTGGGCGACGGCTGCCGGGGTATAGGCGGGTGCGGGCGCGACAAATGCTGCGGCTTGTACCGGTGCTGCGGGCGTAACTTGAGGCGCGACGGTAGCTGAAGGGGCTCTCATGCCGCCCATGACGAGCTGTTGTTGCTGCTCGAGAAGTGACTGGAAGGTTTTGGCAGCGACTTCCTGCCCCTCGAGGAAACGTCGGTGCAACTGGGCGGTGTCTTCCTGCATCTTCTGCAGTACCGCCATCCCTTCACGTGCCAGACGCAACGACTCGCTGAGCGACTCCTGGCCTGCTGCCTGTACGGGCGCAAAGCTCTGCTGCGCCACGGGCGCTACCGGTGCCGCAACCTGCTGGGGCGCCTGGGGACGCTGCGCCGCATGCTGAACCGGAGCGGCGGCCTGGCTTGTATTTGCGGGAACCGCCTGGAACGGGGCAACGGACGCCGCGACAGGCTTGGGCGGAACCGGCGGTTTCTTCTGCTTCGGTTTCACGTAGTTCGCGCCGCTGATCGGGATGCTGAGGGCCGGTTTCTTGCCGGTGACGGGGGCAGGGCGGTGGCCTTCGTCCCAGAGGGCGAGGTTGACGCCGTAGCCGAGCACGCTCAACTGAGCCAGCACGCGGGCAAGATCGGCGATGCCGGAACGCTTGCCGGAAGAGGCGTCGAGGGCTACCGCGAGGTGCGGACGCTCGGAGAGGATCGCCTGGGTGAGACCGGTAAGCCTGTTGCCGGGGCCGACTTCGACGAAGGTGGTGACACCTGCCGCGTACATAGCCTCGATCTCCGCTACGAACTCGACCGGTTTGGCCAGTTGCGCGGCAAGCTGCGCCTTCGCCTGGGCCGTGTCGGCCGGGTAGAGGGCGGCGGTGGTGTTGGCGTAGACCGGGATCCGGCCCTGCGGCATGTCGATCTTTTCAAGAGCGGTTAGGAACGGCTTCGACGCGTCGGCGACGAGCGAGCTGTGGAACGCTGCCGCTACCGGCAGTTCCTTGCAGGTGAGCCCGCGCTCCTTGAAGATGGCGACGGCGCGCTTGATCTCGGCGGTGGCGCCGGAAAGGACGGCCTGGGTCGGGGCGTTCTTGTTGGCGATCACCAGGTCGAGCTTCTCGGCTGCTACCACCTCGGCAATCTTCGCGAGCGGTGCGGAGACGGCCAGCATGCTCCCCTTGTCCCCGTCGCCTGCGCCCATGAGCTTGCCGCGCAGGCGGGAGAGCTCGTGGAAGGCGCCTTCGTCGAGCCTTCCGGCGGCGCAGAGCGCGGTCAGTTCGCCGTAGCTGTGACCGGCGACCGCTTCCGGGGCGACGCTGAAGGCCTGGAGCAGACGCAGCGCACCGAGGCTCGTCGCACCAATGGCGGGCTGTGCGGCCTGGGTGGCGCGAAGCGCTTCTTCCTGGCCCACGCGTGTTGCCTCGTCATAGGCGGACGGCGGATAGATGAGGTCGGATAGCCGCGACCCGGTTTCGGAGAGGAAACCTGCATCGGCTGTGACGAGGGCGTCGAGCACCTGCGGGAAACTGCAGGCGAGATCGTTCAGCATCCCGTTGTACTGCGAACCCTGCCCCGGGAAGAGGACGCCGAGCTTGCCGGGTACGCCACCGCAGGCGAAATAGGCGCCGTCTGGGGTCTGCCAGGCCGACTTGTCGTTCTTTGCCAGCATGGCTCGGGCGTTCTTAACCAGAGCGGCCATGTTCGTCTTGTCGTGTTCCACAACGAGCGCGAGGCGGCAAGGTGCCTTGGCGTCGAACGAGGAACGGGAGGCGAGGGCGAAATCCCTCACCGCGGTCCATGCCGAAGGGGCTTCCGCGCTCCCTGCCGGGACGGTGTCGAGCTGTGCCGTGATGGCGGCCGCGTCAGCGCCGGCAAGGGTAATGATCTGGGTGTTGCCGTCCCAGTCGGCCGCCTCTTTCTCCGGACGGTACTCCTCGAGCACGACATGGAAGTTCGATCCGCCGAAGCCGAATGCAGAGACGCCGGCGCGGCGCGGCGCGTCGGGACGCGGGAACCAGGGACGCTTGGCCGCCGGGAGATAGAACGGAGAGTTGTCGGCCACCACCTCTTTCTGCGGAGTCTGCACCTTGATGGTGGGGGGGATCACCTTGTTGTGTAGGGCGAGGGCGGCCTTGATGAGGCCTGCGGAGCCCGCCGCAGCCTTGGCGTGGCCGATCTGCGACTTCACCGAACCCAGGGCGCACCACGGCGCATCAGACTTCCCGTACACCTCGCGCAGCGCGCTCACTTCTACCGCGTCGCCCACTTTGGTGCCGGTGCCGTGCGCTTCCAGGAGCCCGATGCTCTCCGGCGTGACGTCGGCGTTTTTGTAGGCGTCGAGAAGCGCTTTCTTCTGCCCTGCGGCGCTCGGCGCGTAGATCGCGTCTCCCTTGCCGTCGCTGGAGGAGCCTACGCCGCGGACGACTGCATAGATCCTGTCGCCGTCGCGCTCGGCGTCGGCAAGCCGCTTCAGCACCACGAGGCCGAGTCCCTCGCCTAGGATGGTCCCGTCCGCGGAGACGTCGAAGGGTTTCGCGTTACCGCTGGGGGAGAGTGCGGGGGTCTTGCTGAAGCACATGTACATGAAGATGTCGTTGAAGGTGTCGATACCACCGGTCACGACGATGTCGGATTTACCGGAGTTCAGCTCCATGGAAGCGAGATGCAGCGCGCTTAAGGAACTGGCGCAGGCGGCGTCGACGACGCAGTTCGTTCCACCCAGGTCGTACTGTTTGCTGATCCTGCCTGCGACGACGTTGCCGAGAAGCCCCGGGAAGGAGTTTTCCTGCCAGGAGACGTAGGAGTCGGAGATGCGCTCGACCACGTCCTTGGCGGTTTCTTCGTCCACACCCGCGTCCTTAAGGGCGGAGCGCCAGATCGGGTGCCCGAGCCGTGCTCCCAGCGGGATGACCAGCTCCAGCGTACCGGTGACCCCGAGGATGACGGAAACGTTACTCTTGTCCCAGGCGCGCTCCGGGCCGTAACCCGCGTCCTTTAGAGCCTGGCCGGCCGCGATGAGACCCAGAAGCTGCGAGGTGTCGATCGCCTCGAGCACGTTGGGAGGGATGTTGAACTCCATCGGGTTGAAATCGACCGGAGAAAGGAAGCCGCCGCGACGACCGTAGGTATGGTCCGGGCTCCTCTTGTCCTCGTCGAAATAGGCGTCCACCGGCCAGTGTGTGGGGGGGACTTCTGTGATCGCGTCGACCCCGTCGGTGATGTTCGCCCAGTAGGCGTCCTTGTCACCGGCCTTCGGGAAGAGGCAACCGATGCCTATGATGGCGAGCTGATTTCCGTTGCTGGAAGTGGCGGGCTTCAGATCATCAGTTTTCAACAAAGGTACTCCTTGATTTGTGCGATATCGAGAGGTTGCGGTGCGATCTCTTCCTGCCTGAGGTCGATCCCCTGGGCGCGCAGGAAGTTGGCGCGGGTGAGGTGCGCCGCACCGTGCAGGATGTTGAGCGCTACCGTGACGATCCTACGTTCGGCGGGCGTCTCCAGGAAGGTGCCCGCGGCCCATTCGTTGAAGGCCCCCATGGCGGGGCCGCACCAAACCTGGTAGTCCATCTTGCGGTTTTCCACGCCGTCTTTCGCCCAGTGGGCGCCCATGCCGAGGTACCAGCGGAAGACGAGCGCCATCTTGTGCTTGGGGTCGCGCTCGCTGCGCTCGACCTGGGACGGGTCGCGCTTCAGGAAGTAGTCGCGGGTGCCGCGCCAGATATCCTCAAGCGGCGCGAGGAACATGGTTTTTTCCAGTTTCTCGCGTTCCGCGGCCGGGATCTCATCGATGCTGCCGTAGGCGCGGTAGATCTCGTAGAGCTTCGCGGCACGCATCGGGAACATGGTCCCACGTTTGAGGACCTGCACGGTGACCCCCATCTCGAACATGTCGGCAGCGGGGGCCATGGTGACGTCGGCCTGGCGGGTGCCGGCCAGAAGCGCGCGCACCGTGTCGGAGGTGCCGGACTCGACGCAGGCCTGGTTGACGGAACCGGTCATGACGTAGGCGGCTCCCATGGCGAACGCTGCGGCGCAGGAGGCCGGGGTCGAGATGCCTCCGCCGAGGCCGACGCGCAGCCTGCAGTCGTAGCCGTACTGGCGCTCGAGGCGCGCGGCGAGCGAGAGGATGGTCGGGAAAAGCGCCATGGCGGGGCGGTTGTCGGTATGCCCGCCGGAATCCGCCTCGGCGGTTACGTCTTGGGCGAGGGGGACGTGGGCTGCGAGCTCGGCCTGCTCCGGCGTGATGGAGCCGTTCTCCACCAGTGCGCGCAGGAGCTTTTCCGGGGCGGGGGCGAAGAACTTGGCGGCGAGTTCTTCACGCGACACCTTGGCGACGATACGGTTCGGCGTGACGATGCTGCCGTCCGCGGCGCGGCTTATGCCGTGCAGGCGGTAGCGCACCAGGGGAAGGGTGAGGCCTAGGAATGCGGATGCCTCGATGATGCGCACCCCTTTACGGATGTAAAGCTCGGCCAGTTCCTTCTCGAGCTCGGGCTCGTGCGGAGAATGGATCAGGTTGAAGCCGTACGGGATGTCGCCCAGGGAGGCTTTCAGGCGGTCTGCCGTTTCGGCGACCTTCGCTATCGGGAGCCCGGCGGCGCCGAAGAAGCCGAGCATGCCGGCGCGCCCAAGTTCCTCGGCCATTGCGGCGGAACTGATCCCCTTGGCCATGGAGCCGCCAAGGTAGGGGTAGCGGATGCCGAGTTCGCGGCAAAAGGAGGGGTCGCCCAGGTTTTCCGGGAGGCACGCGGGGGCGTATCCGGCGAAGGAAGCCAGTCCCGCGGCATCCCCAAGGTGGGGAACGAGGGCACCGTCTTTCTTCTGCAGGTACAGGGGATGGCGTATCTCACGAAGCGCCTCTTGGAGGCTCATAGCGTCAGGCTCGAAACTGTCGGGTCTGGCAGAGCGAACGCTCGCATCGCCCTGAAGTGAAAATAGATCCAAACGGGATTCTCCTGTTGCCAGCGAATCAGCAGCGGAATTGCGATGGCGTTAAGGTGATGAATCGGCAGAAGGACAAGAGTCGGGAGTTGAAGAGACTGGTCCACCGACTGTAAGCAAAGATGCCCAGTTTAACAGAGCATCTGTACATTAAATCGAGCGAAAAAGCAAGAGAAGACGCGGGTTCAGACAACTTTTAGCCGCTTCCGAATGGTCAGCGCCGCGTCTTCTGACTTATCGCCTTGGTGACGTAGGGGTAGATGGTTTCGGTTACGATGGCGTACCCCTTGCCGGTCGGATGGACGCCGTCTGAGAGGTTGAGACCTTCCTTGCCGGCGACCTTGTCCAGGAAAAACGGGATCAGGATGGTCTTGTGCTCCTTGGCGACGCGGCGGTACACCTCGGCGAACTTGCTCGTGTAGGCAGGACCCAGGTTTTTCAGCATGCGCATTCCGGCGAGTACTACGACCACGTTTTTGGACTGGAGCTTTGTGATGATGCTGTCGAGGTTCTTCCGGGTGAGCTCCGGGTCCTGACCGCGCAAGCCGTCGTTGGCGCCGGTTTCCAGGATGACGATGTCGGGCTTGAGCTTCATGACCCAGTCGACGCGGGCAAGCGCTCCGGAGCTTGTTTCACCGCTGATCCCGGCGTTGATCACGGTCCATTGAAGCCCGGCCTGGTGCAGCTTGCGCTGCAATTGTGCTGGGTAAGAGTCGCTTTCGGCCACGCCGTAGCCGGCCGTGAGGCTGTCGCCGAAGGCTACTATGGTGCCCTGGGAGGAGCTTGTCGCGGGCTTCGCGGTACCGGCGGCGATGGCCGGACCGGCGGTGATGGCCGAGCAGAGGGTTAGGGCGAAGAGGGTGAGAAGCTTGCGGGAGGGGGGCATGGAGGCTCCTTTGAAAGATTGGATGGGAATTATGGGAATGATGGGAGGCCTGGGAATTATGGGAAAGCTTTTGAACGACTATTCATCGGTTTGCTCGCGGAGGAAGATTACCGGCTTTTGACGGACCAGGGGGATGGTCACTGATAAGGCGACCAGCTCTACCAGCGCGGTGGTCGCGACCACCAACAAGAGGCTGTCGACGGGGTAGGGGGCATAGGTCATGTCCAGCCCCTTCGTGCAGATCAGCCGGCTCGCAACCTGGGACATCAACAGGGCGATGAACCCGCTTACACTGCCGATCACGAGGTTCTCCACGGCAAATACGCCGAGCACGAACCGCCTCCTTGCTCCCAAAACGGTGAAATAAACGGCTTCCTGTATGCGCGCATATCGTGTGGCGAAAACCGATCCTACCACGATAAGCACCCCGGCGACGATGCTGAACGAGGTGAAAAAACGGACGATGGTGGAGAACTTCCCCATGATCCTGCCGAAGAGCTGGGCGGTTTCGGTGAGATCGATCACGTTGACGTTGGGAAAACGTGCCACCACCTGGTTCTGCAACGCTGAAATCTTCCGTTTGTCCACGCGCACCGCGGCGAAGATTGTGTGCGGCGCGTCGGAGAGCGCCTGCTCGGGAAAGACGAAATAAAAAAACGGGGTGAAGCCGCTGCTGGTGCGGGTCCTGATGCTGGCAACCCGTGCGGTCATCGGCACCCCCTGGATCCGGAAGGTGATGCTGTCGCCCACCTTCATCTCGTGCATCTTGAGCACCGTGTCCAGCACGGAGACCTGCAGGGCGTCGCCCCAGTCTTTCCTGAAGAGGGTCATACCGGAAACGATCATTTCATCGGTGATAAGCCCGTTCCGGTAGGTCAGGTTCATCTCGCGGCCGAGGTTGTCTCCCCGCGACTGCCGCTCCTTTTCCGGATCGATGACCGCTCCGTTGATGGCGCTTACCGTCCCCTTGACGATGGGGTAGTAAGTGGCGCCCGGGCCGAGGAGACCGGCGACCTCTTCCTTCTGTCCGGGCTGGATGTCGATCAGGAAGACGTTTGGCGCCCCTGGGGGAAACGATTCGATGAAGGAGGTGTCGAGGTTCTTCTCCACCAGGGTGATCGAGAAGATGACCCCAAGCGCCGCCGATAGCGTCACCATGATGGATAGGGTCGCGTTGTGCGGCCGGAAAAGCCCCTTCAACGCCTGCCGCAGCACGAGATTTCCGGGAGCGCTCCTTCTGAGAAGGTGCAGCGCCAGACGGGCAAGCAGGTAGGAAACGAGAATGAGGAGCACCAGCGCAGCCATGAAGTAGAGACCCGTCTTCAGGTCGCGCAGCCGCAACAGCACCATGCCGAGGAAGAAGATGGTTCCCGCACCGGCGATGAGCCAGGTGGAACGGCTCCAGAGGGCGGTCGTCTCCTCCTGGCCGAAGATGGCGCGTGGCTTCACTTCCTTCAGGCGGTACAGGGGGAGGGCGGTGAAGAGCAATACCGCCATGAGACCGATGGACATCCCCTGCCAGACGGCGTTGGACGAGATCTGCAGCGTCACCCGCGCCGGGATGAGGCCGCTGAACAGTGCGGGAAGGAGGTGCTGCAGGAATACGCTGCCCCCTAGCCCCAGCAGCGTCCCGATGAGGCCGAGCGCTAGGGTCAGGGCGAGGAAATGGCCGATGATGAAGCGGCTCCCGGCCCCCAGGGCCTTCATCACCGCGATGGTCTTCTCTTGTTCCTTCAGTAGCGCGAAAAGCGTGCTCTGGATCCCGAAGCCGGAGAGGAGCAGGGTGAAGATGCCGCTCAGGTTCAGGAAGAAAAGGAGGTTGTCGAAGAAGCGCTTCACCCGCGAACCGGCGTTCCGGTAGGTCTCCACGCGCACCCGCGACTGGTCGGCCAGTTTGCCCAGACGCTCTGCCGTCGCATCGAGCTTTCCCTGGTCCGGAAGCTGCAAAAGGGTCACGTGATCGACCCGGCTGCCAAGCCCGATCAATCCGAGCGCCTCACGATCGGCAGCGGCGACGAAAACACGCGGACCAAGCGAGAAGAAGTTCACCGGCCGGTCCGGTTCGGCGAGCACCACGTCGCGCACGACGAGCGTCGCGTTGCCCACCTTCACGGCATCCCCGACGCGCACCCGCAAACGGTCCAGGAACTGCTGCTCGACGACCACGCTCCCGGCTTTCAGCACCTCTTTGAGGGGGCGGCCGGAGCGAAGCGTCACCTGCCCGTAAAAGGGGTACGCGGGCTCCGCCACTTTCAGATCGCACAGCAGCGATCCTTCATCCTTTGCTTTCTGGACCACCGTGTAAAAGTCCCAGTAGCGGGCAGTTTTTACTTCGCCTGTCCGGACGAGCCGCGCGATTTCATTCTCGAGCGGAGCGGGTAGGGGGGCGTGGGATCTGACGATGATGTCGCCTGCGTGCAGCGACTGGGCGTCGCGTAAGAGCGAGCGGTCAACGCTTTCCCTGAAGCTGCCTAAGGAGACGAGGGTGACCATGGAGAGGGCGACGCAGAGGATGAAGACCGCGCACTGGCGTTTCGCGCCGGTCATCTGGCGCAGGATGAAGCGGGTGTTAACCATGGTCGGCGCCCGTGACGATCCGGCCGTCTTTAAGCGTGATGACCCGGTCGGCACTCCCGGCTATTTCCGGGCTGTGGGTGACGAGGATCATGGTGGTGCCGTGCTCGCGCTGAAGTTCCAGCAGCAGGGCGAGGATCGCCTCGCCGTTCACCGAATCGAGGTTGCCGGTCGGTTCGTCGGCGAAGATGATGCGCGGGTCGTTGATCAGCGCCCGGCAGATGGCGCAGCGCTGCTTCTCCCCTCCCGAGAGCTGGTGCGGGAAACTGGCGACCCGGTGAGAAAGGCCTACCCGGTCCAAAAGGGCAAGAGCCTTGGTGCGCGCCGCCTTGTCCCCCTTGAGCTCGGCCGGGAACATGACGTTTTCCAGCGCGCTAAGTGAGGGGACCAGGTGGAAGGACTGGAACACGAAGCCGAAGGTGCTGTTTCTTAGCGGAGCGAGGGCATCTTCCTCCAGGTCGGTGATGTCGCGCCCCTCGATGGAGATGCGCCCGCGGTCCGGGCGGTCCAGGCCGGAGAGGATGGTGAGGAGCGTCGACTTGCCGCTGCCGCTCTCACCCTTAACCACCAGGAATTCTCCTTGGGCTACCTCCAGGGTGACGCTGTCGAGGACGGTGATGTCCCGGTTGCCGATGCGGTACTGCTTTGTGATCTCGTTGGCCTGCAGGATGGTCATCTGGTGTGGTTCCGGTGCCGTGCACTCTTCCCGGGCTTTTTTACAGACCGGGTTTACAGTTAAAGATTTTTTATTATACTCTCCCGCACTATGCAACCAGGAGAGGGTGCCATGGCCATTGTCAAAAGTCGATGCCGAAAAAGAGGTGACTGCTACGGCGACTGCAGGACCAGCAGTGTCGGCGCCGTAATGCCCGGTCTCGGCAAGGAGCTTTATTATTGCTGCCTTGACGAGGCCGAGTGCGGCTACGCCCTGCCGGTCGGCTATGACGTAGTCTGCAAACATCCGGAGTCTGAGCGGTTCCAGGAGCAGCCCACTGTGAGACCGTCACGCCGCAGCGAAACAGGTCTCAAAAAGAAGAGCAGGTCATAAGACCTGCTCCGCAGGTTGTTCGTCCAGACGCTCCGTTTTCTTTGTCAGTGTGGTTCTTCCGCCAGGGGTTCGAAAAAGCTCTTGGCCGCCTCGCATACCGGGCAGTGCCAGTCAGGGAGCAGTTCCTCGAAGGATACGTCCGGCGGGACATCGTTGACAGGATCACCTTCGGCAGGATCGTAGACGTACTGACAGATGGTACAGATCCATCTCTGCATGGGCATTCTCCCGTTGCCTCCGCGACTACCACTCCACCGATTCGGGCTCGCGCTTTATGAGCAGGATGCTGCAAGGCATCCTGCGCAGGACGGCGTCGTTGTCCCTTCCGAAGAGCATGTGCTCTATGCGTCCCTCCTCGTGGGAAAGGAGTACCATCAGGTCGATCCGCTCGTCTTTCACCGTCTGCACGATCTCGTCTACCGGTTTGCCTTCCTTGATGATCACCTTGATCGGCAGCCCGGCCCGGATTTCCTGTCCGATCATCTGCTCAAGCTCTTCCTTTGCCCGCTCCTGAATGCTCGCGTAGTTCTTCACCTCGTCCGGAATGGCACTCGGGGCGTTCAGCGCACCCCCCGCCATGCTCATGGTCCCCTCCGGGTTGGTGGCGATATGCAGAACCATGAGCTCCGAGCCGTACTTCCTGGCGATCGAGATCCCTGCCTGGACCGCATCCCGACAGTACTCACTCATCCTGTTTACCACGAGAACGCGTTTGTAATTTTCCATCGCCTTGCCTCCTGATTTAGTGGATGTGGCCCCGGGTCCGGGCTTTCGGCCGAGAGACCCACCCAGTATATACGATTGCCAACCCGCGGCAACTTGGTATAAGTATTCGGGTCTTCTGCCCGGGCACCTGATGAGCCGCCGTAATCACGCAACTTCAGCCTGTTGTCGGAGGTGTCACATGCGTAACCTGTTCAGGATAGCCGTCCTTATTTGCCTTACCGCCATGCTTTGCTCCTGTGCTTCGGTCTCGATGGTCGATACCTGGCGCAACCCGTCGCTGCGCGGCGAAGGGATCCACAAGGTGCTGGTGGTCGGGTTCTCCCCGAAACAGTCGAGCCGCGTGGTGTACGAGGACACCCTGGTGAGCGAATTGAGCCGCCACGGAGTCGAGGGGGTCGCGAGCTACTCGGTCATCCAGGGGAGTGCGCTTCCCGACTGGTACGCGCTGGACCGCGCCGTCAGACGGGTCGGTGCGCAGGCCGTCCTTACCGTGCAGACCATCAAGGTCGAGCGCCAGACCACGGTGCAGCCGAGCGCCGTCGCCACGCCGTACCCCGGCTACTGGTACCCGCCCGCCTTCCCGGACTGGGATTTCCCCGGTTACTACCGCTCCATGGCCATGTACGGGCCGACCTACGTGACCACTTACGACATCGCCACCATGCAGGTGAACCTCTTCGACGCACGTTCGGACAAACTGCTATGGGCCGGGACCGTCGAGGCGACCGAACCGGAGAAGGTGACCCGCGTCGGCAAGGAACTGGCTAGTAAGGTGGTCAAGGCGCTCCGCAAGGAAGGTGTTCTTTAGGTGCGGCGATGCTCCCTGCCTTTGACACCGCTGCCGCGCTCCTTCTACGATCGGGACACGGTAACCGTCGCACACGAGCTTTTAGGAGCCTACCTCGTCCATGATGTTGCCGGAGAGACGCGGGTGGGGAAGATCGTCGAAGTCGAGGCCTACCTGGGGGAGGAGGATCTTGCCGCTCACTCCTCCAGGGGGCTCACCCCGCGCACCCGCATCCTCTTCGGTCCACCCGGCTTTGCCTACGTCTACCTCATCTATGGCATTCACTGCTGCTTGAACGTGGTCACCGAGCGTGAAGGAAACGCCTGTGCCGTGCTGCTGCGCGCCCTCGAACCGGTGCGAAACGTAAACGAGCGAACCTGCGGTCCGGGGCTTCTCTGTCGCGCCATGGGCATCGATTTGCGCTGTAACGGTCACGACCTTTTGAGCGGAGACCTCTTCATCGCGGCATGCAGAGACGAAGAGGAGAGGCGCATCGTTGCGCGTCCGCGCATCGGCGTTGCCTACGCCGGTGATTGGGCCGCCAAGCCGCTTCGCTTCTACCTTGCCGAAAATCCGCATGTATCAAAACGCTGACACCCGCTACACGCCTCCATCAAGACCACACCATCGCCAACTATGCCAGTACGATGTACGCTCCCGCACGCATCCGTTGCCACGGCTAGGGCAGCCGCCACTCAGGCTTGCTAAAGCGCAATACCCGTTGTGAAACATTGGTGCAAACTAATAACTCTCCGCTATACTCTTCTGCGTTTGCCTAGGGAGAGGCCATCATGGACATGGAACAGGCCGAACAACTCTACCGACTGATGTTCACCAACATGAGAGAAGGGCTGGCCATCCTGCGCCTGGACGTTAGAGACCCGGAGGCAATGCCCCTCATCATCGAGATGAACCCGGCAGCCGTAAAACTATGTCAATGCCGGTCCTTCAACTTCGGCAATTGCAGGGTCACCGATTGCTTCCCCGGCTGGCTCGAGGCGGAGGGGTTCCGTGAGACCTGTCACCGGATCGCGGCCTTCGGCGGTTCCCAGGAACTGGGCGAGGTAAGCTACGAAGGGCACTTCTACCGGATCAGGGTCTTCGCCCTCACCGAGGAGCATCTGGGCTTCGTGATCAGCGATTGCACGAAGTACCGGCAGGAGGAGGAGAAAATAGCGCAACTGAACGCGCGCCTGGAATACGAGGCCGCCACCTTGGAGCGCCGCGTCGCCGAGCGTACCTCGCAGCTCGAGGAGATCAACGAGGAGCTCGACACTTTCGCCTTCTCGGTCTCCCACGACCTGCGCGCTCCCATTCGTGCCATGCACGCCTTCGCGGAAATCCTGCTCGACGATGAATTCCAGTCCCCAGCCGAGCGAAACGCCTACCTGGTGCGCATCAAGACGGCAGCCCAGGGGATGGACCGGCTGATCCAGGATCTTCTTGCCTATAGCCGTGTGAGCCGCCAGGAGATCACCCTGGAGCCGGTGAGCCTGCAACAGGCGGTCCGGGATGCCTCTCAGCAGTTGGAGCTCGCCAGCGGCGGCAAGGGGTACCGCATTGAGGTCGCAGGAGATCTCCCCGATGTGATCGCGCACCACACGGTGCTTGTGCAGGTGCTGCTGAACCTGATGACCAACGGCATCAAGTTCGTGCCGAAAGGGGTGGTACCGCTGCTGCGCATCTGGGCTGAGGACTCCGGTGAATACTGCCGCCTCTACATCCAGGACAACGGCATCGGCATCGGCATCCCGCCTCAGCATCAGGAGAGGATCTTCAAGATCTTCGAGCGGCTGCACAGTATCGAGAGTTACCCGGGTACCGGGGTTGGGCTCGCCATCGTCCGGAAGGCCGTGCAGCGGCTGGGGGGGCACATCGGGCTTGAATCGCAGGAGGGGGAGGGGAGCAGGTTCTGGATCGAACTTAAGAAGGAGCAGTAGGGAGGCTTCGCCATGAGCTACGTGCACCACACCGTTCTTCTTGTCGACAGCGACTCCGACCAGGCGCATTTCACGCGACTGGCCCTGCAACGCGTCGGTGTGATCACGCCGGTGCAACTGGCGCGCGATGGCGAGGAGGCCATCGCCTACCTAAGCGGCGCCGGAGACTTCGGTGATCGTGAACTGCATCCCCTGCCTATGCTGATGCTGCTCGACCTCAAGTTGCCGCACATCTCGGGGGTGGGGCTTCTCTCCTGGCTGCGCGAACAGCAGGCGCTCAGGCGGCTTCCCGTCGTGGTGCTCACCGTCCCCGTCCCTGCCGCTGACTTGAACCGCGCCTACGAACTCGGCTGCAACTCCTTTCTTATCAAACCCAATTCTTTCAATGCCCTCCTTGTGCTGATGCAGGGGGTGGCGCAGTACTGGCTTGGCTTCAACGTTACTCCCGGGGTTGGCGCGGAAGCTGCGGAGGTCGGTGGGCAGTACGGCCCGGCCGCCTAGACGGCGCCTGGAACCCGCCCCGACGGCGCCTGTCCGCGCTCCCCGGGGTACCCCTGCGAGGTTGCCATGGGAGATGCGGTACCGAGACTTCATGTCGTTCCCTCCGATGCGGAGAGTCCTGCCACCGGCAAGAGTGTCAGCCGCAGCTATCTGGTGAACCGTCTGAACTACATCAACTTCCAGAACCAGTCCATCCTGGTGGCGCTCAGGCACGTAGCGTACGACGAGTCGATCTTCCTGAAAGCCATGCCTCTTCCCTGCGCGGGTGAGAGGCTTGACTGCCTATGGGAGGACGTGCCGAGCCTCAGGGAGCTCCTCAAGAGCTACCGCTTCGATTTCCTGCTCATCGCCGACGGAAGGAAATACCTGGTGGTAAATCCAGAGCCGCTCACCATTGACGACTGCGGCTTTGCCCTCATGCTCCCACCAGCATGTCGCGAATTCCAGGCACGCAGGATACGGCGGCACCTCTCCGACGGCGTGTCCGCCCAGATCATGCAGAACGGAGTCCTCTTCGACGGCAGCCTGGTCGACTACACCCCGGTATCGCTGCGCATCTCCGGTACCTGGGAAAAACCGGAAACGCTGCGCTGGATCAACACGGAAGAGCCGGTGCATTTGCGCCTGTTTCGCGGCGAAACCATGCTCTATTCGGGTGTCTTCGACGTCCATGCCATGGAGTCCGCCGGCGGCTCCTGCTCTTTTGTTCTTAGCCTGCGACACAGCTCGATACGACGCTTCAAGCCGAAGAAATATCGCAACTTCCGCCAGGAACTCGTCCCGACGCCGAACGTCGTCTTCAATCACCCCCTGATCGGCAAGCGCGTCAACCTGATGGTCACCGACATGTCCGGCACCGGCTTCTCGATTCAGGAGAGCGAGGGGGATTCTTTGCTCATGCCCGGCCTGATGATCCCGGGTCTCAAGATCACCTTCGGTCACGGCATGAGCCTTTGTTGTCTTGCCCAGGTGCTTTCCCGCAACCCGTCAGGCGAAAAGGGGGACGAGAAGCTCGTGCGCTGCGGCCTCGCCATTTTGGACATGGCAATCGGCGACCACGTGAAACTCCTCTCGCTGCTGCACCAGGTGACGAACCGCAAGTCCTACGTCGACACCGAGGTCGATCTCGACGACCTCTGGGATTTCTTCTTCCAGACCGGGTTCATCTACCCGGAGAAGTACGCCCATTTTCAGGAGAACAAGGAGAAGATCAAGGAGACCTACGCGCGGCTTTACAGTGGCAATCCCCAGATCGCACGGCACTTCATCTACCTGGACCACGGCGTCATTTTGGGGCACCTGGCCATGGTCCGCTTCTACAGCAATTCATGGCTCATACATCACCACGCGGCGCGCAAGTCGGCGGCCAAGGCGGGGATCGCCGTACTGGACCAGGTGAGCCACTACCTGAGCGAACTGGAAAGTTTCGCCTTCGCGCGACTGCGCTACGCCTTTTGTTACTACCGTCCCGACAACCGTTTTCCGGCGCGTGTCTTCGGCGGCTTCGCGGCAAAGCATGCGGATCAGCGCAGTTGCTCGCTAGACCTGTTCGCCTATTTTCACTACCAAAACGAGGGGGGCGGCGAAGACCTTCCGCCGCAATGGGAGCTCTCCAAAAGTAGCGCCTTTGATCTCTCCGAGATGGGGAGCTTCTACCGGCATGTCTCCGGCGGCGCTCTCATCGAGGCCTTCGACCTATGCCCGGGGGGCAACGGCGACAAGGGGCTTGCGCGCGAATACAACGAGCTCGGCTTTCGTAAGGAGGTCCACCTTTACTCCCTGCGCCGCAAGGGGAGCCTTAAGGCCTTCTTTCTCGTCAACTGCACCGACGCCGGTTTCAACATGGCGGAACTCACCAACTGCGTGACCATCTTCGTGATCGATTACAGCGTGCCGCGCGCGTTGGTCGAGATGTCGCTGCGCCATGTGAGCCGGCACTACGAGGGTGGGGCGATGCCGGCCCTGGTGTTCCCGCACTCGTATGCCGTCGAAAAGGCCTTTCCGGTCGAAAAGACCTACCTGCTCTGGATCCTCGACATGCGTTACACGGACCATTTTCTGCACTACTGCGACGGGCTCCTCAAGGGGCCGCGCAAGGCGCAGTGATCGCCGGAGCCGACATGGAAGCTTCCCAGCGCGACAAGCCGCTATATAACAGCAGGATCATCAATTCCTTCATCCTGCTCATAAAGCACAAGTACAGCCACGTCGACATCGCCGAGCTCCTGGAGTACGCGGGGATGAAGGAGTACGAGGTGGCCGACCAGGCGCACTGGTTCACCCAGAGCCAGGTGGATCGCTTCTATGAAAAGCTCCTGCAGATGACGGGCAACCCGCGCATCGCAAGGGAGGCCGGACGCTACGCCGCCTCTCCCGACGTGCTGGGCGCCATGCGCCAGTACATCCTCGGGCTCGTGGACGCCTCGAGCACCTTCGAGATCATCAGCAAGGCGACCGCTAACTTCACCAGAAGTACGAGCTACCGGTCGCGCCGCCTCGCCTCCAACTCGGTCGAGATCACGGTCACTCCGGTGGACGGGGGGATGGAACAGCAGTACCAGTGCGAAAACCGCATCGGCTTTTTCGAGGCGATCGTCCTCATGTTCAACCACAAGCTTACCGACCTGCAGTACTTCCCTGAGATCAGGCACCTCCCCACCATCCAGCAGCCCGAGTGCATCTTCCGCGGCGACCCGGTTTGCCGCTACGTGGTGACCTGGGAGAAGAGCGCCTACACCTACCTGAAGAAGCTGCGCAACACCCTGGTGCCGACCCTGGCGCTGGCGAACATCGTCCTTGCCGCCGTCGGCATGGCATCGGGATACGCCCTGCTCGGGTCGCTGGTCCTGCTGCTCCTGGTGGCGCTGGCCGCCGAGTCGAGCGAGAAGCGGGCCGTAAAGGACAGCCTGAGCAGCACCAAGGACTCCATCGACAACCTTCTGGAACTGATCGATTTGAACTACAACACCGCGATGCTTACCAACGAGATAGGGCAGCGGCTCGGCAATTTTACGCGCATCGAGGAGATGCTCATCGATGTCGCCGACATCATGCAGCGCCGGCTCGAATACGACCGTGGCGCCATCTTCCTCGCCGACGGCAACAGCGGGAGACTCGAACTGCGGGCCTCGTACGGCTACGGCGCGCGGGAGCTGGAATGTCTGAACGGGCTGTCGCTTCCCCTTGACCAAAACGGTTCCGGTCGCGACGTCTACGTCGCCTGCTTCAACGAAAAACGCCCCTTTCTCGTCAACGACCTCGAACGTGAGCAGGAGACCCTCGGCAGACGCACCCTGGCCTGCGCCGTCAAAAACGGCACGAGGTCGTTCATCTGCTGTCCCATCACCTCTGAGGGGATGTCCATCGGGGTTCTGACCGCGGAGAACGTGAGGAGCAAGCGCCCTCTTGTGGAGCGTGACGTGAGCCTCATGATGGGCACCGCGTCGGTCATCGGCATCAGCTACCGCAACTGCGAGCTCATCGGTGCCCTGGAGCAGGCAAAGGAGGATCTGGAGGCCCGGGTAGCCGAGCGGACCGCCGATCTTGAGTTGAGCCGGAAGAAGGTGGAAATGCAGCACGAGGAGCTTTCTCGGACCCTTTTCGAACTTGAGGAGGAGACCGCGCAGAGGATGCAGGCACTTGAGGAGTTGGGCGAAAAGGAGCGCATGCTGCTGCAGCAAAGCCGTCTGGCTGCGCTTGGGGAGATGATCAGCAACATCGCGCACCAGTGGCGCCAGCCGTTGAACGAGCTTGGTCTCATCGTGCAGGAACTGCCGGTCATGTACGACCACGGCAGTTTTACCCGTGACTACCTAAACGACAGCGTCGCGAGGTTCATGAAGGTGCTGAACCATACCTCGCGCACCATCGACGATTTCCGCAATTTCTTCAGGCCGGACAAGGCCGCCGCACCCTTCAAGGTTGCCGAGGTTGTGGGGCGCACGCTGTCGCTGGTCCAGGACAGCTTCCGACACCTGCACATCGACGTAGTGTTCAACGCCGTGGACGACCCGGTAGTGACAGGGCACCAGAACGAGTTTTCCCAGGCGATCCTCAACATCCTCTTCAACGCCCGCGACGCCTTTCTGGACCGCAAGGTCGAACGACGCACCATCACCATATCGGTCAAAGAAGAGGGAGGATACGCCGCGGTGAGGATACTGGATAACGCGGGGGGGGTCCCGGAAGAGATAATGGACCGCATCTTCGATCCCTATTTCACTACCAGAGGCCCTGAGCAGGGGACCGGGATCGGCTTGTACATGTCCAAGGTGATCATTGAAAAGAACATCCCCGGGCGGCTCACTGTTCGCAACGTGGACAGGGGGGCAGAGTTCACCATCGAGGTTCCCGTAGGGTGAAGTACGGAAGGCGCCGTTTGACAAGGTGGTGCATGCGGATAGAATAAGCGGGTGCTAATGTTCGACGGTAAATGTAGTGCGTCGCAGCACAATCAGCCGAGCCGAAACCTTACTCCAAGCGCTCGGCTGTTTTGCGGTCTGCAGTTACCCTCCGGGGCGCGGAGAAGCCGATGGCTCAGTCATTCATCCTGCTCGTTGAAGATAACCCCGACGACGTGTTCCTTGCCAGTCGCATCATACGTAAGGTCTGCACTGACGAGATACTGGTCGCAAGGGACGGCGAAGAGGCGAGTGAGCTTTTGCGGCGCATGGAACAGGAAAGTGGCCATGACCGGATCAGGCTGGTGCTTTTGGATCTCAAGCTCCCAAAGATAAGCGGCCTCGACATCCTGCAGTACATACGTCAAAACGAGCGGCTGCGCCGGCTTCCCGTTGCCATACTCACCTCCTCGGACAACGAGACCGATCAGGAAACATGCTGGGACCTCGGTGTCGTTGACTACATCTACAAGCCGATGACCGCCGACCGGCTCAAAAGTGTACTGTTGCGGGGCGGGGGGGGCGAATGAGCGAAGGGGCCGGGGAATTGGGTGCTGCCAGCATGCTCTACGTCGAGGACGAGGCGGATGCCCGTCAGATGGTGACGAGGATGCTCGCCATGAACTACCCGATGCTCGAGGTCTACGTGGCGGAGAACGGGCTCGCCGCACTGGAACTGTACCGCGAGCATAAAGCCGACATCGTCATGACCGACATCAACATGCCGCTGATGGACGGGATCAGGATGTCGCGAGAGATCAAGGAGATAAACCCCGCGGTGACGATCATAGCCGTCACGGCCCACAGCGACACCTCCTACCTTTTGAGCGCCATAGAAATCGGTGTTCACAACTACGTACTGAAACCCCTCAACTACCAGGAACTCTTCGCGGTTCTCGACAAGGTGCTGGAACAGATCGCGTTGAAACGGCTCGTGGAGCAGCAGCACCGGCGTCTTGAAGAAAACGAGCGGCAGCTTGCAGTGGCGCAGCGCATCGCACGACTGGGGAGCTGGCAGCAGGACCTGGACTCCGGCACCATGAGCTGGTCCGACGAGCTGTACCGGATCTGCGGCGTCGAGCCCGGCACTGTCACCCCCTCGCCGGCTTCCTTTCTGGAGCGCTTCCTCCCTGAAGACCGCGATTCTGTACTGAGGACCATCTGGGGGACAGGGGAGGCGGGCCTTACCGAGCCCCTTTTTTGCCGCGTGCTGCGCCCGGACGGATCGACGAGGATTGTCCGGCTTGAAGCTGAGGCCGTCGTGGAGGCGTGCGGCAGCCGGACCGTGATCGGGACTTGCCATGACGTAACCGAGTTGAAGCGGGCCGAGGAGCAGGTGCGTACCCTCACCGGTGAGTTGGAGCGGCGTGTCGAGCAGCGGACTTCGCTGCTGCAGGCTACGGTGAGCGAACTGGAGACCTTCAGCTACTTCGTCTCTCATGATCTCAGGGCGCCGGTGGCACGCCTGGAGGGATACTGCACGGCGCTCCTCGAGGACTGCGGGACCTGCGGCCACGCCGATTGCCGCCAGTACGCCGAGCGTGCCGGGCTCGTGGTACAGCAGATCAAGCTGATCATGGACGCCTTCAACAGCCTCACGCACCTTGCGCGCTGCACCCTCACCATCGGCGACGCAGACTTGACCGACATCGCGAGGACCGTCGCACGTGATCTCTCCGCCGACCAGCCCGATCGCAAGGTGGAATTGGTCATAGCCGAAGGCATGAAGGTGAACGGTGACCCGGCCCTGCTAAAAAAGGCGCTCGAGCATCTGCTGCACAACGCCTGGAAGTTCACCTCCAAAACCGAGCACCCCCGCATCGAGATCGGCGTCATGTACCGCGAGGGGGCTCCGGTCTATTTCGTCAGGGACAACGGCGTCGGCTTCAACATGAAATACGCCGACAAGCTCTTCAAGCCTTTTCAGACCATCCATACGCCCGGCGAGTTCGCCTGGAACGGTACCGGTATCGGGCTCGCCATCGTGCACAGCATCGTGCTAAGGCACGGCGGGCGCATCTGGGCGGAAGGGGAGGTTGGTGAGGGTGCGACTTTTTATTTCACCCTGGCTGAGAACCCGGAATCGGGCAGCTACCTCAGGCAGGGATGAGCACCTTGCGAGGCGTCATGACAGGAAAAACGGGCGCAATCCAGGCGGCAGGTAACGAAGAGGCCATGGCTCATCTTGCCGCCATAGTCGACTCTTCCGATGACGCAATTCTGAGCAAGAGCCGTGAAGGGATCATCACCAGTTGGAACCATGCCGCTGAAACGCTCTACGGCTACAGCGCCGAAGAGGCGGTCGGACGTAACATATCCTTCCTCGTCCCGGAAAGCCGGCGTGACGAGCTGCGCGAGATCACCGAGAAGATCCTGCGCGGCGAACGCATTCGCAACCTGCAGACGGTGCGCCTGGCCAAAGGGGGGCGCGAAGTCCCCGTGTCCCTCACCCTCTCCCCGATCCTCGATAGCGGCGGAAATCTGACCGGCATCTCCATCATCGCCCGCGAAGACGCCGAGCGCGCCCAGATGGAGCGTCTCTTGCGGGAAAGCGAGCGGTACTACCGTACCCTGGTGGAAATGGCCCCGGACCCGGTGCTGGTGCACCGCGGCGGCGACTTTCTCTACGCGAACTGCGCCGCGCTCGGCGTCTTCGGGGCGCAGGATCTCCATACGCTGCGCAGTCACACGCTGTACGAACTGATTCATCCTGACGACAGGGAGGCGATGGAGCATAAGATCGTGGCGATGAAGGACGGGGAGGAAATCCCGCTGCTTGAGTTCCGCATCAGACGCCTGGACGGCGAGGAGCGGTTCATGGAAGGGTCTTCCACGGTCATCGTGTACCGGGGTAGCCCGGCGGTCCAGACCATCGCGCGCGACGTCTCCGAGCGTAAGGCGGCCCAGGCCGAGCATGAGGCCATGCTTCGCGAGCTCGCTTTTCAGCAAAGCCGCTTTGAGCTGGTAGTCGAGCAACTTCCCGTCGGCGTGGTGGTAGCAGAAGCGTCCTCCGGGAAGGTCGTCTACCAAAACGACGTCGTCCGTGACATTTTCCGCGTTCAACCGGAAGAGACGACCTCCGTTTCCGATTTCGACAGCTGGAAGCTGTACCGGTTGGATGGAAGCCATGTCTCGGCCCCGGAAATCCCCTTGAGCCGCGCCATAACCAGGGGGGAGACCGTGTTCGGCGAAGAGTACCAGGTACTAAGGGGAGACGGCTCACGCGGTTTTGTGAGCATCAACGCGACCCCGCTGCGCGACATGTCCGGCAGCATCATATCCGGACTTGCCACTTTTACCGACGTAACGGAAAGCAGGGTGGCGGCCAAGGCGCTTGCCGAGAGCGAGGAACGCCTGAAGCTTGCCCTCGATGCCGCCGAGATGGGGGCCTGTGACATCGACGTAGCTACCGGAGAGGGTAACTGGTCACGCAGACACTTCCTCCTCATGGGATATCCTGCGCCGGACAGGGATCCCGCCCCCGCCTCACTTTCCATGTGGCAGGACCTGATTCACGCCGAGGACAGGGAACGGGTCCTGTCGGCTCTTGATGAGGCCTGTCACCAGAACCAACTCTTCAGTTCGGAGCACAGGATCATTCGCGCAGATAAAGGTGATGCCGTATGGGTCAACGTGATTGGGCGCTTCGTCTGCGAGCCCGCGGGAAGCTCCTGCCGTTTCATCGGTGTCATTTTCGACGTGACCCGCCGCAAGGCGACCGAGGAGGAACTCCTGCGTTCCACGAGGAGGCTGCGCAACCTCGCCGATTCCATGCCCCAAATCGTCTGGACCGCGGGTCCCGACGGCACCATAGATTACCTGAACGCACACTTTCACAGCTATACCGGCATCGGCCCGGATTTCCTGAACGAATGCGGCGGGTCACCTTCGGGACTGATCGCGTGTTGCATCCACCCGGACGACCGGCAGCGCACTGCCGAGCTCTGGGGGGAGGCGATTGCCACCGGGACGACATACCAGAACGAACAGCGCATCCTTGGCGCCGACGGTAGTTATCGCTGGCACCTAAGCCGTGCTACCGCCGAACGCGACGAACATGGCAAAGTAGCCAAGTGGTACGGGACCTCCACCGACATTCACGAACTGAGGGGGGTGCAGGAGCGGCTGCGCTCCAGCGAGACGAAGTTTCGCTGGCTTTACGAGTCCAACCTGATCGCCATATTCTTCTGGAACCGCGATGGCAGGATCACCGACGCAAACGATGCCTACTGTGACCTGATCGGCCACACCGGGATAGAGTGCAGAAGCGGTGACCTGAACCTCGCCGATGTAACCGCCCCTGAGGATCGCGCAAAGGACCGGAGCGCGATGGACGAGATCATCTCCCGCGGTATCAGCAAGACCTACGAGAAGGTCTTTGTCCGTTCCAGAAACGGTCAGCGTGTTGCCGCGCTGACCGCCCTCGCTCGCATGGCCGACACCGACGAGGAAGGGATCGGTTTCGCCGTCGATCTTACGGAACTAAAACGCGCCGAGCAGGCGCTCAAGGACAATGAGGCCACCCTGAAGCTCGCGGTTGAGACGACCGGGCTCGGCATTTTTTCCATGGATCTGGCCACCGGATCGGGGGAGTGGTCGGCAATCGCGCGGCAGCATTACGGCCTTCCCAAAGATGCCGAGACCGATCTGGCGACTGTCCTGCGGTGTGTTCACCCGGAAGACAGGGGAAGGCTGGAGCAGATCGTTAAAGACGCACGCACCCCCGCCGGCGCCGGGCTTTACAGCGCAGAGTACCGAACCGTCGGATCTGTTGACGGTAAGGTGCGCTGGATCAGCATGCGGGCGCGGGTCTCTTATGCCGAAGACGGTACACCGCTCAGGCTTGTGGGCGCCTGTATGAACATATCGGACATCGTCATGTCCCAGGAGGCGCTCAGGGAGGAGATGACCGAGCGTCTCAGGGCGGTGGAGGAGTTGCGCCGCCAGGAACAGCTTCTCATCAGGCAGGGGCGGCTTGCCGCCATGGGGGAGATGATCGCCAACATCGCGCACCAGTGGCGTCAGCCCCTTAACACCCTTGGTCTCATCGTGCAGGAATTGCCCACCTACTACAACCAGGGGCTCTTCAACGAGGATTACCTCGACACGAGCGTGGCCCGCGCCATGAAGGTGATCAACTACATGTCCCAAACCATCGACGGTTTCAGAAACTTCTTCGGCCCCGACAAGGAAAAGCAGAGGTTCAGGGCCCTCGACGTCCTGGAACAGACCTTGACCATACTTCAGGGGGCCTTCGCTGCGGCAAAGGTGGATATCGACCTGCAGGCCGACCCGGACGCGTGGGTGGTCGGCATCCCGAACGAGTTCGCGCAGGTGCTCTTAAATATCCTTATGAACGCGAAGGACGCCTTGGTGGAGCGAAAAGTCGAGCGCCCGCGGGTGGAAGTGAGGCTGAGCGTGGCGGAAGGTAAGACGGTGATCACCATCGAGGACAACGCGGGAGGGATCCCCCAGGAGATCATCGATAAGGTTTTCGACCCGTACTTCACCACCAAAGGGCCGGACAAGGGGACCGGCATAGGGCTTTTCATGTCGAAGACCATAGTGGAAAAGAACATGAAGGGGGCACTCACCGTGACCAACACCGGGGAAGGCGCCCGGTTCCGTATCGAGGTGTAGCCGATGGACCGGGGCGGAAAGCTCTTCAGCGGAGCGGCGCTTTTGCTCGTCGAGGATGAGGTCGAAGCGCGGGAGATGCTCGGCAGGATGCTCTCCCTAAACTATCCCGAGGCGAAGATCTACCAGGCCGACGACGGAACCGCCGGCCTCGAGATGTACCGTGAGTTCAGGCCCGAGGTCGTGATCACCGACCTCAACATGCCCCACATGAACGGCATCGCGATGGCCCGTGAGATCAAGGAGATCGACCGGGATGCAACCATCGTTGCAGTCACCGCACACAGCGAAACATCCTACCTCTTGAACGCCATCGAGATCGGCATCGACCACTACCTGCTCAAACCGGTGAACTACCCGGAACTGTTCCGCATCATGGAAAGGGTAGGGGAGAAGATCAAACTAAGGCGTATGGAACAGCTCATGATGCACCAGGCGCAGCACGATACGCTCACCGACCTGCCGAACCGGAAGCTGTTCCTGGACTTTCTTACCCTGGAGCTTGCCCAGGCGCGCCGCAACAGAAAGAGCCTGGCGGTACTTTTTCTGGACCTGGACCACTTCAAACAGATCAACGACACCCTCGGTCATGCCGCTGGAGATGAACTCCTGCAGGCGGTCGCTCGCAGGTTGAAAGGTTGTGTGCGCGAGTCCGACACGGTCGCGCGCATCGGAGGGGACGAGTTCAACGTCCTGATGCCGGACCTGTCCCAGACCGACGACGTGGGGGTAGTGGTGCACAAGATCATGGGGGTGTTCGAAGCTCCTTTCCGGCTGGAGGGGGTAGAGGTGAAGGCGACCACCAGCGTCGGCGTCAGTATGTACCCCGAAGACGGAGACAGCACCGAGGAGTTGCTGAAAAAAGCGGATGCGGCGATGTACGCGGCGAAGCAGCGTGACGGTAGCAGCTACCTTTTTTACAACGACGAGATCAACGAGCGGACTGCGAACCGTCAAAGCATTCTGCTGAGCCTGCGCGTCGCGGCTCATAACGGGGAACTCGAGCTTCTGTATCAGCCGCTTTACAGCCTGGGAAGCCGATGCATATGCGGCGCCGAGGCGCTTTTGCGCTGGCGCCACCCCCAACAAGGCGTTCTCCTGCCCGCGCAGTTTTTAACCGTGGCCGAAGAGACCGGCGCCATCATACCGATCGGTGCCTGGGTGATAAGTCGTGCCTGTGCACAGGCAAGGAAATGGCGGGATCTGGGGCTCGACCTGAAGCTTACCGTGAACCTTACCAGCCGTGAGCTGCAGCAGCCCGACCTGCCGGAGATGGTGCTGAGGGAACTTTCGGATAACGGGTTGAGCCCCCGGGCCCTCGAACTGGACGTGCCGGAGCGCGCCATCATGGACGGCGGATCGCTCGGCCAAAAGAACATGCATCGGCTCACCGAGCGTGGCGTCGCGTTTGCCGTCGACGACTTCGGCACCGGGGCCTCGTCGCTGCAAAGGATCAGGCGGCTTCCTGTCGCGAAATTGAAGATCGACCGGAGTTTCATCAGCAACACCGTGATCGAACCGGAGGCGCTTGATGTGGTGACGGCGGTGGTCTGCATGTCGCACAGCATGAGGCTGCGGGTAAGTGCGGTCGGCGTCGAGAGCCCCGAGCAACTAACGCTCATGGAGAACCGGGGCTGCGATGAGGTACAGGGTGATCTGATAAGCAAGCCGCTTACGGCCGCCGAATTCGAGAGGCTGGTCGTATCGGCATAGCCGTGGCGGCCAAACAGCAGCTACCGGCCGAAAGCGCGCAGGAACTGAGGTAGCAGCAACGGGTTGTCGCAAACGATCGCACCGGACAGAAAATCCATGATCCCGGGGCGGTACCCTTCGTACCAGATCTTGCGGAAGAGCTCGGCACTGGTTGCACAGTCGCAGTCCGCAACTGCCGTGCCGCCTCTTTCTACCTGATAGCCATCCCCATCCACGGTTATCACGATGGTGGTATCTTCAAGTCGGAACCTGAAGGTCGTTTTCTTGCTGAAGACACCTTTGCAGAATGCGGACTCCATCTCCGAAATCATGGTTTCAATCATAGTTAACTCCTTGCGCTTTGCAGCTTTTTTAAAAGTGCCGAATGCCTTACCGCACGCTGACTGACTGTATCTGCGGCGCAGTTCCCTTCTCAAGAAAACCGAAGTCAGGGGCAATACGTATTCCGGGATAGTATTGATCTACCGCAGACTTGTCAAATCCTTCATCTCCAAAATGCTGCGACTGTCATGTAAGTCACTGGCAGCAACAGATACTGTCTTTTTTTGCGACTGGCTCTCTTTCTGCTTGTAATGCGCTTTGCATCCATTATCTTTTAACTGTGGGAGAGAGCTTTTTCCTGCTCCGAGGAGTCTGCCGTGGAAAAGGTGCCGTTTCGATCCATACCCGACCTGCTGCGGCATCAGGCGACCAAACAGGACGCCCGACTTGCCGTGAAGTTTAGAAAGCAGGGGAACTGGGTCACCCTGAGTTACGCCCAGTTCTACAACCGCGCCCTCATGGTGGCGCGTGGCCTGCGCAAACTCGGCATAAAGCCGGGCGACAAGGTTGCCATACTCTCGGAAAACCGCGCCGGGTGGATCATCGCGGACATGGGGATCCTGTGTGCCGGTGCCGTCACCGTTCCAGTTTATCCGAGCAACACGCCGGACCAGATCGCATACACCCTGAATCACGGCGATGCGCGCATCGTCTTCATCTCCGGGAAGTGGCAGTACCGGAAGCTTTTAAAGGTGAAAGACGCCATCCCCATGGTGCAGCTCGTGGTCTCCTTCGAGCGCTTCCTCGGTGAGCCCGGCCTGCCGCTCACCACGCTTTACCAGCTCTCCGAGATCGACGACCCGATCACCGAGCAGGAGCGGGCCGAGCTGGAGGCGGTCGTGGATTCCATCGAATCGGAAAGCCTCGCGTCCATCATATACACCTCGGGAACGACCGGCATTCCGAGGGGCGCCATGCTGTCGCACCGAAACATCCTCTTCGACGTCTTTGCCACCATGGAGAAGGTCGCCGTTTTAGGGGATGGCGAGGTGTTCCTGAGCTTTCTCCCCTTGAGCCACGTACTCGAGAGGACCACCGGCTACTATCTCCCCATCGCGAAGGGGGCGATGATCGCCTTTGCCGACAGCATCGAGAAGATCGCGGAGAACATGCTCGAGATTCAGCCGAGTATCATGGTCTGCGTGCCGAGGCTTTTCGAGAAGATCCATTCGCGCATCTACGAGCACGTGCACCAGCTCTCGCTCTACAAGAGAAAGCTCTTCAGGACGGTCCTTGCCATCGGTCGCGCTTGGGTCCAGGCGCAATACGTGGATAAAAAAGTGCCGCTCATGCTCGCCCTCAAGCACGCCATCGCGGACCGGATCGTTTTCAGCAAGCTGCGCCTGCGTTTCGGCGAGAACCTGAAGTTCTGCTCCAGCGGCGGGGCCCCCCTCGATCCCGCGATCAACGAATTTTTCTGGAGCATCGGCGTGCCGATCCTCGAGGGGTACGGGCTCACCGAGACGAGTCCCGTCGTCTGCGCCAACACCTTTTCCGAACTGCGCTTTGGCAGCGTCGGCACCCCGCTCGAGGGAACCGAGATCGCCGTAGCGGATGACGGCGAAATACTGGTGCGCGGTCCGCAGGTGATGATGGGCTACTACAAGGAAGAGGCGGAGACTAAGGATGCGCTGCGTGATGGGTGGCTCAGAACCGGCGACATCGGCCGCATCGAGGGGCGCTTCGTGTTCGTTACGGACCGGAAAAAGGAGCTCATCGTCACGGCAGGGGGTAAGAACGTCGCTCCCCAGCCGATCGAGAACCTCCTGAAACGGGACAAATACATCTCCCAGGCATACGTCTACGGCGACCGCAGGCCCTACCTGACTGCGCTTCTCGTCCCTACGCTGGAGAAGCTCCTCGAGTTCGCGCGCGAGCAGAATATCACCTACAACGACCTGGAAGAACTCGTGGTGCACGAGCCGGTACAGGAGCTGTACCGGCAGCGAGTAGAGGCCGTGAACGCGGACCTCGCCCACCACGAGACGATCAAACACTTCGTGCTGCTGCCGCGCGATTTCACCCTGGAGGCGGGCGAGCTCACCCCGACCCTCAAGTTGAAGCGGCGCGTGATTTCCGAGCGTTACAAGGACGCCATTGACAGGATGTACGCCACCGAGAACTGAGTCGGCGTTTAGCGGGAGGATTTATGAGACAGATCAACAAGGTTGCCGTGCTGGGCGCGGGTGTTATGGGTGCCGCCATCGCAGCGCATCTCGCCAATGCGGGGCTTGAGGTGCTGCTGCTCGACCTGGTCCCGGAATCGGCCGGAAACAACCGCAGCGTTGTCGCGCAGCGCGCGGTGGCCGCTCTTTTGGAGTCCAAGCCTGCGGCGCTCTACCTCCCTGATTACGCCCGCTACATCGAGATCGGCAATTTCGAGGATGACGCGCAGCGGCTCAAGGAGTGCGATTGGGTGATCGAGGTGGTCGTGGAGAACCTCGAAGTGAAGAAACGGCTTTTGCAGGACGTGGTGGTGCCCAATCTCTCCGAAAGCGCCGTGCTGTCCACCAACACGAGCGGGCTGTCGGTAAACGAGCTGGCCCAGGTACTCCCGGCCTCGTTGCGCCCCCGTTTCATGGTGACCCACTTTTTCAACCCGCCCCGCTACATGCGCCTCATGGAGATGGTTCCCTGCGCCGAGACCGACCTCGGCACGTTCAAGGCCATGGCCGGTTTCCTGCGCAGGCGCCTCGGCAAGGGGGTGGTCTTCGCCAAGGACACCCCGAACTTCATCGCAAACCGGATTGGCACCTACGCCGGAGCCGCCACCTGGCGCCACATGGAGGAGATGGGGCTCACCGTCGAGGAGGTGGACGCCGTGACCGGCCAGGCGATGGCGCGCCCGAAAACGGCGACTTTCGCCCTGTGGGACCTGGTCGGCATCGATACCGTGGTCCGCGTGATGGACAACAGCTATCAGCTTCTTGGCGGTGACGACGAACGCGAGCTGTTCCGGGTGCCGGAGAGCGTGCGGCGCATGGTGGCCGACGGGCTCACCGGGCGTAAAGGGAAGGGGGGCTTCTTCAAACGCGAGACCGTCGACGGCGTCAGCACCAAGTTCTTCTACGACCCGACGACCGGCGCCTACCGCCCGGCCGCCTCCCCGAAGTTCGCCTCGGTGGGTGCGGCAAAGCAGGTCGACGACCCTGCGGCACGGGTGAGGACCCTGATCCAGGGGGACGACAAGGGCGCCCGCCTCGCCTGGTGCACGCTAAGGGACACGCTCATCTACACGGTGAAGCGCATCCCGGAAATCGCCGACGACGTGGTGAACGTCGATAACGCCATGCGGTGGGGGTACAACTGGGAGCTCGGTCCGTTCGAGCTTCTCGACGCCATTGGGGTCGCCGCCTTCGTGGCGCGCGCCGGGAACGACGGCGTCGCAGTGCCGCAGCTTCTCAACGAGGTGGAAAGTTTCTACCGCACCGAGGATGGCAAGCGCCTTTTCTACAGCATTACGGAGAGGGAGTGGCGCGAGGTGCCGAGAAGCGACGGGGAGATCTCCCTCACCCTGCTGAAGAGCGCGGGGAACGTCGTGGAGAGGAACAGCGCCGCCTCCCTCGTCGATCTGGGGGACGGGGTCTTCTGCCTCGAGTTTCATTCCAAGATGAACACCATCGGCAACGACACCCTCTCCATGATCCAGAAAGGGGTGCGCCGGACCGAACAGGAAGGCATCGGCATGGTCATCGCCAATGAGGGGAGCCTCTTCTCCGCCGGGGCGAACCTCATGCTGATCGCCATGGCCGTGGCGGAAGGGGCGTGGGACGACCTGAACCTCACGGTACGCGCCTTCCAGCGCGCCATGATGGCCATCAAGTACGCCAAGGTTCCGGTTGTGGCGGCTCCGCACGCCCTGGTGATGGGGGGCGGGTGCGAGACCTGCCTGCACGCGGACGCCATCAACGCCCATGCCGAGACCTACATGGGACTCGTGGAGATCGGCGTGGGACTCATCCCGGCAGGCGGCGGAACGAAGGAAATGGCCCTGCGCGCCATCAGGCTTGCCGAGGAGCAGGACGCCGACGTGATGCCGTTCATCCTCAAGAACTACCGCAACATCGCCATGGCCAAGGTGAGCACGTCCGCCGCCGACCTGATGCGGATGGGGCTCATGCGGCCGGGCGACGGCATCTCCCTTGCGCTCGACCGGCGCATCCATGATGCGAAGCTGAAGTCGATCGCGCTTTCGGCGAACTACCGCCCCGGCCGACCGGCGACTGATCTCAAGGCCCCGGGGCGCTCCATCGCGGCGAGTATCAAGACGCAGCTCTGGAACCTGGAAGAGGGGGGCTTCATCTCGGCCTACGACCGCTACCTGGCCTCGGGAATCGCCGATGTCATCACCGGCGGCGACGTGCCGGCCGGGACCATGATTACCGAGGAGCATCTTCTGGACCTGGAGCGCGAGATGTTTCTCAAGTTCTGCGGTCAGAAAAAGACCCTCGAGCGCATCCAGCACATGCTGAAGAAAGGAAGGCCGCTCAGGAACTAGTGGCCTTCCCGTTTGTCGGAAATAAAAAAGGAGCGAGCCATGCGCGCAGCATACATAGTTGAGGCAGTACGCACCCCGGCCACCAGGGCCTACAAAGGAAAACTGAAGGACGTCCGACCGGACGACCTGGCGGCGGCCGCAATCCGGGGGCTTGTGGAGCGCACTGGGGTCGACCCTATGCAGGTCGAAGACGTCATCATGGGGTGCGCCTTTCCGGAAGGGGAACAGGGGATGAATGTCGCGCGCATCGCCGCGCTGAGGGCGGGGATCCCCTACCAGGTCCCCTGCCAGACCGTGAACCGGTTCTGCTCCTCCGGGCTGCAGACCATCGCCGCGGCGGCGGACCGGATCATCGCGGGGTTTGCCGACTGCATCATCGCCGGTGGGACCGAGAGCATGTCCATGATCCCGATGGGTGGCAACAAGTACAGCGCCAACCCGGGGCTTGTCGCCACCTGGCCCGAGAGCTACGCCTCGATGGGGATCACGGCGGAGTTCCTGGTTGCGAAATACGGCATCTCCCGCGGTGATCAGGACGCCTTCGCCCTGGGAAGCCACCAGAAAGCGGCGCGCGCCATCGCCGAGGGGAGGTTTGCCGAGGAGATCATCCCGGTGACCGCCTCTCGTTGCGCCCTCGAAAAGGGGAAGATGAAGTGCCATGACGAGGTGGTAGACGCGGACGACGGGGTGAGAAGCGACACCACCCTGGAGGCGTTGGCAAAACTGAAACCGGCCTTCAAGGTGAACGGCACGGTCACCGCCGGGAACTCTTCCCAGATGACGGACGGCGCCGCGGCCACCCTCGTAGTCTCCGAGGAGTTCCTCAAAAGAAGCGGCATGAAACCGCTGGCCCGCTTCATCTGCTTCGCCGTCAGGGGGGTCCCCCCCGAGATCATGGGGATCGGTCCGGTCGAGGCGGTGCCGGCGGCGCTCAAAATGGCGTGGCTTACCGCCGATCAGATCGATCTTTTCGAATTCAACGAGGCCTTCGCGGTGCAGACGCTTGCCTGCATCGGTGAGCTGGGACTCGACCCCGCGCGGGTGAACGTGAACGGCGGTGCCATCGCCCTGGGCCACCCGCTTGGGTGCACCGGTGCCAAACTTACCGCCACCTTGCTGCACGAGATGCGGCGCCGGCAGGCGCACCACGGCATGGTCACCATGTGCATCGGCGGCGGCATGGGAGCGGCGGGGATCTTCGAACTGCTCTGAGCCTTAGAGCAGCAACCACCATTTCGTGAGGTGTGTCATGGCAGCGAGAATATTCAAGGGAGCGGAATTCCTGATCACCGAAGCGGGCAAGGACGACGTCTTCGTCCCTGAGGATTTCAGCGACGAGCAGCGCCAGATCGGCGCCACCACCGAGCAATTCGTCACCAATGAGGTGATCCCGGTCCGGGACGACATAGAGCACCAGGACTTTGAGAAGGTCGTGCACCTGCTGCGCCGCTGCGGCGAGTTGGGCCTCCTCATGATCGACGTCCCCGAGGAATACGGAGGCCTCGAGCTCGACAAGGCGACCAGCATGCTGGCGGCCGAGAAGATCTCCGGCTCGGGCTCCTTCTCGGTAGTCTATGCGGCCCACAGCGGCATCGGGACGCTACCTCTCGTCTATTACGGCACCGAGGAGCAGAAGGCGCGTTACCTGGAGAAACTGACCACCGGGGAGTGGGTGGCGGCTTACTGCCTCACCGAGCCCGAGTCCGGCAGTGACGCCCTCGGGGCCCGGGCGAGCGCAACCCTCTCCGCCGACGGCAGCCACTACATCCTGAACGGCACCAAGCAGTTCACCACCAACGGCGCCATCGCCAACCTCTACACCGTGTTCGCCAAGATCGACAAGGAGCACTTCACCGCGTTCCTTGTCGAGCGGAGCATGGAAGGGGTGAGCGTCGGCCCGGAAGAGAAGAAGATGGGGATCAAGGGATCATCGACCACCCAGGTGATCCTCGACAACGTGAAGGTGCCCGTGGAGAACCTCTTGGGTGAGATCGGCAAGGGGCACAAGATAGCCTTCAACGTGCTGAACGTAGGACGCTTCAAGCTCGGCGCGGCGGTCACCGGCTCGGCCAAGGGCGCCCTGGCCGACGGCGCGAAGTATGCGGTGCTGAGAAAGCAGTTCGGCCGTCCCATCGCCTCGTTCGGGGCCATCCGGGAGAAACTCGCCGACATGGCCGCCGGGATCTTCGCTTCCGAATCGCTCGTTTACCGCCTTGCCGGACTGATCGACGACCGGCTCGCCACCATCCCGAAGGAAACCCCGAACTACTACGACGTCTACCAGCGTGGCATCGAGGAGTACGCCATGGAGTGCGCCATCGCCAAGGTGTTCTGCTCCGAGGTGCTCGCCTTCGTGGCCGACGAGGTGGTGCAGATACACGGCGGTTACGGTTTCATTCAGGAGTATCCGGCTGAGCGCTACTACCGGGACGAGCGCATCAACCGGATCTTCGAGGGGACCAACGAGATCAACCGCCTGCTCATCCCGGGTACCCTTTTGACCCGGGCGATGAAAGGCGAGCTTCCGCTCGAGCGCGAGGCGATGAAGGCGCTCGATGCCCTCACCACACCGTCCTTCGAAGAGTTCGACGAAACGGTTACCTTCGCGCGTGAAAAGGCGCTCCTCGCAGGCCTCAAGCAGCTCTTCCTCGTTCTGGCGGGATCCGCGGCACGGAAATACCAGGCCCGGATCAAGGAGGAACAGGAGCTTCTCCTGGCTCTTGCCGACGTGGTGATCGGAATCTTCGCGCTCGAAAGCGTAGTGCTGCGCGCGGAGAAGATCCTGCCCGCTCTCAGTGAAGCACGCCGAAAAACCGTTGCCGCAGCGGTCCTTACCTTCACCTTCAGCGCCAACGAGCAGGCGGCCTCCGCGGCACGCAAGGCCGCTTTCTACGTGGAAGAGGGGGATGCCCTCGCCGTCTTGCTGGGAGCAGTCAGACGCTTCACCAAGTTCGACGCGTCCGGTCTTCTGGATGCGAAGCGGCTTTTAGCCGATGCGGTCATAGAGTCCGAAAGATATCCCTTCTAGCACAGCAGGTAGTGCACAATGAGCCGGCGCACACAGCCGTGTCGCCGGCTCATGTAGTTTTCAGAAAAAACTTATGCCGGTCGTACAGACTCTCTGACTAACACCCTTTTCTGACATTGTCTTTCTTTAGAACAAAAATAATGCTTTCGGGGATAGTCTGAAGGCAATTCTTGTGGCACAATGTCCCTTTAAGAGAGTTTTAAGATTCTCTGTGCCAGTAGCGTAGGGAGGGAAAGATGGCGGGGCCGAAGAGCGTCGTTGATGAGCACGGAAAGCATGGGACCACGGCTGCGGCCGCGGCTGAGCCCGTCGCAAAGCGCGACACCGGGCACGAGACGCAGGGGAACTCTGAGGAGTTGGAACTCCGTCTGGGGCAAGTGGAGGCGAAGCTCAAGCAGGAGCAGGCCGCACGTGCCGAAGCCGAGCGGGAGCTTGGCCGCCTGCACGACGAGACGGTACGCCTGAAGGCTTCTCTGGACAACGTGAGCCGCGAGCTTGAGTCCCTCAGTTACTCCATCTCCCACGACCTGCGCGCCCCTGTCAGGCATATGATCGGCTTCAGCAACGCTTTGCAGGAAGATTTCGGCGACAAACTGGAACCCACAGCGCTTAGCTACCTCGATTGCATCGTCAGGGCGGGCCGGAAAATGGAGAACCTGGTCGAAGCTCTCCTTGGGCTTTCCAGGATCGGGCGGCAGGAGATGACCCTGCTCAACCTCGATTTGAGCCAGATGGCAACGAGTCACGCTGCGACTTTGAAGGAGGCGGATCCGGCAAGGAAGGCGGAGTTCAAGATCCAGGAGCATCTGCACGCGCACGGTGACGCGGTCCTTATGAGAGCCGTCCTTGAACAACTGATCGGCAACGCCTGGAAGTTCACCGTGAGGAGCGACCCCGCCATCATCGAGGTGGGGAGCAAAGAGGAGGGGGGAGAGCGCGTCTTCTTCGTGCGCGACAACGGTGTCGGGTTCGATATGCGCTTCGCCGACCGGCTCTTCAGCCCGTTTCAGCGCATGCACCGCGAGGAGGATTTCCCGGGGCTCGGGGTCGGACTTGCGACGGTGCAGCGCATCGTGCACCGCCATGGCGGCAGGGTCTGGGCAGAGGCGCAGCCAGACGCCGGCGCTTCTTTTTACTTCACCATCGCCACGTGAAAACGGCCAAGGTTCAGGCTGGGGCCGGCAGTTCCCCCTGCAGAGGGGCGAAACAGTTCTTGAAATCGTTCAACCTGAAGAGCATCGCCGTGCGGGTGATGTTCTCGGCCAGCAGCGCGTTGCCGGCACTTGCCGCGGCGAGCATCTCGCGGTAGTAGCTGCGCAATTGCAGCCGGTGTTTCTCTTTGGTGAAAAGCGAAGACCTGAGCTTTGAGTAGACGCCGGAAAAGCTGTTCAGTACGAGCGGGTACACACGGTTTCCTGACATGACGGCCATCGCCAGGTGCAACTCCCAGTCGAACTTCACCAGTGCTGAGGCACAGTTTCGCAACTTCTCCGCCTTGCTAAGGATCGCAGCGACCCCGGCCGCGTTGTTTTCGATCGCCCTGCGCGCATAGTCCGGGGCGAACTGGAGCCTCAACTCCAGCAGGTGCGCGCCCAGATCGGGCGGGAACTCCTCGCTGTTTCTCGTTATCGAGGAGAGGATTTCCAGGTCGCCGTGAGACCAAAAATCGTTGACTACGGTGGTGTGGCGCTGCTGCACCGAGATCCACCCGGCGCTCTGCAGTTTTTGAAGCGCCTCCCGCACCGTCGCCCTGCTAACCCCGAACCTCGCCGCAAGTTCCCGTTCACTCGACAGCGGACACCCCGGTTTGAACTCCCCTTTAAGCAGTTCTTCCACCAAGGCCCTCTCCACCATCTGGCAGCTTTTTTTCATAAAGCCCTCGCATGTGATACCGCAGGCAACTCTTGTCGCGCTAGTTGCGGTGTCGCTATTCATGGCATCCGGAGTTTTGTTAATTGTAAAACATAGTTTTGTTGAAATAACAACTCTTTTTCTTGCGGGTAAGAAGAAAAAGTGTCGTATAAGGGTGAATTGTAAAGGGGGGGTGGGGGGTGCATTGGCTGTGAGGGACGCAGCGTTGACAACTGGAGTGACGGTGGGATACCGTTGCGGTGAGTTTGTTGGACGCTGTTTTATAAATGCGAAGAGCTGTGCTGCGAGTCCGAGAGGGGGGTGCCCCCCCTCTCAGGCCTTGCGTGGGTGAGACAGGGTGAAGTAGAAGGTCGCGCCTTCGCCTTCCTTCCCCTCGGCCCAAATGCTCCCGCCATGGCGCTCGATGATGCGCCGCACCGTCGCGAGCCCGATGCCGGTCCCCTCGAATTCCGAGCCATGCAGGCGCTGGAAGGGTTGGAACAGCTTTTCCACGTAGGCCATGTCGAAGCCGACACCGTTGTCCCTGACGAAGAATACGGAAGCGCCGTTGACCGTGGTCTGACCGAATTCGATGCGCGGGTTTGGATTCCTAGACGAGTATTTCACCGAGTTGCCTAGCAGGTTCTGCAGCACGAGGCGCACCAGTGCGGCGTCGCCGTAGGCATTGATCGCTGGGTGCACGACGAATTCGGCCGCGTTGGACGCATCATCGTCCTGGATCATGTCCACGACTTCCGCGGCTAGCTGGCTGATGTTGAAATTGGTGCGTTTCATGATGGCGCGACCTACCCGGGTGAGGGCGAGCAGGTCATCGATCTGTTTCCCCATTCTGTTGCTTGCCGTGCAGATCCGCTCCAGGTAGTAGCGTGCCTCATCCGGCAGGGCGGCGCCGTGTTCCTCAACCAGAATCGAGCTGTAACTGTTGATGTGCCTGAGCGGCGCACGTAGGTCGTGAGATACGGAATAGCTGAACGATTCGATCTCTTTCTTCGCCGCAACGAGCTGCGAAGTGCGCTCGATGACCCTGCGGTCCAATTCGTTATTGAGGTTGCGGATCGCCTCTTCGGCCGCCTTGCGTTCCGTGATGTCCTTTATCGTCCCGATCATGCGCCGTTTCTTGCCCGCTGTGTCCCGTGTCACCTCGCAACACTCGGTCACCCAACGCTCTTCGCCGTCGCTGTGCCTCTTGATCTTGTACTCCATCTCGAACGGGCGTGAGTGGGCGATTGCCGAACGGTAGCTTTCAACGAAACGGGCACGGAACTCCTCGCGGACGAGGTCAAAATGCCCCTGCAGGGTCATCGGATAATGCTCGTTGATGCCGAGGATCTCACGCAGCTTGCTGGAACATCCCCAATGCTGCTGTTCCAGGTCCAGGACGTAGCTTCCGAGTTGCGCTATCCTCTGGGTTTCCTGCAACAGGTGATCGTTGTCCGAGATGACCTGTTCGCGCCGTTTTTGTTCAGTTACATCCTCGAGGGTCACTACGGTGCCGCTCACCTTGCTCGCCTTGTCAAGAAAAGGTGCTGTGCTTATCGAGAGAAAAACGCTGGAACCGTCGGGACGCGTGAAGAGAAAACAGGTATTTTGCAGGCATACTCCCTGTCGCAGCACATCTTCCAGCGATTCCTCCTCGCCGCCGTCTTTCTCCGGCGAACGGATCGTCCTTAAAAGGGACCAATCCCCGCTTATCAGCATCTCTTTCTTGGCAAGCCCCAGGATTCTTTCCGCTCTTGGGTTGGCGAAAGCAGTGTTGCCGTCGGGCTCGATGAACATGATACCCACGGGGCTTGTTGCCGTGATCAGGTTCAGCAGGTCATGCTCCATGCGCAGCAGGTGTTCCATCAGTTTGGCCTGATTGACGTCCAAAAGGGTGCCCGCCAGCCGGAAACCACGGCCCGAAGCATCCCTCGTCGCCGCCTTGCCGGTGCAACGGAACCAGCGCCACTTCCCCTCGTTGGTCTTCAAACGGAATTCGAGCTCGAACTTGTCGATGCGACCTTCAATGCACTCCTCCAGCGACCTGCGCGCGTTTTCCAGGTACTCCGGATGAATGATGTTGATCCAGTCGGCCAGGCTCCCTTGCATCTGGCCTGGGGCGTAGCCGAGCATTTGGTAACAGTAGGGGCTGAAGAAACAGCTGCCGGCCAAGACGTCCAGGTCCCAGATCCCCAGTTCGGCCGCCTCGATCGCAAGCCGCTGGCGCTCCTCGTTGACCGCCACCTCGTGTTTTTCATGAACCTCGTGCGTCACGTCAGTGGTGAACCCCTGGTAGCCGATCTGGGTACCGTTTTCATCTTTTAGTTTCGCAATGACGGTCTCCAGCCAACGGACGCGATCATCGGCGGTGCGCCGGCAAAACCGCTGCGACCACTGGGCCTCATTTTCCATGGCGCAGCGAAAGCTTTCAGTGAGCGCCTTGCGCTCCCCCGCAGTCAACCGGAGCCTGTTTTCCCTGGTCGTCGCGCCGGACGGAAACGGCACCTCTCCGGTGAGGTCGGTCCAGTAAAGCCCCAACGGCGTGTGCTCCAAAATGTTGCACAAAACCTGTTCCCAGGAAAGGGTAGGGGGCGTGGGGTTCCCTGCCCGGCTGGCGGAGGTGTTCCGGAGCTGGTTCTTTAGGTGGTTTTGCAGATGCGTCACTCGATTCATGTCTTTACCCCTTTGGGCAATCATGATCATCCTCATAACGTCGAGCCGTTTTCCCGGAAGGTAGCAGGGAGCATGCACAGCCATCATCTTGTTACTGTTAGTGCCGGCAGTGTCTGGCATTGTGAAGGCAGCAGGTCGTCTGTTAAGATTGATATTAACAATGCTTTCTAATATAACCACATTTTTTTCCTGTGGCAACTGTAAATTATGAAAAAATTTTCTAGATACTGTGCATGAGGACACGGCTGCTCGGACCTTGTGCCAGAAACCACGGAACCTATTGACTGCAAATGCCCTTTTGCAGTACCTTCTGAGAGCCGGATCGGCCATTTTGAGACGAGGAGACGTCATGGAAACTAAAATCTGCCAATGTGGAGCTGAGCACAAAGGACATATATGCATGCTTAAGAGCATGGGGCGCTTTGAAGAAATCGAACACATAACGAAAAACCCCACCGTGGTCTGCTTTACCTGCGGAGTTGAGGCAAACTCCCCGGAGAACGTCTGCAACCCGATGCCGCTCGAAAAGTAAAAAGGAACCTCGATGCCTGAATTGCCGGAAGTCGAAGTCACCCGTCTCGGTATCACCCGTGCCCTTACCGGTGCCCGCATCAGTGCGGTTTCCGTGCACAGCTCAAAGCTGCGCGCCATGGTCCCGGCGGGACTACCGCAACTGCTGTGCGGCCAGACCATAGCGTCGGTGCTGCGTCGTGGCAAATACCTGATCATCGAGTGTCCCAACGGGTCTTTGCTGCTTCACCTCGGCATGACCGGGCATCTGAGGCTTGTGTCTGCCACGGCGGCACCCGGGCCACATGACCACTTCGATCTTGCACTCGACTCGGGGCTCGTCTTGCGGCTTAACGACTACCGTCGCTTCGGCTCGATCCATTGGACCATCGAGAACCCCATGCAGCATCAGCTCTTGCGAAAGATCGGCCCGGAGCCACTGACAGGTGCCTTCAACACCGAGTATCTGTACCGTTTGAGCCGCAACAGGAAGGTTGCCATCCAACGCTTTATCATGGACAGCGCCGTTGTAGCCGGGATCGGGAACATCTACGCGGCGGAAAGTCTTTTCCGCTGCCGCATGCTCCCCGACACCCTCGCAGGTGGCCTCACTGAGGCCCAATGCGCGGCCCTCGTCGACGCCGTCAAGGAGACGCTATCCGTATCCATCGCCACCGGTAGCTCCAGCATGGACTTCACCCGCGCCGAAGAGAAACTCGCCTACTTTCCGCAAGAGCTCTACGTTTATGGCCGGGAGGGGAAACCGTGCCGGAAATGCGGGGCACCCGTTCAACGGGGCAGGCTCGGCAACCGCTCCACTTTTTTCTGCGCTCACTGTCAGAGTTGAACGCAGAGCCCTCGACGGCATGTCGAGTCCTTAGAGCATGCTTTCTTCCTCTCTCATTGAAATTGATACGCTGCCTGGTAAACTGCCGCAGATGTCAAACCAACCTGGAGGTCATCTCAACATGAGCCGTCTCTTCACCCCGCTTACCCTGCGCGAACTGGTCATCAGAAATCGCATCTTCGTCTCTCCGATGTGCATGTACTCGAGCAGGGACGGGCTCCCTACCGACTGGCACATGGTGCATCTCGGAAGCCGTGCTGTCGGGGGAGCAGGACTGGTCATGGTGGAGGCCACCGCGGTGACGCCGCAGGGAAGGATCTCGCCTGACGACAGCGGCATCTGGAGCGCCGAGCACGCCGCAGCCTTCGCACCGATAACCCGTTTCATCAAGGAGCACGGCTCCGTGCCGGGGATCCAGTTGGCCCATGCTGGGCGCAAAGCCTCCACCGATCTCCCGTGGAAAGGGGGACGCCCCGTCGACGCCCGAAACCGCGGCTGGCAGACCATCGCCCCGAGTGCGGTCCCCTTCTCAAAAGAGGAACCGGTACTTCCCAGGGAAGCCACCGTTCAGGATCTGGAGACTCTCCTTGGCCAGTTTGCCGCAGCGGCCCGCCGCAGTATCGATGCCGGTTTCGAGGTCGTGGAAATCCACATGGCGCACGGATATCTCCTGCATGAGTTCCTGTCGCCTCTTTCGAACCGGCGCAGCGACGATTTCGGCGGGTCGCTTGAGAACCGTTGCCGTTTCCCTCTAAGGGTTGCGAAGGCTGTGCGCGACATCTGGCCCGAACATCTCCCCGTGTTCGTCCGGGTGTCCGCTTCGGATTGGATGGAGGGTGGCTGGGACTTGGAGCAGACGCTATACCTCGTCCGTGCGCTCAAGGAAATGGGGATCGATTTTATCGACTGTTCCTCAGGAGGACTCGTCCCGGAGGCCATGCCCCCGTTTGGTCCAGGCTTCCAGGTGCCGTTTGCTGCCGAGATAAAGAAGGAGGTGGGGATCGCCACCGGGGCCGTGGGGGTCATCACCGACCCGGCTCAAGCCGAACAGATCGTTGCCACCGGGCTTGCCGACGCCGTGCTGCTTGCCCGCGCCATGCTGCGGGACCCATACTGGCCGCTGCATGCCGCCAAGGAACTCGGGGTGGATCTGCCGTGGCCCTTGCAGTATGAAAGGGCGAAATAGGATTTACAGGTGGTAAAGGGTAGGGGAGCTTAGGGGAAGGGGGGCAGGAAGTTTTTCCTGCCCCCCTTTTTTGACGCTAGTCTGCGGCCACCACATGTATGGCCACGATCGCCGCGACGGCGCCGACCCAGTACACCCAACGGTACTCGCCGAAGTGGACGTCGCAGAATTCCTTGAAAGTAAGACCGGTGTGCGTCTTTTTCGGGCGCTCCTCCCGGGTCCCCTGCATATCGTTCGCAGCCAGGGTCACGCCGGTACGGTTTTCCTGGGGCATGAGGTTCACCGTGGCAGGTGCCTCCTGCGCAGGCTGCGCCTGGGCAAGAAGGGCTACATCCTGGGCGCCGGCCGCAGCCGGAACCATCGACATAAGACAGACAAGGATGGCTAACTTTTTCAACATGGTACGTCCTCCTTTATATGTGCGGCAAAAAGCCGTAGTAGCGGCGTCTTCTTTGGACGCTCGCGAAAACGAAAGCCTAGATTGTATCACGCCCTCTTGAAAAATCAGGCGGTGGTGTTTATTTTGATGTCCTGGTGCAAGCTGTAATGGTATAAATAACGACTGGGCCGAAACTACGAACATGACCTCCGGTTCTAAAAGAGTCGGACACACAAGGAGCATCAATGGAAAGATACCAGACGCAGTACAGAACCATAACCATCGCAAACAGCACAGTGATGCGTGGCGTCTACGGCTGGATGGGGGGAGGGTTGTTCCTTACCGCCTTCGTCGCCATGATTACCGCATCTTCGCCGGTTCTTTTACAGGCCATTTTAGGTAACCGGATTCTCTTCTACGCCCTTGTCTTCGGCGAACTCGGCCTCGTTGTTGCCATTAGCGGTGCCATCAACAGGATCAGCAGCGCCACTGCGAGCGCCCTTTTCCTGCTCTATGCAGCCTTGAACGGCGTCACCATGTCCACGATCTTCGTCGCCTATACCCAATCCTCCATCGCGTCGACCTTTCTGGTGACAGCCGGCATGTTCGGTGCCATGAGCCTCTACGGCTACCTCACCAAAAGCGATCTCTCTTCATGGGGAAGCTTTCTGTTCATGGGGCTTGTCGGTGTGGTGATCGCATCTTTAGTGAACATCTTCCTGCAAAGCCCGATGGTCAGCTGGGTCATGAGCCTGTGCGGCGTCATCGTCTTCACGGGTCTCACCGCCTACGACACGCAGAGGATCAAGCAGATGGGCGGCTCGGGAGGGAAGGGGGCCATTCTCGGCGCACTCACCCTTTACCTCGACTTCATCAACATGTTCCTCCTCCTGCTCAGGTTCTTCGGTAACCGCAGGTAACACCGGCGGGGTGCCCCCCCTGGCGAAGAAACAAAAAGAGCCCCGGCGTGAAGACCACCCGGGGCTCTTTTCATCGTTGCGACACGACTAGCGTAACCTGATCCCGTCCTTGGTTATCTCGATGACTCCCTCCTTGTAGAGGTTTCCGATCAAGGTCTTGAAGCTCTTCTTGCTCATCCTGAACATCTCTGCGATAAGTTCCGGAGGGGACTTGTCCCCGATCGGCAGAAAACCGCCGCGCTCACTCAGAATCCGCAGCAGCGTTTCCCGGCCACCGGAGGTGTCCTGTTTTCCTGACTTGCGTAAAGTCACGTCGATCTTGCCGTCGTTTCTGATCTTGCCGATATAGCCGGAAAGGGTGTCGCCCACCTGGTAACTGCCGAAAAGCTCGCTTCTGAATAAGAGGCCGTCGTAGCGCCCGTCAATAATCGCCTTGGCGCCTAGGTCACCGAATTCGTACAAGGTGAGTTGCACCTCTTGCCCTTCTTTCAACCCAGACGGGGACTTCTCAAGGAACTTGGCGAGCCGCGCCGAAGCCGCGATGCGGCCGGACGGGTCGAGGTAGACCCGCACCATGTACCTCTCCCCTTTTTGCATCGGGCGGGGCTGTTCCCTAAACGGTACCAGCAGGTCCTTTTCCAGCCCCCACTCGAGAAAGGCGCCGACGCGGCTTACGTCCTTCACCTCGAGGAGGGCGAACTCGCCGACCTGTGCCTTGGGCTCCAGGGTGGTGGCGATAAGGCGGTCCTCCGAGTCGAGATAGACGAATACCTTCAGGTGCTCGCCGTGGTGCAACCCGGGAGGCATGTACTTGGTCGGCAGCAGGATCTCCCCAAGCTCCGAGTCCAGATAGGCGCCGATAGCGCTAAGTTTCTTAACTTCAAGACGGTTGTACTTGCCGATCTCAAGCATTTGTTTCGCTCCTTTTCCTAATGCATTGCCGGCGAGGCACCGATACTATAACAAATCGCTCCCTCTGCCTAACGATCTTTTTCACCTCTTCTAGGCACGTCGGCGCCCCTTGGGCGGAGAGGACGAGAAAAGCATTGTCAAACCGGCTTTTCCGCTCTCACCGCCGTCCATGTTTTATATGGACATCGCTTCTTCTTTCATACTATGTTTGCAAGTTGCACGAGCAGCCACCGTGCGAGCACGTCACCGCGTAAGGAGGCCCCTTGCGGTCCTTGAGCATGAAGACCAAGATGACGGTTACCATCTCCCTGCTTTTCGCCGGGTTGCTCACCGTTCTTGCGCTCACTGCCCAGTTGTACTTCGTCGACCAGCTCAAGGCCCTGCTGTTCACCCAGCAGTTCAACATGGTTTCCGCCATCGCCGACCAGATCGACGACAGGTTCCGCATCATGCAGACGGAGCTCGTCGCCACGGCGAGCACGCTTAAAAAGGAAGACCTGCATAACCCTTCCGCTCTGAGCCGTTTTTTCGGTGCGCGCCCCGATACTCTGGCCATGTTCGACAACGGGCTGTTCCTATTTTCGCCCCAGGGGACCCTCATCTCAGGGAACCCCTACGAACCGGGCATCTTCGGGAAGAATTTCCTCTACCGTGACTACCTGAAGGAAACCTTGGCCACGCGCCAGCCCCGTATCTCCCAACCGTTCATCTCTGCTCAGCCGCACCATCATCCCATCGTCATGCTCACCGCGCCGTTACTGGATGAACATGGAGAGGTGGCGGGTGTTCTCGCCGGAAGCCTTGACCTCACGAGGCCCAACGTCATCACCAAGCTGGGCACCATAGTCCTTGGGGAGAAAGGTTATATCTACCTCTACAACAGGGACCGGGTAATGATTGCCCACCCCGATCGCAGCCGGATCCTGAAGCAGGACGTCCCTGCGGGGGTGAACCAGCTCTATGACAAGGCGATAGCCGGGTTTGAAGGCACCGGTGAGACGATAAACTCACGCGGCGTGCGTGTCATCAGCTCCTTCAGACGGCTCAAAACGACCGGCTGGATCCTTGCCAGCAACTTCCCGCAGCAGGAGGCGTACGCCCCGATCCGCAAGGTCCGCAGTTACATCGCAGGCGCCCTCGTCGTGGTGCTGCTCGCCTCCACGGTCGTCGTTTGGCTCTGCATGAAATTCCTCGCCGCACCGCTCGTCTCGTTCACCGAGCAAATCAGGAAGCTCGCTCAGAGCAAGGGAGAGAACGCCGCCCCCATCGTCGTCGAAACTGGTGACGAAATCGGGGTCCTGGGTGACGCCTTCAACCAGCTTCTTCACGAGCTTAATCAGCAAAAGACCGAGCTGCAGCGGCAGTTGGAGTTCTCGCAGAAGCTCATCGAGGTGACCCCGATCCCGGTCTTCTACAAGGGGCCGGATGGCAGATACCTCGGCTGCAACCAGGCCTTCCTCGATTTCACCGGTATGGGCAGGGAGGCTGTGCTTGGCAAGACAGTGCTGGATTTGACCACTTCCGCGCTCGCCGACATCCATCAGCGTGCCGACCTCGAACTTTTGTCCAAAGGCGGGGTGCAGGTATACGAATGCCGGGCTTACGACGGCAACCATGCCCCCAGGGAAGTAATGTTCTTCAAGACCAGCTTCGCCGCACCCAACGGCTCCTGCGGCGGTCTGGTCGGAGTCATGCTCGACATAACCGAGCGAAAACATGCGGAAGCTGCGCTCCAGGCGCAGAAGGAGTTTGCGGAAAGCTTGGTGCTTAATTCCGCGATGCCGACCTTCGTACTCGATAGCGAGCACCGAGTGAGCATTTGGAATTTCGCACTCGAGGCACTCAGCGGCGTGAAGGCGGCTGATGTTCTCGGTCGGCGACAGGTCTCAAGCTTCTTCTATGACAGCGACAGGCCTCTGCTAGCCGACCTCGTCCTTGACGGCGATATCGCCGGAATCGAGAGGTACTTCAGTAACACCATGAGCTCCGGACTGATCTCGGGGGCGATTCAGGCGGAGACGTCCTATCATGATCCGAAGGGTGAGCTGCATCACCTGACCATAACGGCCGCTCCGATTCGCGACAGAAACGGCACCGTGCTCGCTGCCATCCAGACCGTCGAGGACATAACCGCGCGCAAGAAGGCCGAGGAGGCGCACGAAAAGACCAGGCGCCAATTTCAGCTCATCCTCGATGCAGCTGGCGAGGGAATCAACGGCGTCGACAGGGACGGCAAAATCACCTTTGTTAATCCCGCAGCAGCCCAGATGGTCGGTTGGTCTCAGGAAGAGCTCTTGGGCCGGTCCCAGCATGCCCTCATGCATCACACCCGTGAGGATGGCTCACACTACCCTGAAGAGGAATGCGCCATGGCAGCCGCCTGCTGCGAGGGGCGCTCCTACCATGGCAGTGACGAGCTGTTCTGGCGCAAGGACGGCTCCAGTTTCTATGCGGAATACACCTGCAGTCCCATCCGTGAGGGGGGTGAACTGGTCGGTTCCGTGGTGACCTACAAGGATGTGACGGAGCGGAGGCAATCGGAGGAACAGTTGCTCAAGCTCTCCCAGGCCGTCATGCAGAGCCCGGTCTCCATACTGATCACCGATCCTTCCGGCAACATCGAGTATGTGAACCCTAAATTCACTCAGGTGAGCGGCTATAGCGCAGACGAAGTGGCCGGTCAGAATCCACGCATCTTCAAGAGTGGGACAACCGCTCCGGAACTGTATCAGGGGATGTGGGAGACGATCTCGGCTGGACGAGTCTGGACCGGAGAGTTGTATAACCGTCGCAAGGACGGCAGCATGATCTGGGAGCATGCCACCATCTCGCCCATCCGTAACGCTTCCGGTGCGATCAGCCATTACATGGCCTTTATGGAGAACATAGGCGAGCGAAAAAAGCTCGAAGAGCAGTTGCGTCAGGCGCAGAAGATGGAGGCGGTCGGTCAGTTGGCAGGCGGCGTTGCGCACGACTTCAACAACATCCTCACGGTAATCATGGGGTTCGGCCAGTTACTCCAGCACTCGCTACCCGAAGGGGATCCCATGCTGGAAAACATGGAGCAGATCCTCGATGCCGCAGACCGTGCCACGCACCTCACGAAGAGTCTGCTCGCTTTCAGCAGGAAGCAGGTCATGGTGATGCAGCAGGTCGAACTTAACGAGCTGGCGCGCCGGCATTCCAAATTCCTTATGCGGATCATCGGCGAAGATGTTGCTCTGAAGACCGATTTCAGTGACGTACCGCTTCCGGTTATGGCAGACAGCGGGCAGTTGGAGCAGGTGCTTATGAACCTCGCTACCAACGCAAGAGACGCCATGCCCGGCGGCGGAGAACTCAGCATCAAGACCGCGGCGGTCACCCTCGACAACGAATTTCACCGCCTGCACGGCTATGGCGTTCCAGGTCGCTATGCCCTTATTACCGTTGCCGACACCGGGTCCGGGATGGACACCGAGACCCAGCGGAAGATCTTCGAACCCTTCTTCACCACCAAGCTTCCGGGACGCGGCACCGGCCTCGGTCTTTCCATCGTCTACGGCATCATCAAGCAGCATGGAGGCTACATCACCATAAGAAGCCAGAAAGGCTTCGGAACAACGTTCAGCATATACCTTCCGCTGGCGGAGAAGACCGTCAGATCGAAAGTAGCCACCCAAACGTTCCTTCCTGAAGGGGGGAACGAAACCATCCTGGTGGTCGAAGACGACCCGGCTGTGGGGAGACTCGTGGAATCGGTCTTGAAGCGTTACGGCTATCGGGTCATGCTGGCCGGCAGCGGCGAGGACGCCTTGGAGCTCTTCGAGTCGGACGGAAATGACATCGGCCTGGCGCTGCTCGACGTGATCATGCCCAAGATGAACGGGAAACAGCTCTGCGAGGCTCTCCGGGAGCGCTCCCCGCACCTCAAGGTTTTGTTCCTGAGCGGCTACACCGCGGACGTCATCGAAGACAAGGGAATTTTCATGGAAGGGGTCGATATCATTAAAAAGCCTGCGAAACCGCTCGAGCTCGCGAGAAAGGTTCGGGAGATGCTCGACGCATAGCCGGCTCCCCTCTTCATTTTGCAAAGAGGGGAGGGTGGTTAAATGTCATAAAAACAAATGCTTAGGCGGTGGAAATGATTGTTGAAAATATGACTATGGAGGAATTCGTAGCGGGATTGCGCACTTGCAAGACCGTATATATACCGTTTGGTTCGGTCGAGGAACATGGGAGTCACTTGCCTTTGTCGACGGACACCATCGAGGCATACGAAGTCGGCAAACGTGCAGCCGAGCGGATACCGCTCTTTGTCGTGCCGCCGATTCATTACGGTTCCTGCCGGTCCACGTCTCGTCATCCCGGCACAATTTCCATCAGCACCGGAACCTTGAAGGTGCTTCTCAAGGACATCGTACGTTCGCTGCATGCACAGGGACTTGCAAACTTTATAGTTTTGACCGGGCATGCCGGAGGATCGCATCGCATGGCGCTGCAGGACGCCGGTGAAGAGCTGATTCAGGAGTTGCCGGAGATAAACATGGCCGTGGTCACGGAGTACGATCTGGCCAAGGAAACAGGCGCACACCTGATCGAGACGCGCGGCGACGCACATGCAGGCGAGATCGAGACCTCGCGTATCATGCACTCGCATCCGCATCTGGTCAAGGGAACCGCCGCAGCCGAATACCCGAGTTTTCCGACCGGCATCCTGGTGCGCGACAAGCGCAGCTTCTGGCCCGGCGGTGTCTGGGGGGATCCCGGCAAAGCCACCGCGGAAAAAGGCAAGTTGCTGGAATCACTGGTGGCTGACAAGGTCGTCGAGCTTGTGCGGGCGCTCGAAAGCAGGCGCTGGTGAGGCGCCGAAAAACCGGCTTCCAAATTTGGCTTTTAAAGGGACTTTTTGATCCGGTGTAGGGGTAGGCCTGCACCGGATTTTGCTAGAGAGGCGCCGGCAGGTGATCTTGGGGGCAAATCGGAGCGTTTGGATCTTACGTGCCGTCCCGAGCGGGGTGGATGGAGCATCCCGTGAGAATCATGTGGTGCTAGGTCGCTGACAGGTATGCGCGGCACGAGGTACAGCAGAGTGTCAGCCTCAACCGGCTCAAGGTGGTGTCCCATAGGGCGGGACCGTCGTAAGATAACGAAGGAAACGCGACCGAGATAAGACCGATCCTATGATTTGACGTCTTCCGCGTTTGTAAGCCGGTTCCGGAGCAGTGCTCCTTCAATATGGACACCTTCAACTTGACATAATATATCTTATGGGACGTAAGATAAGGGTAGGCGAGAGAGGGTCCCCTTCGTCGGTCGTCGTCGGTCGCTCGCTCGCGTCGTTCGAGGACGGTGTTGCTCTCTCCTCTTTTCCAAACTGCGTTGTTCCCGCAATGGCAGACTATTCACTACTCAGAGACAGGAGGCGCCCATTTGAAGGTGGGACCTGTTTTTTTAGTGGCTGGCGGTTGCTCATTCCCCGAGGGCTGCTGTGCAGGCTTTTCTCCTTTGAAGAATTCCCTGATCTTTTCCGGCAACGGCACTGCGGCTACCTCTTTTAGCCTGATGTCTTTCACTTCCTTGGCCTTACCTTCAAGTTCGATGGTCTGAACCTTCCCCGAACTGTAGGTGACCTCGATAGTATCTGCCCCGGCGCCCCTCGCACCACACACAAGGCTCATCACCGCACATATTGCAACAGTCGTTTTCTTCATTGTTCTCCCTTTCCAGAGGATAATTTCAGTCATAGTGAGTCCATCATATTAGGCTTATATTATAAATCAAGTCGCAATGACTGACATTTCCAAAATACATGGTATTAATATCTTGGTCGTGAGTTTTTTTATGACCAAAGAAGCTGAGCTTATACGAGGAGGGAAATGATGTTTCACCTCAAGAATGGCTTTTGTTGTCTTACGTTGTTACTACTTCTGCTGGCTGCCCTCCCCTGCTCCTCTCCGGCGGCTGAAAAGGTCTACACGCTGGCCGTTGTACCCAACCTCCCCGCGGTCACATTGCACAAGAACTGGAGACCACTGGTCGAGTATCTATCCAAAGAAACCGGTGCCAGGATCGAGCTTAAGCTTTATGACAAGATCAACACCTTCCTGGCCGATGCACAGGCCGGGCAGGCTGACTTTCTCTACGCCCCCCCAAACATGTATTTCCTCGCTTACCAGAGGCAGAAATACATACCGCTCGTGCGCAGCGCCCACATGATCCGTGGACAGGTCTTCGTGCGCAAGGACTCGCCTTATACCAAGGTGAACGAATTGAAGGGAAAGACCATCGCCTTTGTCGGACCGAGAAACGTCTGCAGCGTCATCACGCGTCATTCCATGCTGACCGGCCAGGGCGCGATCGACTACAACGTCTCGTTCAGCGGTTCGACCATAAATGTAGCGAAGAGCGTCCTGGTCGGAAAGGCCGATGCGGGGGCCACGCTCGACACAAGCATGATGAACGACCTGCCCGAGATGCGAAAGGAGTTCCGCGTCATCATGGAAACGGAAAGAATGGCACCCCACCCTTTCGCCGCCCATCCGCGTGTACCGAAGCAGGTACAGGAAGTGGTAACTGCGGCCCTGCTTCGACTTGATGAGTCTGACCATGGAAGAAAGATCCTGGACACGGTGAAACTGACCAAGCCGATCCGTGCCGACTATAACCGTGATTACTCCTTCTTCGCCAAAGTGGACTTCGAGCGATTGGACAAACAGCAACCGAAGTAACCGGGATTCACTCAATGTTCAAACGTCTCGACGTAAAAATTATCGTATCCCTTGCCCTGATCCTCGCTGCGATGATCGCTGTCTACGGCTGGCGCATAGGCAGCAGACAGCAGTCGGTCTACGTGCAGTCTCTGTCGAACAATCTTAGAGTGCTGTCTCATAGTTACGCGGATAACGCTGCGAATTTTCTTGTTGTTCAGGATTATGCCGGGCTGGAAAGCCAGATGATGAATGCGGCCCACATCCCCGAGGTGCTGAGTGTCCTGGTCGTCGAGCCGGACGGCAACGTGCTTTGCAACGTTGAACGACCCTCGCGTGGAGAGGCGCCGCACCTGACCTACGATGTCAGGCATTTTCCGGTGCCGCGCGGACGCGAGCCGAGTCTCGGCCGCGAAGGGGACCAGTTGGTCAGTTGGGCTCCGATCTTGGCCGGAAACCACCTCGGTTGGGTGCGGATGGCACTCACGCTGGAAACAGCGCGTGATTTGCAGCGCGCCGCATGGCGCAGTTCACTCCAGATAGGGGTGCTCTGGATCCTGGTGGGAACCTTTTTGATGATCTTAGTGGTGCGTCCGCCGCTGCGTGCGATCCGCGAACTGAGCCGCTTCGCGGGTGAGTTGCAGGACCGCAAGGGGGCACAGGTGCCGGTCCAACGCGGGGTCTTGGAGATCGATACCCTTGCCGACGCGCTCAACTACTCGTCCGCCCGTTTGCTGGAGGCGGAAAAGCGCCTTATGGCAGAGCAGGAACGTCTCGCAGTCACCTTGCAGTCCATAGGCGATGGTGTGATCGCTACCGATACCGAGTGCAGGATCGTCTTCTTGAACCACGTAGCCGAGACGCTTACTGGATGGACGCAGGATGAGGTCCGGGGGGAGCATCTCGATCACGTGCTCAGAATCGAGGGGACGCCCGAAGACGCGGGCGCCCTCCCTGCGCTATTCTCCGTGCTTGAGGCGCGACGCACCCTTGAATTGCCGGGCACGCGCCGGCTGCGCTCGAAAACCGGGACCGACCGTACGGTTACCGTCAACGGTGCCCCGATCGTCGATGCCGCTGACCAACTTGGCGGCATGGTACTGGTGATCAGGGACGTCACCGAGAAGACCGAGATGGAGGAAGAGCGTCGCGTGCTCGCCCACCAGCTTGCACAATCGCAGAAGATGGAGGCGATCGGTCAACTGGCGGGCGGCGTGGCGCACGACTTCAACAACATGCTCGGGGTCATCATAGGGCATGCCGAACTAGCCTTGCTGGCACCAGACCTTTCCGGGCAGCTGCAGGACAGGCTCCGGGAGATTCTGGACGCCGCCAGCCGCTCCGCCGAGATAACCCGGCAGCTCCTAGCCTTCTCCCGTAAGCAGCACGCCGAGCCAAAGGTGCTTGATCTGAACGAGACCATCGCCAGGATGCTTAAGATGCTGCATCGCCTCATCGGAGAGGACATTGACCTTTCCTGGTCCCCCGGCTTCGAGCTAAGTCATGTGCGTATAGATCCGAGCCAGTTGGACCAGGTTATGGCCAACCTGTGCGTCAACGCCCGCGACGCCATCGCCGGCATCGGTAAGATCGAGATCTTCACCGACAACGTCATGGTGGGCACGGCGGAACGGGCACGTGTCGGAGACCTTGCACCCGGCCAATACGTAAGGTTGGTGGTGGCGGACAGCGGGTGCGGCATGAGCGCAGAGGTAATGGAAAGGATCTTTGAGCCCTTCTACACAACCAAACAGCTCGGGCGCGGCACCGGACTGGGGCTTGCGACCGTCTTCGGCATCGTGAAGCAAAACGGAGGTCACATCGAGGTTACCAGCTCGGTCGGCAAGGGTTCCGTATTCACCGTGTATCTTCCGGCCGTCACCAAAAGCCCCGAAGAACTCGAGCAGGAGAAGAAACGTCCAGCCGGAGGAACTGAATCGGTGCTACTGGTCGAGGACGAGCCCGCCATCATGGAAATCGGTGCCACCATCTTGAAGCAGCTTGGATATCGAGTCTATCCGGCAGCCTCACCAGAGGAAGCGATCGACATAGCCGAGAACAGCAAAGCGAAGATAGACCTGCTTTTGACCGACATCATCATGCCGGGTATGAACGGCAGAGACCTGTCGGAACGGCTGTTGGAAAGCCGCCCCGACATGAAGTGCCTGTTCATGTCAGGGTACACGTCAGACGTCATAGCCGAGAGGGGCAAGATAGGAGCGGAGATGTGCTTTCTGCAGAAGCCTTTCAGCGTGGAGTCTCTTGCCTTGAAGGTACGAGAAGCGCTGTCAGGTTGAAACGTTGAGTTCAAAGGCGCCCGGCTGGTGTGATCCGGGCGCCTGGTCCGGCGTTACATTCCCATGCCGCCGCCCGACATCATGCCCTGGCGGTAGTACGAAGACATGTTGTGGAAGGGTTGAGCGATGCTGATCGTATCAAGCGTCGAAGTCATCTGATTCATCAGCTGGGTCATGTCCGTATTGGTGTTAGCGGCGCGCACCGAGGACATGTTGCTGAACATGGCCCCCATCATGCCGCGGTAACGGTTCACGTTCACCGTAGTCGTCATGCCGGAAGTCGTGAATACCTGGACCATCTGCCCACCCATGATGGTCGCCATGTTTTGCGCCGTGCTGTGCATGGTCTGGTTCTGCCCCTGGATGTAATCGCCCATCACGCTAGAACTTGAATCAAGGTGGAGCCTGTCCCTTAACTGGGTCATGGCCTGGTCCATGGTGTAGTTGCCGGTCTCAAGCATCTCGCGTACCTGGGTGGTGAGAGGACTTATGAAGTTGCTGCTCACCGTGCCGGAGACGCTTTCCTTCGGCATGCTCATCAGGTAGCTCTTTGTCACAGTCGAGCCGGTATCCTTGTCGATGGTAACGCCCTGCACAGCCATAGCGACGATGGGGTATTTCCCGACGTCGGCAGGATCGACGGTGAGTGTGTATGCGCCGTTTTCGTCGGTCTGGGTGGAAGGCTCGCCTGCATCAAGGAGGTAGTTGCCGTTTTTGTCCATGAACACGGTGGCATTCTGCAGATAGCCGTCAGCCACCTTCCCTGCGACCTTGGCCGTATCCGTCGTAGAAGAACCACCGCCGCCACAACCTGCCAACATCCCTGCCGCGACGACCGCCGCGACCCCAATAAGCCGCTTTTTCATATCAATCCTCCTGTAACTGTTCTTATAGCTATGAAATTTTTTAGAAATCGTAAGTGACCGAGACCCCGCTTGTGAAATCGGGGCTGCTGCGGGTCCACCCTTTGCCGGCGTAGGCTTCGATGCCGGTGTTCTTAGTGGCCAGGTACTTCACTTTGAGTCGTGTCTCCAGCAGGTCACTGCTCCCCGAGATGGGCGCTGTAGACGTTTTAACGATGAGCATCGGTAGCAGCTTTTCGCTTACGGCATAACCGGTTCCGGCGTTGAAGCTCGCGTAATCCTTGAGAGGCAAGACCGACGAGTGCCCCTGGAAGGTGTAGCCAAGTTCGGCGAAGGAGTACCAGTTGCCTAGCTGCTTGAAAAACTCGACCGCGGCCCCTTCATCGAAGGAGCCGGTACCCAGGGCGCGGTCTTTGTCCCCGGTGGGGAACTTTACCGAAAGATAAGGCCTGATCCGCGGCATGAGCTCTCCTTCCTCCACCAGCACGTACCCCGCCTTCGCTGTTACATCCCCTACTCCGCTGGCGGAACGTCCATAGTTATCAGGGTTGGCCGATGACATCGAACCGCCTCCGCTACCGCTTGAGGAACCGCCCATTGATCCACTCATGACTGCAGTCTCTTTCCGCATCCCGGCCATCTGGCCACCGGAGCCAAGGAGTACGCCGGTGTTGACCGCCGAGTTGCTCTGGTAGACGTAGGGGACTTCCAGTGTGAAGCCGAGTCGTTCGGTAGGCGCGACGGTCAGGGTAAAGGGAAGATATATCGACCGCGTCGTGGTCCCTGTTCCGTAGTCGCCTGAGGCAAACTCGAAGCCAAGCGAGGCAGAGACGGCAGGACCCGCCCCCATGGCCGGTCCTGGAATGGCTAAAGCAACAACTGCCAGCATCAACCCGAACCAGACCTCGCAACGGTGCAATTTGTTTGTCATTACCACTCCATCGCGCCGCCGCTAGCGCCGCATCATGCCGCCACCGCCCATCATGCCGCCGCCTCGCATAAATCCGCCACCGAAGCGTCCGTCCTGAGACCGGAACCCTGAAGAGCCTGCATTTTTGCCGGACCAGACCGGTGCACCGTTTTCGCTGCGCAGTTCTGCCGTGGTGCCCGTGGTACGATTCACCAGCTTCTGAGTAAGCAGGTACTGCTTTCCATCCTGGCCTTGTGCTTTCGCGCCTTTGGCGCTGATTTCGTCGTTGATCCGGAGGGCGATCCCGGATTTTTGCCAGTAAGAGCCTGGCCCGACGGTCACGTTGACGGGGCCGGTCCCGGTTTGGACCTCAAAGGCGTACTGCTCGTTTTCAACCGCGTGCGGCAGCGATGAGACATGCCCGTTTACGACCCCCACTGTGTTGAGGTCGTAGCCCCGGTTGAAGTCCAACCCGGTTTTCCCTTTCTCCTCGGAACCGAAACCGAGAAATCCAGCGTAAGCGTTTCCCGTGGGACCGCTGAGAAAGATCGACAAGATCAGCGTTAAGGTCAACCTCCTGTACGACATAACATTTCACCACCTTGTCATTGGTCACTACATCGGATGCAACATGCAGCATCCGTTCAGCAGAACTGCGAACGATAAAACTACCAGTACCACCGTCCAAACTCTCATCGTGTTTCCCTCTCAGTTAGTTGCCTTGGAGTGGCGGACTGCAGATCCGCGCACTCTTTCCTTGCAGTGCACCACGATGAGAAGAAGAGCACGGTCTGTGCCAGCCAAGGCCGACCAGTTAAAGCATTGAAATACAGCGCTTTCAATGAATGAATCTTCCGCCATGGCGTCAGATCGGTGCAACAAATTGCACCATGGATGCAGACGCCTTGCACCACCTAACTCTCGTCGAGCAGGCTGTGTTCCTTCAACTTGTACTGCAGCGAACGGCGCGACATACCGAGTTCCTCGGCAGCTAACCGCCTGTTGCCGCCGTGCCTGGCCAGCGCCTGGGTGATCATCTCGCGTTCCGTCCCTTTCAGACGGTCACGGCTGCAGAGGCAACGCCCGTCCGACTGGCACACGATTTCTTCCGGAAGCGCCTCCTGTCTCACCATGTCCCGGGACAGGATCACCGCACGCTCCATGACGTTTTGCAGTTCCCGGATGTTCCCGGGCCAGTGATAGCGGCGCAGCGTCGCAATCGCGTCGTAATCGATCCCTTTGAGGGATTTCCCCATCTGCTGACAGAAACGCTGCATGAAGTATTCGACCAGGATGGGAATGGCGTCCTCCCTGTCGCGCAGCGGCGGCAGCGGTAACGGAAAGACGTTGAGCCGGTAGTACAGGTCCTCACGGAAGCGCTTCTCAGCCACTTCCTCGCGCAGGTTGCGGTTGGTGGCGGCGATGATCCTGACGTCCGCCTTGATTTCCCGTGTCCCCCCTACCCTTTCAAAAGCGCGCTCCTGGATCACGCGCAACAGCTTGGCCTGCAGGGAAAGTGGCATCTCGCCGATCTCGTCCAGGAAGATGGTTCCACCTTTGGCAAGCTCGAATTTCCCCTGTCTGGCCTGGACGGCACCGGTGAAGGCACCTTTCTCGTGCCCGAAAAGTTCGCTCTCCAAAAGGTTTTCCGGGATCGCGGCGCAGTTAATGGCGACGAAGGCGGCGTTTTTGCGCGGGCTCAAGAGATGCACGGTACGCGCGACGAGTTCCTTGCCGGTACCGCTTTCCCCCATAATGAGGACGTTCGCCATGGTGCCGGAGACGTCGTACACAAGCTGCCGCACCACGCGCATCGCGTCCCCGGCGAAAAGAAGCTCCTCGGGTGGAAGTCCAGCTGCCACAGCTTCCTTAAGGGAAAGGTACTCGCGCGCCCTTCCTTCAGCCTCTACCGTGCGCTGCACGAGGGCCAGGAGCGCCTGCGGGTCGTTCAGCGGCTTGGTCAGAAAATCCACCGCTCCTTCCTTGATGGCGGATACCGCCTCCTCTACGGCGCCAAATGCGGTTAGAAATATAAATGGCGGGGCGGCCAGGTCTGCGCGCGTTTCGCGAAAGATCTCGAGGCCGCTCTTTCCGGGCAGTTTCAGGTCGGAGACTACTACGTCGAAGCTGCGCCGGCGCAATTCGCGCAAGGCTTTCACACCGTCCGCGGCGCATTCGACCTCGTACCCTGCGTCCTGTAGGATGGTCTGCAGGAAACTGCGAAAGGTGTCGTCGTCCTCGATTACCAGCACTGTTCCCTTCATCTCGGCTCCTTCTTTTATCTATGCGTAGCTGCGGGGAGGCTGAGGATCACCCTGGTCCCCACCCCTTCCCTGCTATGCAGCGTGATGCTGCCGCCGTTTCCTTCAACAATTTTCTTGCATAGCGCGAGTCCCAAGCCGGTGCCGCGCGACTTGGTGGTGAAAAACGGCTCGAATACGTGCGGGCGGTGCTCGTCAGCGATGCCGTGACCGTTATCCTCTACGGTGATGACCGTCTCCCTTCCTTGCCCCTCTGCGGTGAACCGCAACATCCCGCCGTCCGGCATAGCCTGGAGCGCGTTCCGCCCTAGGTTCAGCAGCGCCTGTTCCACGCGGTCCCGGTTCGCACGAGCCGAAACGTCGCCGGTACAATCCATCTTTATCTCGACTCCTTGGGCGCGCGCCTCTGGCTCCAGTAGGGAACGGACTTGATCGATCAGGTCACGGAGTTGGAAATCCCCACTTGCCGACGGCTCGTGCGCCGCATAGGTAAGTAGATCGTTGACCAGGGCCTCGAGACGCACCGCTTCGGTAACGATGCTCTGGGCGAAAGGACCGTTGCGCGACTCCTGCGGCTTCGCCGCGATGACCTGGGCGAACCCCTTGATGCCGGCCAGCGGGTTGCGGATCTCGTGGGCCAGCAGCGCGCCCATTTCGCCAAGTTTTGCCAGAGCATCCCGGCGAGCCAGTTCCTGCTTGTGGTTTTCCTCCCGCCGCGCATAACGTATCAGTACCGCGCAGAGCAGCCATCCGGCCAGGACAAGACCAAAGACAATGGTCGCATTGAGGCGGGCTCTGCGGATCACCGCGTCGGCCCGGTAGGTGTGCAGCGTGAGCACCAAGGCAAGAGGTTCCCCCTGCACGGTGACCGGGGAAGTGAACTGGTAGGCGCGCTCTCCGGTGCCAAGGAGCACCCTGGTTTCAGACCGGGTCAGCAGCTGAGTTTTCCCTGCGGATTTAGGATCGGATGCGACGCCGATAAGATCCTTGTTGGAATGGAAACGGTAGACACCACGACGGTCGATGAGCGCGAAGTAGGCGACATCGACCGGGTGGAAGGCGTGCAGGGTCTTGAAAGAAGGATCGTTCGCAGCCAGGTTTTCTATGGCCGTGGTGAGGGAAAGGGCAAGACCGCGCAGGTTCTCCTGTGCGATGGGGCCGGCTTGCCGGTAATCGTAAATCGAGAACCAGAGCATGGGGACAGTGACGAGGATGACCAGCAGAACCGCTGCCTTCTTAAACATGAGCTTTAACCGTCATCTTTCGGATCGGTGACTGTGCCACCGCCTCCCTCAACGTTCGCAACAGTGCCCGACTAAGGTCAGTGCTCTTTTACTTCCAAAGCGACATCGGTGTCGCCAGATGAGGCGCGCCCGATCTTGTCGACCACCTTCCAGTGCACTTTGATGGTAGTTCCCGGCGGGTATGGTTGCGGCTTCTTCGCCTTCAGAACGCCTGCCATGTCGAAGACCGATTGAAAGATCTCACCGTCGATCTTCTTGCCGTTAGCGCCGGAGAGTGTGAGTTCCTTGATGTCGACCGGACGATCGAAAAACGCATCGATCTCCTCTATGTCGGTGCGCCCCTTTTCCTTCATCCCGGTTACGCCCAAAAGCCTGGGTGGAGCAAGAGGGAGAACGCTCTTTTCATCGGCGGATGCGGTTAGTTTGTTGAGCGGTGTATCAGCACCGTCCACCTTGATGGCCACGCGGGACACGCCGGGGAACTGCCGCAGGGTCAGGACGACCGCGTTGACCAGGGACTGCTGCGCCTTTGCATCAAGCTGTGCCCCGGCAAGTTCCTTGCTGAAGTTGACGGACACGGTGTCGCCGGACTGTGAGACATCGAGAACACGGGTACCGGCAGAAAACGGCTGGGCCAGTTCTCCATGGTAGGCGGGAAAATCCCCCATGCCGGCCACCAGTTTGCCGAGGGCCACCTTCTTGAGGCTCCCCTCGTCGAAACTGAAGAACGGGAAAGGGAGCACCTTCCCCGGCTCCTTTGCCGAAGGGAAGTAAATGACGAAGCCGTAGCAGGTCCCTTTGTCGATGGGCGGGACCGGACCGAACTGTGAAACGAAGGCGCCGGTGGCATGCACCCTTCCTTTTGCCTCGGCGGACGGCTCCTTGCGCGCGTTGCATCCGGCAAAGACGACCATCAGGAAAAGGAGAGCGGCCATACTGGAGAGCCTGAAAAGGTTAGAATTTTCCATAGAAGATCCTCTAAGCCATTTTAGGTAAAAACGCCAGATGATTAATCTAATAGTTCAATAAGATGCGCTTTGCATCAGCTGTAGCAGGGGCGGAAGAAGATGACTGAACATTGCAGTGTGGGAGGTAGAACGAGGGCGGCTCCTTATACAGAAGCCGCCCCAGCTTGCACTACTTTACCGTGTACCAGAACTTCGAGCTGCGCACCTGCCCGTCTTTCACCTTAAATTTGCACATGACGCCATACTTCCCTTTTTTTGAGAGGTCGAAGTCCGCACCGAAGTGTCCCTGCATCCCCATCAGGTCCTTGGTCTGCTCCGCCTTGTCCGGCCCCTGAACTTTGACCTTCACGTCGCCCTCGGTGATGGCTTTGCCGGTCTTGGCGTCCTTGAACGTGACCATAATATGATGGGTCTCCTTCATACCCTTGGGCATCTCCATGTCCATCGCCTTCATGTGCTCTTTCATGCTCAGGACCTTGAAGGTTGCCTTGACACCGTTGACGACCTCTTCGTGGGCGAGACTCCCCTCTTTCATCATCGACCCGTGATCCATATTCATTGAGCCGTGGTCCATGGCGAAGGAAGCGATCGGGGCGGTCAGTGCGAGTGCTGCTGCTACGAGGACGATGAGTTTCTTCATGTTTCATTCTCCTTTGATGTGAAAAGTAATCATGCTTCGTTTAGCATGCGGTATGCCAAGAGCTGAAGGTGCGTATTTGCTGGATCCGTGACTCCCGATGGCGGAGTGGGTGCAGAATATTCCACTCACGCAGTAGCATATTCCGCTGTCAGTGCTTCATCCCGGAGTATTTCAGTTTTCCTTTTTTAAGATCGTGCTTCTTCATCAGGACGAAGATCACCGGGGTCATGATGAGTACGTGGACTGCCGAGGAGATCATGCCGCCGATCATCGGCGCCGCGATCGGTTTCATTACGTCGGCACCGGTTCCCGACGACCACATGATCGGAACGAGGCCGAGGAGCGCGACGGCAACAGTCATCAGCTTCGGTCTCAGGCGCAAGACCGCTCCCTCGAAGGTAGCGTCATAGATGTCCTGCTCGGTTACGGGCCCCTTGAGGAGCCTTCGGTCGAGCGCCTCGTGCAGATAGATGACCATGACCACCCCGGTCTCGACCGCAATGCCGTAAAGGGCGATGAAGCCGACCCATACCGCGACGGACATGTTGTAACCGAGGAGCTTCACCAGGTAAACTCCGCCCACCAGCGCGAATGGTACGGAGAGCATGACCATGCTCGCCTCGAGCGCCGAATGGAAGGTGAAGTATAGCAGGATGAAGATGATCAGAATCCCTGCAGGTACCAGCATCTGCAGCCTCGCCTTCGCGCGGACCTGGTTCTCCCACTGTCCCGACCAGGCGACGTAATATCCCGGGGGGAGCTTCAGCTGTTTTTCGAGAACCGTCTTCGCCTCGTTCACGAAGCCGCCCATGTCACGTCCGCGCACGTTCAGGAAGACGATGGAGCGCAAAAGCCCCCCCTCGCTGTTGATCTCGGGCGCACCGGTGGAGACCTTCAGCTTCGTGACCAGCGAAAGCGGGACCTGCGATCCCTCCATGCCGGAGACCAGGATGCGCTGAATGGACGGAATGTCGCTGCGCAACTCGCGCATGTAACGCAGGCGGATCGGGAAGCGGTTGCGCCCCTCGACCGAGGTGGAGAGCATCTCGCCGCCGAGCGCCGTTGAAATCACTTCCTGGATGTCCCCAACCTGCACGCCGTAGCGCGCGGCCGCTTCACGGTCGATATCGATGTCGATGTAGTTGCCGCCGGTGACACGTTCGGCGACGACGTCGGCGGCTCCCGGTACCGTCTTCAGGATCCCCTCGGCCTGCACCGCCAGATCCTTCAGGACGTTCAGGTCGGAGCCGAAGATCTTGACGCCGAGGTCGGTGCGCACGCCGGTTGAGAGCATGTTGATGCGGTTGATGATCGGCTGGGTCCAGCCGTTTCTAACACCTATCTGCTGCAGCTTGCCGTCCAGCTCGGAGACGATGTCCGCCTTCGTTACACCGGGGCGCCATTGCTCCTTGGGCTTCAGGATTATGATGCTCTCGAACATGGAAACCGGCGCCGGGTCCGTGGAGGTCTCCGCGCGCCCCACCTTGCCGAGCACGTGCTCCACCTCAGGGACGCTCTTGATCACGGTGTCCTGTACCTGGATCAGGCGTTTCGCCTCATTGATCGAGATGTTCGGAAGCGTAACCGGCATGTACAGTAGCGATCCCTCGTCCAGAGGCGGCATGAACTCGCTGCCGATGCTCATGAACATCGGGATGGCGATGGCGAGCGCCACTACGTTCAGCGCTATGGTGGTCTTCTTCCACTTGAGCACCCACCTGATGACCGGCGAGTACAGCTTTATGAAGAAGCTGGAGACCGGGTTGGAGCTCTCCGGCGGCATCTTCCCCTTCATGAAGAAGTACATGAGCACCGGGACCAGGGTGATGGCGATGAACGCCGACCCCATCATGGAGAAGGTCTTGGTGAAGGCGAGCGGATGGAACATCTTCCCTTCCTGTCCCTCGAGCAGGAAGACCGGGACGAAGGAGAGGATGATGATGGCGAGCGAGAAGAAGATGGCGCGTCCCACCTGCTTGGCCGAGGTGATGATCACCTCGAGGCGCTTCTCTTTGCGCTCCTCGGGCGGCATCTCGGAAAGGTGTCGGTAGCAGTTCTCCACCATGATGACGCCCGCGTCGACCAGGACGCCGATGGCGATGGCGATCCCCCCTAGCGACATTATGTTCGACGTCACTCCCATGAGCTTCATGGTGATGAAGGAGATGAGCACGGCGATGGGCAGGGTCAGCACGATGACAAGGGCGCTCTGGAAGTGGAGCAGGAACACGAGGATCACCAGCGAGACGACAATCGATTCCTCTATGAGCGAGTGTTTCAGCGTGTCGATGGCGCGGGCGATGAGGTCGCTTCGGTCGTAGGAGACCATGATCTTCACGCCGGGAGGAAGCCCCTTCTCGAGCGAAACGATCTTCTCCTTGACCCGGTCGATGACGTCCTTGGCGTTTTCACCGTAGCGCATGACCACGATGCCGCCTACGGCCTCACCCTGCCCGTTCATGTCGAGCATGCCGCGGCGGATGGCGCCACCCAGTTGCACGGTGCCGAGATTTTTCACGTAGATCGGGGTGCCGCGCATGTCGGCGCCCACGACGATGTCTTCAAGGTCGGCGGTCGACTTCACGTAGCCTCGGCCGCGGATCAGGTACTCGGCGTCGGCCTGCTCGAGCAGCCTCCCCCCCACGTCGTTGTTCGACTTCTTGATCGCCTCGGCCACCTGCCCCACCTTGATGTTGTAGGCAAAGAGGCGGTTGGGATCGAGGTCGACCTGGTACTCGCGTACGAAGCCGCCGATGGAGGCGACCTCGGCCACGCCTGGAACGGTATTCAACTGGTAACGGACGAACCAGTCCTGCAGCGTGCGCAGCTGTTCGAGGTCGTACCCCTTCCCTTCCAGCGTGTACCAGAAGACGTGTCCGACACCGGTGCCGTCAGGGCCAAGCGTCGGCACCACGCCTGCCGGAAGCAGCGAGGCGGCGTAGTTCAGGCGCTCCAGAACGCGTGTCCTCGCCCAGTAGATGTCCGCCTTGTCCTCGAAGATCACGTAGATCATGGAGAAACCGAAGGCGGAGGAGGCACGCACCGCGCGTACCTGCGGGAGCCCCTGCAGGTTCACGGCGAGCGGATAGGTCACCTGGTCCTCGACCACCTGCGGAGAACGGCCGGGGTAATCGGTGAAGACGATTACCTGGTTGTCGGAAAGGTCCGGGATGGCATCCACCGGCGTCTTATAGACGGCCCACACGCCCCAGGCGATCACCAGAGCGAACATCATCAGGATGACGACTCGGTTGCGGGCGGAATATTCGATGATCTTTTCAATCATGTAAAACCTCAGTGCTCAATGGAATGCCGGCAACTACATCTTCATGTCGTCCATGTTCATACCGCCCTTCTTGGGAGCAGCCGGTGCGGCCGGGGCGCCGTGCCCTTCGTGTCCGCCACTCGCGCCGGGAGCGGCAGGAGTCCCTTTAGCGGGAGCCGCGGCACCGCCGTGTCCCTCGTGGCCGCCTCCGCCTGAGCCGCCGGCAAGCTGCGCCTCGGAGTCGATCAGGTAGCCGCCGGAAGCCGCAACCTTCTCGCCCTGCTTCACCCCGGAGAGGATCTGCACCTTGTCGCCCACGCGGGCACCCACCTGTACGTCGCGCGGCTCGAACATCCCCGGCTGGGACTCGACCCAGACCACCTGGCGCTTCCCGGTGTCCATGAGCGCGGTGACCGGAACCACCAGAGCGTTCCCGAGCGGCGCCTTGATGCTCGCGTTGACGAACATGTCGGGCTTCAGTTTCAGCCCCGGGTTGGGAAGATCCACCCTCACCTTCACGGTACGGGTTTTGGGATCGAGGAAGGGGTAGATGAAGGAGACGCGCCCCGCGAAGGTCTTGCCCGGGTAGGACTGCGAGACGATCTCGACGCGCTGCCCCATCTTCACGAAGGAGAACTCGTTTTCGTACACCTCGACCTCGACCCAGACACTGGAGAGGTCGGCGATGCTGAAGAGGGGATCACCCATGTTGACGTATTGCCCCTCCTGGACGATTTTCTCGATGACGATCCCGGAGAGCGGCGTGTAGATGGGAAGCTTGATGTTCGGGTGCCCCGCCTTCTCGAGTCCTGCGATCTGTGCATCCTTGACGCCCAGAAGCTTGAGCCTTTGGCGTGCCGAAGCGACCAGTCCCTCGCCTCCCTGCGAAATGGCCTCTATGGTTGATTTCTTGAACTGGTCGCGGCTTCTCAGGGCGAGAAGGTATTCCTGCTGGGCGGCAACAAGGTCGGGCGAGTAAACCTCGGCAACCGGCCTTCCCTTGGAAACATAGGCGCCGACCGTGTTCACGTTCAGCTTATCGATGCGTCCCGCCACCCATGCGGTCACCTTCGCCTGCCTCGCCTGGTCGTACTGCACGATGCCGACTGCGTTGATCTCCTTGGATAGAGGCGCGTAATCGGCGGCTACCGTAGCCACGTTGGCCATGACCGACTGGGTCGGCGAGAGGGAGACATGGCCGAGCATCTTCTGCTCTTCAGGGCTTGCCTGAGCTCCTTCGACCTTCTTGATCAGCTGCATCCCGCAGATTGGGCAGGTTCCGGGCTTGTCCTTGATGATAAAGGGGTGCATGGCGCAGGTGTAGAGCACCGGTCCCTGGGCGGTTTTTTCCTTCCCTGCGGGAGCCTGGTGTTTCTGCTGCCAGAAGTAGTATCCTCCGCCTGCTGCCGCAACCAGGACCAGGATGATGGGAACCGCAACCTTCAAGCTTTTGTTCATAGGTAAGTACCTCGTGGGTGGAAATTAAATAACATCACTGGTGCCCATCGGCATGTTCGCTCTCGCTGCCCTGCTCGTGCACCGAAGGTGCGTTAGAGGGAGGCGCCGAAGAGAGATCCCTGCCGACCAGCGCTTCCAACTGGGCCAGCTTCATCTGGTAGTCCGCCATGGAGTCGTAGTACTCGCGCTCGTAGTTGAAGAGCGTCACCCGGTTGTCGAGCAGGGTCAGGAAATCGACCTTGTTGACCCGGTAACCGATGACGGCAGATTCCAGCGACTGCTCGGCCTGCGGGAGGATCCCGGTGGTGTAGAGATCGACCAGTTTCCTGCGCCGGTCCATCTGGGCCAGAAGATCGTTGATACCCGAGGATATGGTGTTTCTAGCGGCCGCGAGCTCGGCGTCGCCCATGCTCACCTCGGAGGTGGACTCAGCAACCATCGCCTGGCGGCGCGCCTTCTGGATGGGAAGGTTGAAGGTGACCCCCAGCGAGTACATGTCGGAGCCGTCGCTCCCCATCGCCTTGTCGCGCTGCATGTACTCGAAGGAGACGTTGAAATCCGGGTAGGATTCCTTCTGCGCAAGCAGGCGCCCCGCTTTCCCCTTCTCGATCTGGGCCCGGACCGTTTTCAACTGCGGACGGCTATCCTCGGCCATGTCGAGCAACTGCTCTGAGGTGTAACCGAACGGGGGGAGCTTGAAGTCGCTTATCTCACCCACCTTGGTGCTCTGCGGACGGTTCAGCAGCGAGTTGAGATTGACCTCGAGGCTTCTGCGCTGCTGTTCCAGGGAGATCTTCATGTCGAGCATCTTAGAGCGCTCGAGGAGCGCCTTGTAGATGTCCTGCTGCGCCCCCTGCCCCACCGAGTACTTGGTCTGGGCCAAGGTAATGAAGTCGTCTAGGATCTTGATGTTTTTGTCGAGGATCGCGAGGGATCTGTCAGTGAAATAGATCTGGTAGTAGGTTTCCTTCACCATCCTGGTGAGTTCCAGCTTTCTTTCCTCGACGCTCCAGCGGTACCCTTCCGCCTCGGCGGCTGCGATGTCTTCTTTCAGCTGCCTTTTTCCCGCGAACGGGAACAGCTGGCTTATGCCGATAACCTTCTGAGTCATGCCGTCGCGCTTGAAGTTGACCGGATCGGTGACGACGCCGTTCTGGATCTTCAGCATCAGCATGGGATCTTCCAGGGCGCCGGCTTGCTTGATGCGGTTTCGGTACATCTGCCACCGCGCGGAGGAGGACTTCAGCTCAGGGTTGTTCTCCAGGGCGGATTGCACCAACAGGTCGAGGTTTTCGGGGGTGGGCTTTGTGGCGTCGGCGTGGACTGCAGGAGCGGCCAACAGAAGTGACAGTAACAGGTACAGCGGAAATAGCCGGTATTTCATGGTGACTCCGGAAACTTGGCGATATCTTTAGCTTTGACAGTACACAATCCGTGCCGTACACGTAACATACTGACTTAGCGTGATTCACTGCTTAAGACGGTGCTGTGCGAGAAGGATATTCACCAGTCGGCGTGGAATATTATACAACCACCGGGAAATATTTAACGCAATGCCCTGATATTTCTCGGCATAAAAGGAAAAATCTGAAGAACACACAGTGGGAAAAAGAGTGTTCTCCAGATTCTTCAGACTAAAGTCGTCGGCCTCGCCCCCCACGTGACAGAGGAACGCGGGGGGCTTGCAAAACTAATCGCTGATCAGGCCGTCCTTTAAGCGTATGGTCCGGTCCGAATAAGCGCCGTTCTCCTGGTTGTGCGTGACCATTACCACGGTCTGCCCCGCCTCGTTCAGTTGCCTGAAAAGCGCCATGACTTCCTCGCTCGTCTTGGAGTCGAGGTTTCCCGTCGGCTCGTCGGCAAGAAGGATGTGCGGGTTGTTGACGATGGCCCGGGCGATGGCGACGCGCTCCTGCTCACCGCCGGAAAGCTGGTTCGGAAGCCGGTCCGTTTTCGCGCCGAGACCGACCCGCTCGAGCGCCTTGCGCGCAGCATCCCTCTTCTCTGCCGTGCTCATCTTCACGATGGCAAGCGGGAGCATGACGTTTTCCAGCGCGGTAAGGTATTGGATCAAGTGAAAGGATTGGAACACGAACCCGAGGTTCTGAGCCCTGAAGTCGGCCAACTGCTCGCTTCCCAACTGGTAAAGCTTGACGCCTGCCATCTCGACATCCCCGCTCGTGGGATGGTTCATGCCGCCGAGAACGGACAGCAGGGTACTCTTCCCAGAACCGGACTGCCCCATGATGGTGATGAACTCTCCAGCCTCGATGGTTATGTCGACTCCGCGCAGCGCCTCAACCAGGTCCGCTCCGGTCTGATACTGCTTCTTCACGTTCTTGATTTCTATGATAGCCATGTCGTCCTCTTATAGAGCCCTGAGGGCTTCGGTCGGATCCATCTTGCTTGCGTGCAGCGCCGGGTAGAGGCTTGCCAGGATGCCCAGGAGAAGCGCGAGCCCGACGGAACCGAAGGCGATGGTGGTATCCCATACCAGGTGGGCGTTCTTGCTTTCAGCCATGAAAGGCAGGGCAAGTTTCGCACCTCCCATGCCCGCGGCGTATCCAAGGAGCCCGGCCAGGATGCTAACCAGGGCAGCTTCGAGCAGTATGATGCGCATGATGTGACTCTTCCTGAAGCCGATGGCGCGGAAGACGCCGATCTCAGTGGTGCGCTCGTTCACGCTCCCCATCATGGTCACGAAGACGATCAGGGAGCCGATGAAGACGACCACCCCCGCCATGGCGTAGGAGAAACGTTTGAACTGGTCCAGCGCTTTAAGACGTCCGGCGACTACCTGCTGAATCGCGGAAACCTTGCTGTCGGGAAGCAGTTCGGCGATCTGGTTCACCATGTCGCTGATCGGGCAGCCGGAGCAAAGTGCCGCCACCTCTGCCATGGTGATCTTCCCCTCCTTGCCGAGGATCTTCTGCACCTTCGGGAGCGAGGCGAAGACCAGCGAGTCGTCCTGAGAGCCGGTCTGGTTCAATACACCCGCCACCTTGAACTTCTCCCCTTTTATCTCGATGGTGTCGCCGGAACTTGCGTTCAGCGTATTGGACGCGTCACTGCCTAGCAGGATGTCGTTCTCACCCTTCGGTTCCTCACCGAAAATCTGCCACCACTGTTTCATCTTCAGTTCGGCGGGGAATTCAACCCCAACCAGCAGCACGTCGTGACCATTTATCTTCACGCCGCCCAGCACCTTGGGCGAGATCGCCGAGATGTTCTTGTTGTTCTTGATCTTGCGGACCTTGTCGAGGTCTTCCTGCTTGATCTCGCGCTGGTCGAAGGTGACGCCGCCAAGGCTGATGCCGCCGTAGTTCATGGACAGGCCGTTACTCTGCGGCGTGATCAGGATGTTCGCACCGAACTCGTCCATCTTGCGTTCTATGTCGTTGGACATGGAGCGGGTCAGGGTGACGAGGGTTACGATGGTGGCGATGCCGACCATAAGGCCGATGGTGAGGAAAGCCATCTTTGCCTTGCGCCGTTTCAGGTTGTTGATCGAGATGGTGTGCAGTTTCATCTTGTCTCCGTGATGCGATATCGATCGATTGAGTTGCTGCTGAATGCTTCAAGACGTCCAGTATTCGCTTCTGGTTCCCCTCCCCTTGCGGGAGGGGGGGAGTGATCCGCCGAAGCGCGCACGCGAAGGCGGGTGAGGAAGATGCCGCGGGACCGAGGAGGCGGTATCCCACGGCATCCTTTCCAACGACTACCGGGTTCCTCATTATCAAGGTACGTGCCAACCCTGGGGGACCGCTCAAGTAGGCGAAACTTCGTCATATCCAGACACGACAGGGAAAAACGCGGCACGGCCGCGGAAGAATATTCAACGTACCCCGAGGAATATTCCACACACGGCCGTCCTGCTACTTCCCGACTTCGTCGCTCTTGACGAGCTTCATGCCGCAGATCGAGCAGTCCGCGGTGGGGTCGCTGCTGGTGATCCAGGGATGCATGGGGCAGGCATAGAGGGCGCTCTTCGATGAAGAAGGCTGGCTGGTGCTCTTTTTGCCGAAAAAGAACCAGAGGGTGAAGGCTATCAGGGCGATGCCGCCCAAGGTGACGATGATCTGTGCGGTATCCATGACCTATCCCCTTTCCACGGTGAACCCGCGCAGGCGCAGGGCGTTGGTGACGACGCTTACCGACGACATCGCCATGGTCAGCGAGGCGATGATCGGGCTCAACAGCCAGCCGGTGAACGGGTACAGGATGCCCGCCGCGATCGGGATGCCGAGGATGTTGTAGATGAAGGCGAAGAACAGGTTCTGCTTGATGTTGGCGATGGTGGCCCGCGACAGGGCGATGCTCGAGATGACGCCGTTCAGATCCCCTTTTACGAGGGTGATGTCGGCCGCCTCGATGGCGACGTCGGTGCCGCTTCCCATGGCGATGCCGACGTCCGCCTGGGCCAGTGCCGGTGCGTCGTTGATGCCGTCGCCCACCATGGCGACCACCTTGCCCTGCACCTGCAGTTTCCTGATTTCCTCCCCCTTGCCGTCCGGGAGAACCTCGGCGACGACACGGTCGAGCCCCACCTGGCGTGCGATGGAGTCGGCGGTGCGCCTGTTGTCTCCGGTAAGCATGATCACTTCCAGCCCGAGCTCATGCAGCCTCTTTACGGCCCCGGCAGAACCATCCTTGATCGGGTCGGCGATGGCGATGACGCCGGCATAGGCGCCATCTACGGCCATGAAGATGGGCGTTTTCCCTGCATCGGCAAGATCGTGTGCGGATGCCGCGTCGACGGCTATGCCGTGATTCTTAAGCAGCAACGGCGTTCCGATCAGCACCTTCTTGCCGCCGACCTCGGCTTCGATGCCGTGTCCCGGGATGGCGTTGAAGCCGGAGACCGAGAGCTTCTCGATTCCCTCCTCCTCCGCGCTGCGCTGTATCGCTTCACCAAGAGGATGCTCGCTTCCCGCTTCCGCTGATGCGGCGAGCTGAAGGAGATCTCTACGGTCCATCCCCTGCGCTTCGATATCGGTCACCGACGGGACGCCGCGGGTGATGGTCCCGGTCTTGTCGAGGACGATGGTGGTCAGCTTGTGCGCCGTCTCGAGCGCCTCGCCCCCTTTGATCAGGATGCCGCTTTGCGCGCCCCGCCCTGTGCCTACCATGATGGCGGTAGGCGTGGCGAGCCCGAGCGCGCAGGGGCAGGCGATGATCAGCACGGAGACGAAGGTGAGTACGGCCATGTTGAGCCGGGTCTCGGGCGGGGAGACGTCGAACCAGACCACGAAGGTGGCGATGGCGAGGCTGATCACCACCGGAACGAAGTAGCTCGCTATCAGGTCGGCCAGGCGCTGGATGGGCGCCTTGCTCCCCTGCGCCTGCTGCACAAGTCGAACGATCTGCTGCAGGACGGTGTCCTTGCCAATTCTGGTGGCGCGCATGCGGAAGGAGCCGGTCTTGTTCATGGTTGCACCGATCACGGTGTCCCCGGTCTGCTTTTGCACCGGCAACGGCTCACCGGTCAGCATGCTCTCGTCGATGGACGAGTTCCCCTCGATCACCTCGCCGTCCACCGGAACCTTCTCGCCGGGACGCACCACGATGACATCGCCCAGTTGCACCTCCGCAATCGGGATGTCCTGTTCCTTGCTGTCACGCACGACGCGCGCGAGCTTCGGCTGCAGGCCGATCAGGGCGTGGATGGCGCCGCTTGTCTTGCTGCGGGCGCGGGCTTCGAGCAGGCGCCCCATGAGGATCAGGGTGACGATGATGGCGGCGACCTCGTAGTAGACGCCTACCGGTGCCGCCATGCCATGTGCATGTCCGGCGGCCGCGCCATCCGCGGCGGTGGCACCGGCCATGAGCCATTCGGGCGCTATGGTCGCGACGAGGCTGAAGATATAGGCGGACAGGGTGCCCAGGGAGACCAGGGTGTTCATGTCCGCAACACGATGCTTGGCGGCAGCCCAGGCGCCGGTGAAGAACTCGCGGCCGGCCCAAAAAAGAACCGGCGTGGTGAGCGCAAGTTCCACCCAGGCGCGACCGGGGAAGTTAAGGGCGTCGGAGAGAGCCGGTACCACGTGCCCCGCCATCGCCAGGAAGGCAACCGGAATGGTGAGGGCGAGCGCTATGAAAAACCTGGTCCTGTTTTTCCGGTACTGCGCCTCGTGTACCTGCGTCTGGGCCTCAAGCATCTCGGCCTCGTCGGTCGCCAAGCCGCCTGTGCCCGTTTCCAGCACGTCGTAGCCCATGTCGCGCACCACCTGCTTAAGAGCATCAGGATCGGTGGCCTGCGGGTCGTATTTGACCGTCGCGCGCGTCGTCGCGAAGTTGACCGCCGCGGTAACGACGCCCGGGGTCGTGTTCAGCGTCTTTTCGATGCGTCCTGCGCACCCGGCGCAGTTCATCCCCAAAAGGGGAAACTCGCACTGATCTACCGTACCCGGTGCGGGTGCGGCCTTCGGCGCGTCAGCGGGCGCCTCCTTCAGAAACGTCTCCGGCAAGGCGACGAACTTCTCCTTGCAGCTTGCCGAGCAGAACTTGTAGGTAACCCCCTCGTGGACGGCTTCAATCGGCGCCGTTTCCTCCACGTCCATGCCGCAGACAGGATCGCGTAAAACCAGTTGTTCCGACATATCATTTTCCTCCCATGGCTACTTTAAAAAACGCGACAGCGCCGTCTTAACCTCGTCCAGCAGTTGCTGCTGGCTCATCGGTTTCGCGCTGTCATGCTGCTTGTCGCTCCCCTGCCCCAGCACGCAGTTCTCCAGGTGACGAGTCAAAAGTTCCACCCCAAGCGCGTCCAGCGCAGAGCGGACTGCAGAGATCTGGTTCAGGATGTCGACGCAATAGCGCTTCTCATCCAGCATCCGCTCAATCCCGGCCACCTGCCCGGCAATTTTCTTGACGCGAGTCGTCAGCTTGTCTTTAGGCGAGTCAGTCATGGCTCCCTCCGGCTTTCTTTGATACCCCTGGGGGGTATAGATGCAAAGCCAGCATACCCCCTAGGGGTATTGTCGTCAAGAGGGAATTGTTGTGGACGGAATCAGGGAGGAACTGTCGAATACTGACGCCAGGACGGCATGGTCTAAGGGCGGATCACATACTCCCTCTCCCCCTGGGAGAGGGCTAGGGTGAGGGCGTTGGCAACTGCAATTTCTCACTTCGCGGCAGCGCCCTCACCCGCCCTCCGGGCACCCCCTCCCAGAGGGAGAGGGAACCAGCGGAAGATGGATCTAAATGGTTGCAGTTATGCCTTGAGGAACTGCCTCAGTACGTACGGCAGGATGCCGCCGTGGTGGTAATAGTCGAGCTCGTTGGAAGTGTCGATGCGGGCGAGGACCTTGAAGGACCCCGTATTCCCGTCGATCCTGGAGAAGGCGACTTCCACCTCCTGCCCCGGAACTAGCGCGTCTAGGCCGGTGATCTCGAAGGTCTCGGTCCCGTCCAGCCCTATGCTCTTGTAGTTCTCGCCCGGTCGGAACTGCAGCGGCAGAATCCCCATGCCTACGAGGTTCGAGCGATGGATCCTCTCGAAACTCTCCGCGATGACCGCGCGGATACCGAGGAGCTTGGTCCCTTTAGCCGCCCAGTCGCGCGAGGAGCCGGTGCCGTACTCTTTGCCTGCGATGACGACCAGCGGAACCCCTTCGGCCTGGTACTTCTCGGACGCCTCGAAGATCGATGTCTGCGTCCCGGTGGCGTCGCCTGCTGCGAAATGCTTGGTGACGCCACCTTCAACACCGGCCACCAGCGCGTTCCTGATCCTCGTGTTGGCGAAGGTGCCTCGCACCATCACTTCGTGGTTGCCGCGACGCGCCCCGTAGGAGTTGAAATCCTTCGGCTCGATGCCGAGCGACATGAGGTAGCGTCCCGCCGGAGTGGCCTTGCCGATCGAGCCCGCCGGTGAGATGTGGTCGGTTGTGATGGAATCGCCAAGCAGTGCCAGGCAGCGGGCACCCTTGATGTCTGCGATCGACTCCGGTTGCGCCGGCAGGTCGAGGAAGAACGGCGGCTCCTTGATGTAGGTGGAGTCCTGTTGCCACTGGTACAACTCGCCGCTTGGGACGGAGAGCCCGCGCCACTGGTCGTCGCCATGGAAGACGTCCGCGTAGTTGGTGGCGAAGGACTCGGCGTGCACGCAGCTCTGAACGAGTTGGGCGACTTCCTTGTCGTCCGGCCAGATGTCCTTCAGGTAGACCGGCATGCCGTTGGGATCAGTGCCGAGGGGGTCGCGGGTCAGGTCGATGTTGATGTTGCCCGCCAGTGCGTAGGCGACCACCAGTGGCGGCGAGGCGAGGTAGTTGGCCCTTACGTGCGCGTTGATGCGCCCCTCGAAGTTGCGGTTGCCGGAAAGCACCGCGGCAACGGCGAGGTCACCCTCCACCACGGCGCGCGAAATGTGGTCCGCCAGCGGTCCGCTGTTGCCGATGCAGGTGGTGCAACCGTAGCCCACCAGATGGAAGCGCAGGGCATCCAGGTACGGGGTGAGTCCCGCCGCAGCCAAGTAATCGGTGACCACCTTGGAGCCGGGGGCGAGGCTCGTCTTCACCCAGGGGCGCACCTGGAGACCGCGTCGCACCGCGTTCCTTGCGAGGACACCTGCGCCGATCATTACCGACGGGTTCGAGGTGTTGGTGCAGCTTGTGATGGCCGCGATCACGATGGAGCCGTGGCAGAGGTTGTAGCTCGTTCCGTCCGGCTGGCGTACCGGGACGCATTGCCCGAGGTTGCCAAGCGCCTTGTCGGGGTGCTCCGCCATGAGCTCGGGTGCGACGGTGACCGGTGAGCCCCCTTCACCCAACCAGCGGTTCAGGGTCTCCTTGTCGACGTGTGCGGCGTCCTGCTGCTTGAGAGTGACGAGCTGTTTGCGGAACGAGCCGCGCACCTCCTTGAGGCGGACGCGGTCCATCGGACGACTCGGCCCGGCAAGGGATGGTTCCACGTCGGCAAGGTCGAGCTCGAGGGTGTCGCTGAAGACAGGCTCCGGGCGGTCTGAGGAACGCCACAACTCCTGCTCGCGGAAATACGCCTCGACCCGCGGGACAAACTTTCCCCTGCCGGAAAGCTGCAGGTACGCCGTGGTCTGCTCATCCACCGGGAAAACGCCGATGGTGGCGCCGTATTCGGGTGCCATGTTGCCGATAGTGGCGCGGTCGGCGATATTGAGCGAAGCGGCGCCCGGGCCGTAAAATTCGACGAACTTGCCGACCACCCCTTTCTTCCTGAGCATCTGGGTGATGGTAAGCACCAGGTCGGTCGCCGTGGCACCGGGACTAAGAGAGCCGGTCAGGCGGAAGCCGACCACCTGCGGGATCAGCATGGAACATGGCTGTCCCAGCATGGCCGCCTCGGCTTCGATCCCCCCCACGCCCCAGCCGACCACGCCGAGACCGTTGATCATGGTGGTGTGGGAGTCCGTCCCTACCAGGGTGTCCGGAAGCACCCAATCCTCGCCGTCGACCGTGTTCACCAGGGCTACCTGTGCCAGGTACTCGAGGTTGACCTGGTGGCAGATGCCGGTTGCGGGGGGGACCACGCTGAAGTTTCTAAAGGCGGACTGCCCCCAGCGCAGGAACTGGTAACGCTCGTGGTTTCTTTCGAATTCGAGGACCGAGTTGGCCTGGAGGGCGAGCTGGCTGCCGTACTGGTCCACCTGGACCGAGTGGTCGATGACTAGATCGGCGCGCTGCATCGGATTGATGTCGGCGGGGCGTCCGCCGAGCCGGTCGAGCGCCGAGCGCATCGCGGCAAGATCGGCGACGGCAGGGACACCGGTGAAATCCTGCAACAGGATGCGGGCCGGCATAAACTGCAGCTCCTTGTCCGGCTCCGCCTTCGCGTCCCAGCGGGCGACCGCCTCGATATCCTCCTTTTTCACCACCACTCCGTCTTCGCGGCGCAGCAGGTTCTCCAGGAGGATCTTCATGGAGTAGGGAAGTTTCGAGATGTCGATACCGGAGTTAGCCGAGAAAGCCTTCAGCGAGTGATACCGGTAGGTCTTGCCGTCCACGTTGAGCGTGGAGAGGGTGTTGTAGCTGTTGTTGCCCATGCTGGTCTCCTCAGACTTTTTTTACGGCGACGTTTGCCGCCACGAGAATCGGATCCCAAACCGGTGCGTACGGAGGGGAGTAACTAAGGTCGAGCTCGGCGACTTCGAAAACCGTCATCCCCTTGTAGATCGCAGTCGCGAGGACGTCGAGCCGCTTGGCCACCACGTCCTCGCCCACCATCTGGCACCCGAGCACGAGGCCGCTTCCCTTCTCGCAGAAAAGGACGATACGCACGGTGCCGCCGCCGGGGAACTCACCGCGTGTGGGGGCGTCTACCGTGACCTTGACGACGTTCTTTCCAAGCGTCTGCATCTGCAATTCGGAAAGGCCGGTGGTGGCGACGGTGTATTCGAAGAACTTGAAGACGGCGGTCTGGTCGACGCCCCAGAACTCGGTCATCTTTTCCGGGTTGCAGATGTTCTGGCCGATCACGCGCCCCTGCTTGTTGGCAGCAGGACCAAGGGGGAAGTAGGAGTTCCGCCCGAGCTGCCGCACGTAATGCTCAGCGCAGTCGCCGCCGGAGAAGACACCGTCCAGGTTTGTGCGCAGGAAACGGTCGACCTTCACGGCACCGGCGACGCCGAGCTCGCCTCCTGCCGCCGCGAAGAGAGCGGTGTTCGGACGCGCACCTGCCGCGACTACGACCATGTCCGCCTCAAAAGTGCCGGCCGAGGTGCGGACTATTCGTCCGGCCTTCTCCTCGATGTCCACCCCGGTCAGGAGCTCGATCCCCTTCTCGGCCGCCTTTTCCATCACCTTGGCGCGCACTTCCTCGCAAAAGGAGGGAAGGATCATGGCAGCTTTCTCGACGATCACCGGCTTCAGTTTCATGTTGGTGAGGACATCGGCCACTTCGAGATTGGTGTAACCGGCGCCGATGAGCAGCACCTTGGCGGGAGGTTTACCGTAGAGGAAAGACTTTGCCCGACGGGTGTCTTCGAGGGTTCTGAAATAGAAGATGTCTTCGCTGTCAAAGCCGGGATAATCGAGGCGGATGGCCTTGTTTCCAGTGGCATATACCAGAAAATCGTAACTCTCTCGGTAGCTTTTACCGCTCGTCAGATCGGTCACCTCGACGCTCTTTCCTGACGCATCGATCCTGGTGACCTCCTGGTGCAGTCGGTAGTCCACCCCCCTCTCCTTCCGGATCGTGTCGAGTGGCATCGCGTACAGCTTTTCCACCGGCTTTTCCTTGAAGTAGAGGTTGTAGGGCATGCCGCAGGCGGCGTAGGAGACGTCGCCGCTTTTCTCCAGCACGACGACCTCGGCATCCGGATCCTGCCTCTTTATCTGGCTCGCCGCGGACAACCCGGCGGCAATGCCGCCTATGATGACAGTCTTCATGGAAACTCCGAAGTTAGGCGGGCTCGAACATGCTCTTATCTACGCCGCAGACAGGACAGACCCAGTCCTCGGGAATGTCTTCAAAGGCAGTCCCCGGAGCTACACCACTGTCGATGTCGCCTACTTCCGGGTCATAGATGTACCCACACACTGTGCAACGATATTTTTGCATGACATCCTCCTTTTTCACCGCGAGTTACTGGTCCGGTCTTAAGTCATTCACCCACCTGGGGTCGAAAAAACATTCATAAAAAGTAGCCGCCGGCAAAGTAATGTCAAGTCGTCCAGATCATTAGAGAGAGCAGTATATACAGCGGGAATTATTGGTGCTAAAGATAGCCGACCGCCCCGCTCGTTAATTGTGCGCAGCAGCGAAAAATCACGACAACGGAGTACGGATGAAAGCTGTACCAGGCAAACTCGACACCTCTCTGCTGACTTCTGAGCAGCGCCCGATGCTGCGCTTTCTGGTGGTGCTTACCGCCGCTTCCACTATCGGGCTTCAGGGATACACCATCCTTTTCAACAACTTCGCCGCCGAGATGGTGCACCTGAACGGCAGCCAGGTCGGCATCACCCAGTCAGTCCGGGAGATCCCGGGCCTTCTAACGCTGCTCGTAGTGTTCGTGCTTTTGCTGGTCCGCGAACACAAACTAGCCGCGCTCTCCGTGGCCCTTTTGGGGCTCGGCACAGGGATCACCGCCCTCATCCCGTCCTACGGTTGGGTCATCTTCACAACAGTGGTGATGAGCTTCGGATTTCACTATTACGAGACCACGAACCAGTCCCTCACGCTGCAGTACTTCTCGACCGCCGTCTCTCCGCTCATTTTCGGCCGATTGCGGGCTCTCGCCGCGGTTTCCAGCGTCATTGCCGGCATCATCGTTTTCTGTCTTAGTGGGGTTGTTCAGTACCGGGGGATGTACCTGGCCATCGGCGCTATCGTGTTTGTCGCCGGCATCTGGGGACTTTTCCAGAACCCGACCCACGCGGGGATCATACCGCAGCGCAAAAAGATGATCTTCAGACGAAGATACTCGCTCTTCTACATCCTGACCCTGCTCTCCGGCGCGCGCAGGCAGATCTTCGTGGTGTTCTCCATCCTACTGCTCGTCCAGGTCTTTCACTTCACAGTGCGGGAGATGACCGTCCTTTTCATCGTCAATAACGTGGTCGCCTATATCCTCAACTCCCAGATCGGCAAGGCGATCAACCATTTCGGCGAACGCTCCATCTCCTCCATCGAGTACAGCGGCGTCATCGTCATCTTCCTCGTCTATGCCTTCACCTCGTCGAAAAATCTCGTCATGTTCATGTACATACTGGACAACATCCTCTACAATTTCGACGTCGCCATCAGAACCTACTTCCAGAAGGTGGCCGATCCGGCCGATATAGCGTCATCCATGTCAGTCGGATTCACCATCAATCACATAGCAGCCGTTTTCCTGCCCGCCCTGGGCGGATACTTCTGGATGATGGACTACCGCATCCCTTTCATAGCCGGCAGCGTACTAGGTGTCATTTCGCTCATCGCGGCACAGTGGATGCGGGTTCCTGACAAAGCGCCTGAAGCTGCACTCATTGAGAATCCAAACTGATTATCTGTACAGATAAGGCGGTAAGTACATACACTGATAAGAGGTGACTATGTTTAAACGAATCGATCACATAGAGATAATCCCCACCGACTTCGAACGGTCAATCGCCTTTTACACAGAAATTCTAGGGTTTTCTGTTAAACAAAGGATGACCGTGACAGCTGCTCCGCTTGAGGAAATCGCGTACCTGGCGTTGGGCGATACGGTGCTGGAGCTGATGCGGGTTAAGGACCCGACGATAACCGCGGCAGAGCCGTGGGGAACCGGTTACCGGATGATGGCGCTGGAGGTGGAAGACATGGACGCCGCCCTCGCCTATCTTGCCGGCAAAGGCATTACCCCAAGTTGGGGACCCGTGACACTTGGGCCGTCCAAACGCGCTGAAATCCATGACTGCGACGGCTTTCACATCGAACTGAGACAGTCGTAGCCACCAAAGGAGGAACTATGATGATTCCCGACAAGATGAAAGAAGTGATGGCGCACGAAGGCGTGGTGGCGATTGTGACACAGGGGATCGAAGGGCCCCACATGGTCAACACCTGGAACAGCTACCTAAGGATAAGCGATGACGGCAAGCTTCTCGTGCCGGTGGGTTACATGCATCTCACGGAAAACAACCTGGCGCAGAACCCGCGAGTCCTCATGACGCTGGGAACCCGTGAAGTTGAGGGAACGCACGGTCCGGGCACCGGTTTTCTCGTTGAAGGACAAGGAACCGTGGTCGACAGCGGCGCAACCTTCGATTCGACGAAGGCACAGTTCCCCTGGGCGCGCGCCGTTCTCGAAATAAAAGTCACCTCGGCAAAGCAGACCCTATAACACAGCGTAAGGCGTCATTCCGGCATTCCGGAAACCCACGCCGCAGTCCCCAACGCAGCACTGCACGCGCCCTGACGTCCCCCCTTTGCGAAGGGGGGACAGGGGGGATTTGCCTTTCCCCAACCCGGAAAAACAAAGGGCGTCCGGTACATTACCGGGCGCCCTTTTCGCATCTCCTTACCCACCCATCTTTCTTCGCTGCGGCCTCGTTGCCGCCAGCGGCTCACGGGCCGCCGTCCTACCCGTCTCCAGCAGCGCGAATCGAAGGCAAACCGCCCCCAGCGTGGTAAGCGCTCCGCTGATCTTCCTTTTCGCTGGCGAGCGCCCAGGAACCAGTTCCACCAGGATCCCCGCAACCAGGGCCACCTTCGCCGCTTGCCACAACACGCCCCCCTTCCCTTTTTTCATGGCGGTGGCCGCTTCCGGTGTCGATTGATGCACGTGTTCCATGGCAAGCATGCAAGCGGCCTCTCCCGCCTTCCCTGCCATGCCGAAACGCTGCACCCCCCCCTCCTCCTTCCGGTCGAGCGGCATCATCTCCAGAACGCCCGCGGTACTCGCAACGGCGGAAGAGATGAATAGAAGCGGCAACAGGCGCCTTCGATCCTGCCACAAAGGGTTGGCGCTGTTGCCTAGGAGGACCCCGGTGTACCCAGCAACCATGAGCCCGCCAAGCGCGGTCGCCAAGTTAGCCGGCTTGGCAGAGGGACGGTCTCCCTGCAGGAGGGCCAGGGTCGCCGCCATGCCGGTCCCGGCAAGGGACCACGAACCTACGCTCATGGGCGAAGACGGCCGAAAAACGCGCAGCATGTTCAGAAAACGGCTCATCCTGCCGAGGTCATAGGTCAAAAGGGCGGGACCAACGGTGGTTCCGAGAAAGGCGAGGACCCGGCACCAGGAGGCCAAGCGGCGTAGCGGCCTCTTTCCATGCAGCGCCGCTGCTAGAACGGCACCACCGCCCGCCACGCCCCCCATATAGAAATACGCCGGTACGGACCAGATCCAGACCGGCTCCTTGAGAAGCGCCAGCCCGTAATAGTCACCCGCCTGGGCCGGCAACGACGGCACATCGTGCCAGAGCGGCACGATACCGCCGGCATCCGGTTCCGCCTGCCTCAAGCGCTGCCCGGCCGCCTCGCCGGTCAGTACCGCGAATTCCTCCTCCATTTCCCTTCCCGTCGTTTCCTTTCGCGCATGGATCATCTCTTTTCTCCTCCCGCCCGCGATGCGGCTACCGCCGCCGCGACCATCCCGGCGAGCCCAAGAGCCATCATCCCCCATGAGCCCCCTACCCCTTTGGTCGGGACCGAGGGCGCCGGAGGAAGGTTGTAAGCCTCGGGGCGGTCCAGCAGCAGAAAGAAGGCATGCAGCCCCTCAGTTCCCGGCTGATCTTCATCATTCATCCCGTAGAGGTAGGCCTCGGTTACTCCCCGCCGGTGCAGCTCCTCCAGCCGTTTTTTCGCCTTTTCCTTCAACTCCTCCAAGGGACCGAAGGTGATGGAATCGGTCGGACAGGTCTTGGCGCAGGCGGGCTCCATCCCATCCTTTTGACGGTCGTAGCAGAGCGTGCATTTCCAGGCTCGGCCGTCGTCCTCGCGCCGGTTGATGACGCCGAACGGGCAGCAGACCACGCAGTATCCGCATCCGTTGCAGACGTCGGGCTGGACGTAGACGCTGCCGAACTCGGTGCGCACGATGGCGCCGGTCGGGCAGGCTTCGAGACACCCTGCGCGTTCGCAGTGCTTGCAGACATCGGACATGAGAAGCCAGGAAAATGGTCGCGCCGTGCTCTGCCTGGAAAGGGAAACGCCACGTTCCACAAAGGCGACGTGGCGCCAGGTGGTCGCTTCGAGATGAATGGTGTTGTCGTAGGAACGGCCGCTGAAAAAATCACCGTCGGCAGGAAGCTGGTTCCACTGCTTGCAGGCAACCTCACATGCCTTGCAGCCGATGCAGACGCTCGTATCGGTGAAGAATCCCGTAATTGTCGTGGTCATGCTTCCTCCGTGAGTTCCGTCTTGCCCGCATGCAGGCCGTGCTTGCCGGCAGGTTTCTCCCGCACTTCCGGCTGGTCGCGCTCAGGCCCTTCAACCTCGCGGTCGACCAAAGGCCCGGATGCTGCCGCTCGCCTTTTGCGCGACCTTCTCCCAGCCACGATCTGTACGGAAAAAGCCTTGGATTCCTCGATGCTCACGTTCGGGTCCGCGACGAAGGCCGTCAACTCGTTCGCCGCGTCACCCGTGGAACGGCCGATCCAGCTCCAGTGATACGGGATGCCGACGGTATGGAGCGTCCTCCCCTGCTGGACGAAAGAATGCATCCGCTCGGTAACGAGCACCCGCGCCTCGATCTCACCCCGCACGGTGCTGACCGTAGCCCATCCGCCGTTTTTCAGCCCGCGCAGCGCTGCCAGTTCCGGTGAAACCTCGACGAACATCTCCGGCTGAAGCTCGCAAAGCCATGGTACCCAACGGGTCATGCCCCCGGCGGTATGGTGCTCGGTCAGTCGATACGTGGTGGCGATGAAGGGGTAGTCGGGGTCGCCCCAGGCCTTGTGATAGGGATTTTCCTTCCGGATCCACTCCATGCGCGCCGGGTTGCACTGCTGCCCGTAGAGCGGGTTCTTGAGCACCGACTCCTCGGGCTCGTAATGCGTCGGCAGGGGTCCGTCCAGAAGACCGTTCGGGTCGTAGAGCCAGGCCTTTCCCTCGGCCTGCATGATGAAGGGGTCGATGCCGGAGAGGGTGTCTATCCCCTTCGCGTCCGGTCCGGGGCGGTAATCGGGGGAGCGGCCTACGATGAAATCCGGGTTATCGACGCCGGTCCACTTCTTCTCTCCCGCGTCCCACCAGACGTACTTCTTGCGCTCCGACCAAGGCCGTCCCTGCGGGTCCGCCGAGGCACGGTTGTAGAGAAGGCGACGGTTCGCGGGCCAGGCCCAGCCCCATTCCGGCGCCACCCAGCTCTGCTCGCTAGCAGGTTTGCGCTGCGCCGCCTGGTTCGTCCCGTCCTTGTAGCACCCGCAGTAGATCCAGCAGCCACAGACGGTGCTGCCGTCGTTCTTGAGTTCTTTGTAGCCGGAGAGACTCTTCTTGTCGCCGAGCGTGTAACCGCCGATTTCGGCAAGCACCTCTTCGGCGTCCGGCTCCTCTATCGCACCGATGCTGCGGTAATCCCAGGTGAGGTCCCGGATCGCACGGTCTTTCGGCGCGCTGGACGCGCGATACAGCTCTTTGAGGCGCCTCCCCAGATGCCAGGCGAAATGAAGCTCGGAGCGGCAGTCGCCCGGAGGCTCCACCGCTTTGTGGTGCCACTGCAACAGACGCTGGGTATTCGTGAAGCTGCCGTCCTTTTCGGTGTGGGCTGCGCAGGGGAAAAAGAAGACTTCGGTCCCGATATCCTCGGTGCGTACCTGGCCTGATACGACCTCCGGCGCGTTGTGCCAGAACTCGGCCGTCTCCGTCGGTGCGAAGTCACGCACCACGAGCCACTTGAGGTTGCGAAGCCCCTTGCGCTGCAGTGCGCAGTTCATCGAGCCTACGGCCGGGTTTTCCCCCATGACGAAATACCCCTGGATGAGCGCGTCTGCCATCGCGGCTACCGTCACCATGTGCGAGTGGTCACCGGTTATGTGCGGCAGATAGTCGTAGCACCAGTCGTTCTGCAGGGTAGCGGCAGGCCCGTACCATGCCTTGAGAAGGGAAACCATGTATTTCGGGAACTCGCTCCACCAGCCGGAGGCGGACTCGTTGTACTCGATGTACTTCTGGAGGTCGGTGTCGTAGGAAGCCTTCGGCATGGGAAGGTACCCAGGGAGCATGTTGTAGAGGGTCGGGATATCCGTTGAGCCCTGGATCGACGCGTGTCCTCGCAAGGCCATTATGCCGCCGCCTGGCCTGCCGATATTGCCCAAAAGAAGCTGTACGATGGCCGCAGTACGGATGTACTGCACCCCTACCGAGTGCTGCGTCCACCCGACCGCGTAGCAGAACGCACCGGTGCGCTCAGGGCCGGAATTCTCGCAGAGGGCGCGAGCCACCTTCTCGAAGAGCTCACGCGGCACGCCGCACGCCTCCTCGACCATCTCCGGCGTGTAACGCGAGTAATGCCTCTTTATGATCTGGAAAACGCAGAGCGGGTCGGTAAGCGTGTAGTCGTGTTGTTCGGCGCTCACGATGGCGCCGCGTTCCGCCCTCGGCTCGCCGGAAAACATCTCACGGTGCCCCGCAGCCGGGGTTACATCCAAACCACGGTATTGCCAGGAGGAGGGGTCGTACTGCCCTTTTTCGTGGTCCCAGCCGCTGAACAGGCCGTCCAGGTCTTCCGTGTCTTTGTAGTCCTCGGAGACGAGAGCTGCCGCGTTCGTGTAGTTGACCACGTACTCCTTGAACCAGAGGTCGTTGCTGATGATGTAGTTGACGAGGGCGCCGAGAAAGGCGATGTCGCTGCCGGGCCGAATCGGTACGTGGATGTCGGCAACGGCGCTGGTGCGGGTGAACCGGGGATCGACGTGGATGATGGTGGCCCCGCGACGTTTGGCCTCCATGACCCAGCGGAACCCGACAGGGTGGCACTCGGCCATGTTGGAGCCCTGGATTACGATGCAGTCAGAGTTCTGCAGGTCCTGCTGGAAGGTCGTGGCCCCTCCCCTGCCGAACGATATCCCCAGACCGGGGACGGTGGAGGAATGTCATATACGGGCCTGGTTCTCGACTTGAACGATCCCGAGCGCGGTGAAGAGCTTCTTTAACAGGTAGTTCTCTTCATTGTCGAGGGTCGCGCCGCCAAGGTGCGCAATACCGAGCGTGCGCCTGAGCGGATGACCCTTTTCGTGCTGCTCTTCCCATGTCTCGTCCCGCGCCTTTTTCACCCGTTCGGCGACCATGTCCATGGCCTTATCAAGAGGGATCTTTTCCCATTTCCGACCGTAAGGTCGGCGGTAAAGGACGCTCATAGTGCGGTGCGTCCCGGTGACCAACTGCATGGTCGCAGAACCTTTCGGACATAGGCATCCCTGGGAAATGGGCGAGTCGTAGTCTCCCTCTATGTCCATGATCCTGCCGTCTTTGACATAAACCTTTTGGCCGCACCCGACACCGCAGAAGGGGCAGACGGAACCCACGACCTTGTCAGCGTCTGCGATGCGGGCTCTGAGGTTTCGAGTCCTCTCCGACATGGCGCTTTCCCCCAAACCAGTCGGATCTCCTTCAGCGAGTTGTCTCAGTGCCGGCCATTTCAGCGCCCATCCGTTTTTTGCCATCGCCAGGCTCCTTGGCTACCGTCGTAAAAAACATTAGACGGATTTAACATCTATGCCGGCGATGTCAATGAACATAAAAAAACACCTGAAGGCAATGAAGCCGACAGGTGTTTTGATTACGTCTTTTGAGTAGAGCTAACTACTTGAAAGTGGCAAGGATGTACTTGGCGATGGCGTTGGCCTCGGCATCAGGCACCGCCTTGGCGTCGAACTTGGTCATGCCCGGACCGGGGTTGCGCATCTTCGCAACGATGTCCTTCTCGGATTTGACCCCGTTTTCGGCAAGGGACTTCTTGCTGAGCGTCTTTTTCGGGTTGATGATGTTGCCACCTTTGGGGTGACAGGCGGCACAGTGCTGATCGAATTTGGCCTTCGCGTCCACCTTCGCTGCAGCAAATGCGGGAGCGGCCATCACGGACAGAGACAACGCGGCGACAATAGCAACGACAACTTTCTTCATATGATTCCTCCTTGGATGTTTTCCTGCGCCCCACACAGTTCACAGCGGTCAAGGCTGTGACTGTAGGGCGGCAAAAGCGGAATCAATGCTAGTCTAGATTTTCCTGTTGTCAATCACCCTGGAGGCTTTGCCTTCAGCCCTCGGGATGCTGTTCGGCTCGACCAGTTTCACCACGGCGCCGACGCCGAGTACCGAGTCGATCTTCTTCTCGACCTTGTCGAGGAACGCCTTCTGCATCTTCATCTCATCGAAGAAGATGTTCTCGGTCACCTCGATGCGGATCTCCAGGGTGTCGAGCGCCCCCTTCCTGTCGACGACCAGCTGGTAGTGCGGCTGGCACCCTTCGATGGCGAACAGTACGTCCTCGATCTGCGAGGGATACACGTTCACCCCCTTGATGATGAGCATGTCGTCGGAGCGCCCCATGGTCTTTTTCATGCGCACGAAGGTCCTGCCGCAGTCGCACTTCTCGTAGTCGAGCGAGGTGATGTCGCGGGTCCGGTAGCGGACCATCGGGAACGCCTCCTTGGTGAGCGAGGTGAGCACGAGTTCGCCGACACTCCCCGGGGGGAGCACCGCGCCGGTATCGGGATCGATGATCTCGGCGATGAAGTGGTCCTCCGAGATGTGCATGCCGCGCTTGCAGAGGCACTCGCCGGCGACACCTGGGCCGATGACCTCGGAGAGTCCGTAGTTGTCGGTCGCGGTGATGCCGAGACGCTCCTCGATCTCGCGGCGCATGGACTCGGACCAGGGCTCACCGCCGAAGAGGCCGACCTTGAGGGTGAGGCTTTTCGGGTCAACCCCCATCTTCTCCATGCGCTCGGCGATGGTCACCGCGTAGCTCGGCGTGGAGACGAGCGCGGTGGTGCGGTAGTCCTGCATGATCATGATCTGCTTCTCGGTGTTGCCGGCACCCATCGGGATGACCGAGGCGCCGATCATCTCGGAGCCGTAGTGCAGGCCGAAGGCACCGGTGAAGAGCCCGTAGCCGAAGGCGATCTGGACCACATCGTCGCTGTTGACGCCGGCCGCGGTCATGAAACGCGAGACCAGACCGGACCACACCTTGAGGTCGTGTTTCGTGTACCCCACGACGGTCGGCTTGCCGGTCGTGCCGCTCGAGGAATGGATGCGCACGACCTCGCGCAAAGGCACCGCGAACATGCCGTACGGGTAGTTCAGGCGCAGGTCCTCTTTGGTGGTGAAAGGGAGTTTCGAAAGGTCGGCGAGGGAGCGTACATCCTCGGGGACGATCCCCATCTCTTTGAACCTGTTGCGGTAGCAGGTGACGTTCTTGTAGACGCGGTTCAGAGTAGCCTGGAGTCTTTCCAGTTGAAGCTGCTCGATTTCTTCCCGCGGCATGCACTCGTAATCGGGATCCCAAATCTGCATGTAAAACCTCTCTTCAATTACAGTATCAACGCTCCCAAATTTCCTTCTTATCACGGCCAAGGTAGGCGCGTTGGACATCCTTGTTTTCTAGTAACTCGGATGCCTTTCCTTCAAGAATAACTTTACCTGTCTCCAGGACGTAACCGCGGTCGGCGACCTTCAGGGCGGCACGCGCGTTCTGCTCGACGAGCAGGATGGTGGTTCCCTCCTCGGCTCTCAGACGTTCGATGACCTTGAAGATGTCCTGCACGACCAGGGGTGCGAGCCCCATGGACGGCTCGTCCAGCAGAAGAAGCCTCGGGCGCGCCATCAGTGCCCGGCCTATGGCGAGCATTTGCTGTTCGCCGCCGGAAAGGGTCCCGGCCGCCTGGCGCCTGCGTTCCTTGAGCCTCGGGAACATCAGGAACATCTTCTCCAGGTCCGCGGCGATCTCCCCCTTCTCTCTCCTCGTACGAAAACGAAGATAAGCGCCGAGCTCGAGGTTCTCCTCGACGGTGAGCGGGTTGAAAACCTGGCGCCCCTCAGGCACCTGTGAAAGCCCGAGCGAAACGATGCGGTCCGCGGTATGCCCCACGACATCCCTTCCCTCCAGCATGATCTCGCCGCTCGCGGTCGGGATGATGCCGGAAAGGGTGTTGAGGAGCGTCGTCTTCCCAGCGCCGTTGGCGCCGATGAGCGTTACGATCTCGCCCGGCTTCAGGTGCAGCGACACGTTCTTCAGGGCGTGCACCTTGCCGTAGTAGGCGTTTATGTTCTTGATCTTTAGCATCTCTGTCCTCGCCTACTCTTCCCCGAGGTAAGCCGTGATGACTGCAGGGTTATCCTGAATCTCGCGCGGCGTCCCTTGCGCCAGCATGGTCCCCAAGTTCAGCACAACGAGATGGTCGCAGATGTCCATGACGAGATCCATGTCGTGCTCGACCAGGGCCACGGTGACGCCCAGGTCGCGGATACGCTTGATCAAATCGCCCAGGTCCGCGGTCTCGCCGCTGTTGAGTCCGGCAGCAGGCTCGTCCATGAGCAAGAGCTTCGGCTCAAGCGCCATGGCGCGTGCGATCTCCAGCAAACGACCCTTGCCGAACGAGAGCGTTCCCGCCTGCACATCGGCCAGTTCCGGGATGCCGACGAACTCGAGCAACTCAAGAGCCCGCTCGCGGATGCGGCGTTCTTCCTTCATCTGCCAGGGCATCCTGAAGGAACAGGCGAAGAGCCCGGAGCCGCTTTGCGTATGCAGCCCGACCATCACGTTCTCGAGGACGGTCATCTTCCCGAAGAGTTCGATGTTCTGGAAAGTCCGCACGAGACCAAGGCGCGCACGTCCTTCCGGCGGGAGTTTGGAGATGTCCTTCCCATCGAAAACCACCGCACCGCACGAAGGGGGATAAATCCCGGTGGCAACGTTGAAAAGAGTTGTCTTGCCGGCGCCGTTGGGACCGATGATGCCGGTGATGGCCCCCTTTCCTACCTCGAAACTGATACCGTCGAGAGCGGTGAGCCCGCCGAACCTCTTGCCTATGCCGCTAAGGCTAAGCATTACCCACCTCCGAGCCTTTCTTCGTCGGCATGATGAGCCTGAAAAGCGCAGGGATTCCTTCGACCAGCCCGCCCGGCATGTAGATGGTCATGGTCACGAGCAGCAGACCGTACACGATGATGTCGTAGTCCTGGAAGGTGCGCAGCATCTCCGGGAGCAGGGTGAGCAGAAGCGCCCCGAGGATGGAGCCGTAGACGCTTCCCAGGCCGCCGATGACCACCATGGTGAGGATCTCGACGGAAAAGCTGAACCCAAAGGACGTCGGCGAGATGAAGGTCATGACATGGCAGTAAAGGCTCCCCATGATGGCGGACATGACCGCGGAGAGCGTGAAGACCTGTACCTTCATGAGCCTTGCGTTCACCCCCATGACGCGCGCCGCCACCTCGGAGTCGTGAATCGCCCTGAGCGCCCTGCCGAAGCGCGAATTGACGAGGTTCAGGGATAGAAGGATCATGCCGAGCGCGAAGCACCATACGAGGTAGTAGTTCTTGAGGTCCGAGTCGAAGGTGAGCGTGCCGATGGCGAGGTTCGGGATGCCGGAAAGCCCGGAGGGGCCGCCGGTTAGGTCGACGGTCTCGTTGAAGGCGATGTTTGCGATGACGCCGACGCCGAGCGTGGCCATGGCGAGGTAGTGCCCTTTCAGACGCAGTACCGGGAAACCGAGGGCGAAGGCGAAAAGAGCGACGCACAGGGCGACCACGACCATCGCCACCCATGGATTGAAGCCGAACTGTGTGGTGAGCACCCCCGAGCCGTAGGCCCCAAGACCGAAGAAGGCTGCCTGCCCGAGCGAGATCTGCCCGGCGTAACCGAGCAGGAGGTTTAGCCCGAGCGCCAGCACACCGTTGATCCCGACGAAGATGAGGACGTTGGTGAGGTATCCGCCCGACAACGGCAGCGGTAGAAGCAGCACCACAAGGGCGAAAGCGAGGAATTTAATTCTGTCGGATCTCAAAGTAAAACCTTGTCATTCAGCGTCGTTGTAAAGCGGGAATCGCTCCCGAAGAGAGCGTTACACCCGCTCGGTTTCGCCCTTCTTGAAAAGCCCCTGCGGACGGATGAAGAGGATCAGGAGCAGGATAAAAAACGCGATGGCGTCTTTGTAGCCCGAAGAAATGAGCCCTGCACCGAGGGACTCCAGGGTGCCGAGGATGAGCCCACCCAAAACCGTCCCGAGACCGCTCCCCATACCTCCCATGATCGCGGCGCAAAACCCCTTGAGGCCGAGCATCACCCCCACGTCGTAAGCGGTCATGGTGAGGGGCGCGATGATTACGCCCGCCAGAGAGCCGACCGCAGCGCTGATCACGAAGGAAAAGAGCACCATGCGCCCGACACTGATGCCGACGAGGTTCGCGGCGCGGCGGTTGAAGGAACAGGCGCGCATCGCCTTGCCGCTGATGGTGTGGTTGAAGAAAAGGCGGCAGCCCACAATGACCATCACGGTGACGCCGAAGATCCAAAGATGCTGCGGCAAAAGCGTCGCTCCGGCGACAGTGATGGGGTCGGTCCCGGAAAAGGCCGGTAGCGCCTGGGTGTCTTTTCCCCAAAGGAGCATGACCACACCGCGGATGAGGATGCTCATGCCGATGGTTATGATGATGAGAGCAAGCGGCGTCGCGTTCTTGAGCGGCCGGATCGCCAGCCGCTCGAAGAGAATGCCTATTACGGTGGTCACCGCGACGGCGGCCACGATGGCCGCCGCAAGCGGCAATTGCAGCACGTTCAGCGAAAAGATGGTCAGCACCCCGCCCAGCATGACGAACTCACCCTGGGCGAAGTTGATGATCCCTGTCGAGTTGAAGATGATGGCGAAGCTGAGTCCGATCAGGGCATAGATGGAACCGGTGGCGAGCCCCGATATGACGAACTGCGTTACCTGGTTTAGAAGCTCCATGGATCCTCTTTACTTGACCAAAACCCAGTCTTTCTTCCGGACCTCTACCAGGGTGAAGGCATCCTTGGTAAGCCCTGCGTGATCCTTGGCCGAGTAGCTGAACACGCCGCCGATGCCGGCGAAGTTGCGGGTCGCTTCCAGCGCGTTGCGGATGCCGGCGGGGGTGTCGCCCCCCCTCTCGATGGCGCCCTTCAGAAGCATCATGGCGTCCCACGCGTGCCCGCCGAAGTGGTCGCCTTCGGCCCTGTAGTGGTTCTGGTAGTCCTTGATGAAGGCGAGGAGAGATCCCTTCTGCTTGTCGCTCTTAGGCAGGAGGTCTGCGACGAGGACTTTCCCGGAAGGAAGCCTGATACCCTCAGCCGCGTCGCCGGCAAGCTCGATGAACTTCTTGGAGGATACGCCGTGGCTCATGTAGAGCGGGATGGCAAGCCCGAGCTGCTTCGCGTTCCTGGCGATGACCGCGGGACCGGGATTGGTGCCCCAGCAGATGATGGCGTCGGGCTTGGCCGACTTGATCTTGGTGAGCTGCGGCGTCATGTCGGTATCTTTCGGACCGTAGGTGTCATCGGAGACGATCTGGATGCCGAAATGCTTGGCCTGCGCCTTAAGCTGCTCGCGCCCGGAGGAGCCGAAGGAGTCGGAGACGGTAAGGATGGCGACCTTGCTCTTTTTCTCCTTCTTCAGCTGCTCATAGATGCGCGCGACGGCGAGGGTGTCGTTCTGGGCGGTCTTGAAGACCCATTTCTTCACCGGTTCGGTGATCTTGATGCCTGCCGAGCAGGAGATGAGCGGCACCTGCGCCTTTTCGACGACCGGGATGACCGCCATCGTGTCGCCGGTGGTGCTCGGGCCGATGATGGCGACAACCTGGTCGTTCTTCACCAGCTTGTTGGCTAGCTGAACCGCCTTGGTGGCGTCCCCGCCCGTGTCGTAGGTGATCAATTCGAGCTTGCGCCCCTTCACACCGCCTGCCTTGTTGATCTCGTCGACCACCATCTGGGCGGTATTGCGCTCGGGTTCACCGAGAAACGACGCCGGGCCGGTCACGGCGAAGAGCGCACCGATCTTGATCGGAGGAGCCGCCAGGGCGGCGGTGGACATACAAAACAACGCAAGCGAAGCGAAAGCAGTCGAGACCAGTTTTTTCACGGATCATACCTCCCCTTAGGTGCGGCAAAGCCGCGATCTTATTTCACGATTACCCAGTCACCCTTGACGATACGCACCATCTCGAAAGCACCGAGGTCGAGCCCGTTGTGGTCGGCCGGCGTCATCTTGAAGATGCCGGACACCCCGACCAGGCGACCGTTTTTCTCGATGCCGTCGCGGATCTGCGCCGGGGTGGTTGCGCCCTTCTTCACAGCGGCCAGGATAAGCTGGAACCCGTCATAGGCATATCCGCCGAAAGTGGAAGCCTCGACGCCGTAGCTTTTCTTAAACGAGGTGTTGTAGTCCTTGAGCAGTTTCGCCTGCGGATCGCTGCTTTTCAGCAGATCGAAGACGGCAAGCTTGCCTGCCGGGAGCATGATCCCTTCGGATGCCTGCGGAGTCGCCAGTTCGATGTACTTCTTCGAAGCAACGCCGTGGCTCTGGTAGACCTGGGTTTTGATGCCGAGTTGCTGGATGTTCCTGGTGATGATGGCGGGGCCGGGGTTCGTTCCCCAGCAGATGATGGCGTCCGGCTTGGCCGCCTTGATCTTGGTGAGCTGCGGCGTCATGTCGGTGTCCTTAGGCGAGTACACCTCGTCGGCCACGATCTTGAAGCCGCGCTTGGCCGCCATCTGCTTCAGCTGCTCGCGTCCGGAAGAGCCGAAGGAATCGGAAACGGTGATGAGCGCGATGTTTTTCTGTTTCAGTTTTTCAGCCTGGATGAGGATCTTTTCCGCAGCGACGTGGTCGTTAGCCGGGGTCTTGAAGACCCATTTCTTCACCGGTTCGGTGATCTTGATCCCGGCGGCACAGGAGATGAGCGGTACCTGCTCCTTCTCCGCGATGGGGATGACCGCCATGGACTCGCCTGTGGTGCTGGGACCGACGATGGCGACGACCTTGTCGTTCTTGATCAGTTTGTTGGCGAGTTGCACCGCCTTGGTGGCATCGCCGCCGGTATCGTAGACGACAACCTCGACCTTGGAGCCGTTGATGCCGCCTTTGGCGTTGAGTTCGTTTGCAAGGAGTTCAAGGGTCTTCTTTTCTGGTTCACCGAGGAAGGAGGCTGGGCCGGTGACGGCGAAGAGTCCGCCGATCTTGATGGTGCCCGCGGCAAATACCGCAGTGGCGGTGGTCAGAAGCAGCATGGTGATACTGATTACAGCAAGCATCTTTCTCATCTGTTGCCCCCCCCTTCTTAGTTAACCGCATTGAATATCAACAGGTTGTACGAGATCAGTTAAAGAAACACTTAATGACGCAGGGCAATCCACCCAGCCGTCATGAGACGCCGCATTTCACACGGCCAGGAGTCCATGCTCCTCCCCAGCCCGCCCCCTCCATGGGAGGGCGTACAGAGACTACATGCTGTAAAGCCTATTCCCCGGCAGCACGTTGAAGTTCTTGGAGGTCAACGTGGTGATCGCCTTTTGCGTCTCGTCGAACCGGAAGATCATCACCGCGTTTTCGCCGCAGCGCTCAACGAACGCGTACATGTACTCGACGTTGATCCCGTCGGCGTCAAGCACCTGGAGGATGTCGGCGAGTCCGCCGGGACGGTCCGGGATCTCGACGGCAACGACCTCGGTCTTGCTGACGGTGAAGCCGCGCTCCTTGAGCACGGTCCTCGCCTTCTCCGTATCGTTCACGATGAGGCGCAGGATCCCGAAGTCGGAGGTGTCCGCCAAGGAAAGGGTGCGGATGTTAACCCCGGCATCGCCGAGGATGCGGGTCACTTCCGCCAGACGTCCGAACTTGTTTTCGATGAATATGGAGATCTGTTCTACGTGCATGACTTTTCCCCCTTAGGCCTTGTTCCTGTTGTCGATGACGCGCTTTGCCTTTCCTTCGCTGCGGGTGATGCTCTTCGGTTCCACGAGCCTTACGCGGCAGGTGACGCCGAGCATCTCCTTGATCTGTTTCTCGATCTTCGCCGAGAGCGCCTGCAGATGCTTGATCTCGTCAGAGAAGAGGTTCTCGCCCACTTCAACCTGCACCTCGAGGGTATCCAGGTTGTCCTTTCTTTCAACGATAAGGACGTAGTGCGGCTCGACCCCTTCGACACCCATGAGGATAGCCTCGATCTGCGACGGGAACACGTTGACGCCGCGGATGATGAGCATGTCGTCGCTTCTGCCGCTCATGCGCGCGATGCGGGCATGGGTCCTGCCGCAGACGCACGGCTCGTAGGTGATGGAGGTGATGTCGCGCGTGCGGTAGCGGATGAGCGGGATCCCCTCCTTGGTGATGGTGGTGATGACCAGCTCGCCCATCTGTCCCTCGGGAAGCACCTCGCAGGTCTCCGGGTTGATGATCTCGGGGATGAAATGGTCCTCCCAGATGTGAAGACCCTTCTTCGCCTGGCAGCACTCGATGGCCACGCCCGGTCCCATGATCTCGGAGAGGCCGTAGATGTCGACGGCGGAGAGGTTCAGTTTCTCCTCGATGTCGCGGCGCATCTCCTCGGACCAGGGCTCGGCGCCGAAGATGCCGACCCTCAGTTTCAGGTCGCGGAAGTCGATCCCCTCTTCTTTTGCGGCCTCGGCCATGAAGAGCGAGTAGGAAGGGGTGCAGGTGAGGACGGTGGAACCGAAGTCCTGCATGATCATGATCTGCTTCTTCGTGTTGCCGCCGGACATCGGGATAACCGAGGCGCCCAGCCGCTCGGCGCCGTAGTGCGCGCCCAGGCCGCCGGTGAAGAGGCCGTAACCGTAGGAGTTGTGGATGATGTCGCCCTTGTGCACCCCTGCCGCCATGAAGGAGCGCGCCATGAGTTCGCTCCAGGTCTCGATGTCCTTCTTCGTGTAGCCGACGACGGTCGGTTTTCCCGTGGTGCCGGAGGAAGCGTGGATGCGGACGATGTCCTCCATGGGTACCGCGAACAGGTTGTACGGGTAGGAGTCCCGCATGTCCTGCTTGTAGGTGAAGGGGAGCCGCTGCAGATCCTTGAGCGACTGGATCGAATCCGCGGTGACGCCCGCTTTGGCGAGCGCCTCCTTGTAGAAGGGAACCGACTTCTCGACGCGCGCCACCATCGCCTTCAGCCTTTTGAGCTGCAGTGCCTCGAGCGCCTCCCTGGGCAGCGTTTCAAACTCCTCGTTGAAGAACATGACTGACTCCTTGGACTGAAAACCAAACAATGAATCTTTAACGCAAAGACGCAAAGCCGCGGAGGCGCAAAGAAAACCAACAAAAAAGCATTAAGGCTTCAGGTTTATACCAGTCTTACCTTCGCGTCTTTGCGCCTTGGCGTCTTTGCGTTGAGGCCTTTGACTTTTGACCTACTTAAGCCCGCGCCCCATCTGGAACGCCTTGAGGTTCACCTCAAGCGCCTTTTTCGGCACCATCTTCTCGATCGCCTCGACCCAGTACTTCTCCTCGATGTCGAGACGCTTCGATACGGCGCCAAGCAGCACGGTGTTCGCGGCACGCGCGTTGCCCGCCTGGATGGCGAGGTTCTGACCGTCGACGAGCAGGCAGTCCGGGAAAAGGTCCTGGATCTTGAGCGCCATGTCGGCCGGGTACTGCTCCTGGCCGATGAGCACGGAGGGAGGCGCGATGCAGAGATCGTTCACCACCACGGTGCCGCCCGGCTTCAAAAGGGAAAGGTGACGGTAGCTCTCCATCAGCTCGAAGCCGAAGAGGATGTCGCCGTCCCCTTCCGGCACCATCGGGGAGAAGACCTCCTTGCCGTAGCGCACATGCGACACGACGGAGCCGCCGCGCTGGGACATGCCGTGGATCTCGCTCTTCTTGACGTCGAAGCCAGCGAGCATGAAGGTCTCGGAAAGGATCTCGGCGGCGAGCAGAATGCCCTGGCCACCAACGCCCACCAGGACGATATTGGTTACCTTGTCGCTCATTTTGCCTCCTTGATCGCAGAGAACTTGCACAGCTGGCTGCAGACGTCGCATCCGTTGCACAGAAGCGGATCGATGTGCGCCTTACCCTTCTTACCGCTGGACGGGATCCACTCGATAGCGGGACAGCCGATCTTCAAGCAGGCGCGGCAGCCGGCGCAGGCGTCGTCAACGACCTGCAGCGGCGCACCCGGCTTGAACACCCCTTCCCTCTTGATGAGGACGCAGGGCTTGTCGGTGATGATCACCGAGGTCTCCGGGCGCTCCATCTCTTCGGCGATGGCGGTACGGCACTCGTCAAGGTCGAGCGGGTTGATGGTGCGCACGTTCTTCACGCCAATCGCCTTGCAGAGCAGTTCGAAGTTCACTTCATTGGTGGGGTCGTTCATCAGGGTATGGCCGGAGCCGGGGTTTTCCTGGCGTCCTGTCATGGCGGTGATCCTGTTGTCCAGGATGATGACCGTCGCCGCCCCCTTGTTGTACACCATGTCCATGAGGCCGTTGATGCCGGTGTGGAGGAATGTGGAGTCGCCGATGACGGCCACCACCTTTTTCCTCTCCTCGGGAGGGAGCACCTTGGCAGCGCCCGTCGCCATGCCGATGGAGGCGCCCATGCATACGCAGGTATCCATCGCGGAGAGAGGCGGCATGAAGCCCAAGGTATAGCAGCCGATATCGCCGGAGACGTAGGCATTCAGTTGCTTAAGGGTGTAGAAGACGCCGCGGTGCGGGCAGCCCGGACACATGTTGGGGGGACGCCCGGGGAGTTTTTCGACGGTAGAGGACGCGTTCTCGGGGAGACCGAAGGCCTTCCTCACCCTTCCCGGGGTAAGCTCGCCGCAGATCGGGATGATTTCCTTGCCGATGACCGGTATGCCGATCGCCTTAACTTGATCCTCGATGAACGGGTCCAGTTCCTCGACCACGTAAAGCTTGTCGACTTTCGAGGCGAACTCGCGGATCAGGTCGAAAGGAAGCGGGTGCACCATGCCGAGCTTCAGTACGGAAGCCTCGGGAAGCGCCTCGCGCACGTGCTGGTAGCTGATCCCGGCGGTGATCACCCCCATCTTCGTGCCGCGCATCTCGACGCGGTTGATGGGGAGAGAGACGCCGTCCTTGGAAAGCTGGAGGGTGCGATCCTCGACCACGTAGTGACGGCCGCGCGCGTTCCCGGGGAGCATAACGAACTTGGCCGGGTTCCTTTCGAGCTTCGGTTCCTTGACGGCGCCGATGCGCTCGCCAAAAGTCACCACTGACTTACTGTGCGAGATGCGGGTGGTGGTTCTCAGCATCACCGGGGTGTCGTACTTCTCCGAGATCTCGTAGGCGAGCCTGGTGAAGTCGAGGCACTCCTGGGAATCGGAAGGCTCCAGCATCGGGATTTTAACGAACTTGGCGTAGTTACGGCTGTCCTGCTCGTCCTGGGAGGAATGCAGTTCGGGGTCGTCGGCGCAGACAAGCACCAGGCCGCCATTCACGCCGGTGTAGGAGAGCGTGAAAAGGGGGTCAGCCGCAACGTTGACGCCTACGTGCTTCATGGTGACCAGAGATCTGGCCCCAACGAAAGAAGCGCCGATGCCGACCTCGAGAGCGACCTTCTCGTTGGTGGCCCAAGAAGAATCGATCTCCTTGTAGCGGACGGTGTTTTCAAGTATCTCGGTGGAAGGGGTGCCCGGATAAGCGCAGGCGACTTTCACCCCTGCCTCATAGGCACCTCTGGCAATGGCTTCGTTGCCGGAAAGTATTTCCTTCATAGATAGACGGTCCTCTTTATTAATGTGAGAGTCGGCGAAATATACTAGAGTATTGGCCGCGCTGTCAACTGCTTTATAGGAACGAGTTAATCGCTAAAATAAGTATTTATGCAGATTTAGGTGCCAACAGAGTCGTTCTTTGAACCATGTTAAAAACATTTATGACATACTAAAGAAGGCATGTTTACTGTCAGAATTAACATCGTTTTGACATGCTCAAACCCGGAGGTGAAATAAGAACTTGGTGCAGTTGCTCATGGCCACCACAGGTGGCCTAACATCCCCCCCCTTTGCGAAGGGGGGCCAGGGGGGATTTGCCTTGATATCCAAAGCAATCAGCCCCAATGGCGCATAGTTGAGAATCTTCATCCCGAACACAGCAATGTTCAGCTTGTGCTCGCAGAGAATCAGGTATAATTTGCGGGTCTTCGGGAAGGATTAAAGGAGGTTCGACGTGGGACTCATCATCAAGTGGTTGTTAAACGGCGTAGCGATTGTCATCACAGCCTATCTTCTGCCGGGCGTTAGCCTGACCGGCTTCGGTGCAGCACTCATCACAGCACTGGTTCTGGGGCTTATCAATACCTTCATCAAGCCGGTACTGATGCTGCTCACCCTCCCCTTGAATATCCTCACTCTGGGGCTGCTAACTTTCGTCATCAACGCCTTGCTCATCATGCTGACGAGCGCGTTGGTGAGCGGCTTCACGGTGCACGGCTTCGGGTGGGCGCTGCTGTTCAGCCTGGTACTCTCCATCGTGAGCTACATCCTGAACGTCATCGTCCTCTAGATCGGCTCTCCCATGAGCAGGCGGTTTTTCGGGGAGATGTCACCGGGGATGGTCTGGGTGTAGACCCGGTACCCCTGTGAGCGGAGCCAGGCAGCACGCGTGACGTCGATGGCGAGTGGTCCGTCGAGCCACCCCTTCAAGCTGCCGTCATCGCAAGTAAGCAGGTCGTGACAGCACGGAAGCACCGCGACCCGGCAGCGGGCAGCGACGGCACGTCGCAGCACTAGATCGGTCAGAGCGCCGCAGGCGTGGGCTGAAACGACCAGGTCGCTGGGGCTCAGGTCTACTTCGTTGAGATCCTGCTGCAGGATTTGAAAGCGAGCGGCAGCAACCGGCCAGTCGGCGGCCACCTCGGCGGCCAGGCGCGCCGCGCTCTCCGGAATGCGAAGGTCGACGGCAACCGCAGACGATATATCGCGATCAAGGATAAGCAGCACCTGCGCCAGCAACCCATGTCCCGCGGCGAGGTCCACCACCCGTCCGCCACGGAAGCGCCGGTGCACCCTTCGCGCCACCTCCCATGCCTCGTAAAGCTCCTTGCGCGGCAGACACCCCGCCCGGCACACCGCGCGGGCAAGGCGATCAAAAAGGGTGTCGCCAGCGAAGTGCGGCAGCATGTGAGGGGTGAGACGGTTCTTCGAAGATCGGTCCATCAGCCATTTCCTTTACTCCCCTCGCCCGCCGGGAGAGGGGGCGGGGTGAGGGCTTCGCAATCGGCAATGTCGTCAATCAAGGCAACACCCTCACCCGCCTTCCAGGCACCCTCTTCCAGAGGGAGAGGGAACAGGGCGCAGTCGGCGAAGGGCAAAGGTGAGCGTGCTGCACCATCTATCTGAGAAAGAGACCAGCGGAGGCTCCAATGGCGCCAGGCAGAATCCGCATCGGCACCTGCTCCTGGACGGAAAGCAGTCTCATCGAAAGCGGCGCCTTCTACCCGCACGGTGCCGGCACGCCCAAGGCTCGGCTAAAGTACTACTCCCACCGCTTCGACACCGTTGAAATCGAAAGCTCCTACTACCAGATCCCCACCATCGAGATGGCCAACGCCTGGGTCAGCCGCACCCCGCAGAACTTTCTCTTTCACGCCAAGGCCTTCGGCGCCCTCACCGGCCACAACATCGCCCCCAGAAGACTCCCCGAGCATTTGCGACGGATTTTACCCGCCGCCGACCAGGAGAAGGAGGAGCTGCACCTTTCCGAACCCGAATTGCTGAAGGGGGTGGCCCAGGCGATGCTCGAAGCTTTGGTGCCGCTTAGGGAAGCCCGCAAGATGGGGTTCGTCATCTTCCAGTTCCCGCCCTGGTTTGGCTTCAGCAAGGCGAACCTCGCCTACCTGGGTTACTGCAGGGAACTGATGACTGGAATACCTATCGCAGTTGAATTCAGGCACGGCAGCTGGTTCACCTCGCACCACCGCGACCAGGTCTTCGCCTTTCTCCGGGAGCACAAGATAACCTACATAACCTGCGACGAACCCCAGTACGGCAACCTTTCCACCGCCCCTTTCCATCCCGAAGCGACCACCGGCATCGCCTATCTGAGGCTGCACGGCAGAAGCGGCGACTCCTGGCACGGCGGCCCGCCCACCGACGAGTACCTGTACCCGGAGCAAGAGTTGGAGGAGATCGCGCAGCACGCCTTGCGCCTGAGCGAGACGGCCCGAACGACCTTCATCATGTTCAACAACTGCCGCTGCGGCTACGCCGCCCAAAACGCCCTGCGCATGCGAGACCACTACCTCCGCAACTGTGAATAAACGAGGAAGTTTTTTCGGGCACGGGAAATGTAGAATAACCGCATCAATGAAGTGCTGCACGAGCCCTGACGTCCCCCCCTTTGCAAAGGGGGAGCCTGCCCCCCGTAGCCTTGGCGAAGGGGGGACAGGGGGGATTTGCCTGAGTAGGAGTCCCGTAGTTGAAAGCGTCCTCCCAGTTTAAAACCTATTCCTTACTCGCCGCCAGCAGATCGTTAACCACGACACCAGCCATGGTGAGTCCGAAGATGGAAGGAATAAAGGAGACACTCCCAAGGATGATGCGCCTGTGCTCGCAGGAAAACCTCTGATCGTCCTTGTTCGGGCAGATGCAGTTCCCTTTGCAGCCGCCGTCTTTTCCCTCCTGCTCACGGTACTCCTCGGTCGAGAAGACCACCTTCACACCGCTCTCGATCCCCTGCTTCTTCAGCAGTTTCCTCACCGAGCGCGCCATGCGGCACTTGTGCGTCTGGGAGATGTCGGCAACTCCGATCTTGGTCGGGTCGAGTTTCGCGGCCGCCCCCATGCTGGAGATGATCGGAATGTTCCTCTCACGACAGGTGCGGATCAGGTGCAGCTTGCTGGTGATATGGTCGATGGCGTCGACCACGTAGTCGTAACCGTCGCCCAGCAGAAAGTCGCTGTTCTCGGCGGAATAGAAGTCCTGGTACGGGACGATCTCCGCCTGCGGGTTGATCAGGCGCATCCTCTCCGCCATGACCATGGCCTTGGCCTTGCCGACGGTGCCGTCCATGGCGTGAAGCTGCCGGTTCACGTTGGTGAGGCAGATCTCGTCGAAATCGACGATGACCAGGCGCCCGATGCCGGCCCGCACTAGGGCTTCGGCGGCGTAGCTCCCTACCCCGCCCAGTCCGAAAATGGCGACGGTTGCATTTTTGAGGGTGTTGAGTCCTGCGGGTCCAATGAGGAGTTCGGTACGGGAGAAGCGGTGCAGATGTGACATGTTTCCTTTGCCTTAAACGCTATTAGCGGTGATGGTGACGGCAAAGTATCGCACAGGTGGGACGTATCTTGGAAGTGAAAGTTTAACAGGCGGCTCAACAACTATCAGCGTCTCGGCAGAGGGTTTCCCGACTCAGTACGTATCCGTTCGAAGTTCTCTTCCTGGGCAACCTTCTCGTCATAGGTGAAGAAGATGGCATAGTTGCTCCCGACACCGTGAGGATCGAGCTGGATCCCCTTCTCTTCCCACCTTTTGAACAACTGGAGATTCTCCTCGAAGTTGCGGATCAAGTCGCCGATGGTCCGCGCCCCAACCGCAGTGAACTTGATCTGGTGAACGTGCTCGTAGCGAATCCTCTGCATAGACACCTCCCGGCCTGCATTAGCACCCGCCAAATTCTAGCGTGCTTCAGCCGGGAGGCAATCCATTCCGGACGCATTTGCTACTTCATCTTTTCGTAGAGTGGATCGGCCTGGGTTTCGCTGACCTGCACCCCTTCACGCTCGAGGATTTCCCCGGTCACCCGCCACAGTTGCGTGATCGCGTTGTTGTAATCAACCAGCGCCTGGATCTGGCTCCCCTTCGCGGCCACGAGGTCGTTTTCCACGTCGAACACGTCTTTGGTGGTTGCAAGGCCGACATCGTGGCGTTTCTGGAAGGCACGCAGCCGGTCCTCGGCGTACGCCTTGCCCCGCGCGGTCACCTCGAGCTGTTTGAAGTTTGTGGCAACGAGTCGTATCGCTGCCTTCACATCGCGGTTCACACCCGACTCAAGGCTCTCCAACTGGGTCCGGGACTGCTCCAGGGCGAGCTTCTTCCGGATGTAGTCGTTTGTCGCGGCGCGGTTACCCAGTGGATACGTGAACTGCACGCCGACTCCCCAGGTAGGCTCATCGATGGTCGCGGTCTTCTCCAATCCGCTCAGGAAACCGCGGTCGAAGCCGCCGGTCCCGACCGTCGCGTTCAGGGTCAGATCGGGCAGCGTCTGGTTCTTCGCCACGCGCTGCTGCAGATCGTTGATCCTGATGACGTCGCGTTGGGTAGCAAGCTCCGGGCGGCTCGCCATGGCGCGGGCAAGGGCCTGGTCCTCAGCGACCGCGTAATCGCTGCGGAACGGCTCGTCGGCGAGCACGATCTCGCTGCCCGCGGGAAGCTGCAGCTCGACGCGCAACACGTCCATCTGGTCGCGCACCGCGCGCTCCGCGTCGATGACCTCTTTCTCGCGGGTCGCCACCTGGAACTCCGAGTTCAACAGTTCGTAGGCCGGCAGGACACCCGCCTTCACCCTTCCCCGGTCGTCCTGGAGGATGCGCTGCGCGAGCGCGAGCGAGGTCTTGCGCACCTCGAGGATCTCGCGCAGGTTGTACAGCTTGAAATAGTCGTTGCGCACCTGGACGATGGTATCGCTTAGACGGGTCCTGAATGCGTTCAGGGTCTCCGACTTCGTGAAGCGCGAAACGTTGATGGCCAGCTCGGTGTTCTCGCGACCAAAACCCTTGAGCAGCGGCTGCTGCAGGGTCAGGTCGAGGGCGGTCGAGTAGTAACGCGTAGAGTTGTTCACCCAGCCGCTCGTTACCGTCGCGCCGAGGAGGGTGCCGGTCGGAAGCAGTTGGCTCACCCCTGCGTTAGCCGTCACCTGGTCGATCGCCTGCGGCCTGAAGGTCAGGGTGTTGGTGCTGTTCGAGCGCTGGTAGTTTGCACCGAGCGTGAGCAGCGGGTCGTAGATGCCAAGGTTGCGCCGGATATCCGCCTCCGCCATCGCCGGGTTGTAGAGCTCCACCTTGAGGTCGAGGTTCTTCTCGAACGCCATGGTGATGGCGTCCTGCAGTTTGAGGTTGACGGTGGGCTGTGCCGAGGCGTTGACTGCGGTGCCGAGCACGAGAGTGAGGGCACAGGCGACCGCGGTATTTCTGGTTCTCTTCATAGGTGCGATCCTTTCGATCAGCATTGTTGCGGGATTACTCGTATCTCAGGGCATCGATCGGGTTCAGCGACGCGGCCTTGCGCGCCGGGTAGAAACCGAAGAAGACACCCACCCCGGCCGAGAAGCCGAAGGCGATGATGATGGTGTTGACCGAAATCAGGGTGGGCCACCCGATGAGGCTCGCCACGATACGCGCGCCCGCTACGCCTAGCAGCATGCCGATGATCCCGCCGCAGGTGGTCAGAAGCACCGCTTCGGTCAGAAACTGCAGCATGATGTCGCGTTTTTTGGCGCCGATGGCGATGCGGATGCCGATCTCCCTGGTCCTCTCGGTGACGGAAACAAGCATGATGTTCATGATGCCGATCCCCCCAACAACGAGGGAAATGGATGCGACGGCACCCAGCAGGATCGACATCACCTTCGAGGACTGCTCGGTGACGGCGAGGAGCTCGGAGAGGTTCCTGATCGTGTAGTCCACTTCGCGGTTCGGGCCGATGCGGTGGCGCTGGTTCAGGAGCTCGGTGACCTCTTCCTCTGCCTTGTCGAGCACGTCGGCGTCCTTAGCCTGCACCATGATCGAGCCGACCACGTTGGGGAACTGGCTGCCTAAAAGCTTCCTCTGCGCGGTCCTCAGCGGAACGTAGATCACGTCGTCCTGGTCCTGCCCCTGGGGGGATTGCCCCTTGCGGCCGAGAATTCCGACCACGGTGAAGGGAATCTTCTTGATCCTGATGATCTTCCCCATCGGGTCCGTGCCGCCGAAGAGATTATCAACGACGGTCTGTCCGATCAAGCAGTTCTTGGTGGCGCCGTCCACGTCGGATTGGGTGATGTTTCGTCCGGCCACGATGGTCCAGTCGCGCACATGCACCATGTCCGGGGTGACGCCGAAGAGCACGGTGGACCAGTTCTGGTTGCCGTACACCACCTGGCCCGAGCCGCGCACGCTTGGAGCGACTGCGCCGACCGACGGGCATTCCGCCTTTATGGCCCGGGCATCGTCGTAGGTGAGCGTCTGGGTGCCGCCGGCACCGGAACGCATGCCGCCGCTCGTCACCGAACCGGGCAGCACCAAAAGGAGGTTTGAGCCGATGCTGGATATCTGGTCGGAGATCATCTTGCTCGCGCCGGAGCCGATGGCGACCATGGCGATCACCGCGCCGATGCCGATGATGATCCCCAGCATGGTGAGCAGCGCGCGCATCTTGTTCACCCGCAGCGCGCGCAGGGCTATGAGGAGGCTTTGCCACAAGGTCGTCATCGTTTATCCACCTCGGCAGGCGGAACAGCGGTTTTCGCCTGGAACTGTTCATCGGAAATAATCAGGCCGTCACGGAAGATGATGTGCCGGCTGGTGAACTCGGCCACGTCGGGCTCGTGCGTCACCATGATGATGGTGATCCCCTGCCGGTTCAGCTCCTGGAAAATGGCCATGATCTCGATGGTGGTCCTGGAGTCGAGGTTGCCGGTCGGCTCGTCCGCCAGTATGATCGACGGGCGGTTGACCAGGGCGCGGGCGATGGCCACGCGCTGCTGCTGTCCGCCGGAGAGCTGGTTCGAGTAATGCCCTTCGCGGCTTGCGAGCCCCACCTTCTCCAGTGCCTCGAGGGCGCGGGCCTTGCGCTCCGCCGCGGGGATCTGGGCGTAAACAAGGGGCAATTCGACGTTCTGGCGCGCCGTAGTCCGGGCCAGCAGGTTGAACCCCTGGAAGACGAAACCGAGCTTTTTATTGCGCACTTCGGCCAGCGCGTCGGCCGAGAGCTCCCCGACGTTCACGCCGTCCAGAAGGTAGCTGCCGCTGGTGGGAACATCGAGGCACCCAAGGATGTTCATGCAGGTGGACTTGCCGCTCCCGGAGGCGCCCATGATGGAGACGAATTCGCCACGGTTAACGGTGAAGGAGACCCCCTTCATCGCCTCGACGCGCTCCTCCCCCATCGTGTATATCTTCACTACGTCGTTTAGCCGAACCACTTCGTCCATTTAGAACCTCGGCCCCATCGGCATGCCGTTCTTCTTCTTGTCCTGGCCGACCTGCTCGATGATGACGTCATCCCCTTCCTTCAGGTTCCCGCTCACCACCTCGACCATGCCGCCATCCGAGATGCCGGTGGTTATGGATACAGGAACAGCCTTACCTTCCTTGAGCAGGTAAACGGTCTGCCCGCGGTCCTTCCCGCCGGGTTTTCCTCCGGGGCCGGTGCCCGCACCGGAACCGCCGCCCGTACCGGTCATGCTGCCCGGCCCGGTCTTTCCTTTGGCACCCTTTTCCTTGCCGGATTTGGGCTTGAAGCGGAGCGCTGCAGCCGGGACCTTGAGCAGGTTATCCTTCCTCTCGGTCTCGATGGAAACGTTGGCCGTCATGCCGGGCTTCAACTTGAGGTCCTTGTTATCGACCGCGATCACGGTCACGTAGGTGACGACGTTCTGCGTCACCACCGGGGCGTTGCGGATCTGCACCACCGTCCCCTCAAACTGCTGGTCCGAATAGGCGTCCACGGTAAAGGTAGCCTTCTGCCCCACCTTAAGCTTGCTGATGTCGGACTCGTCGACACTCGTGTCGATCTGCATCTTGGTCAGGTCCTGCGCGATGGTGAAAAGGGTCGGCGTCTGGAAGGAAGCGGCAACGGTCTGGCCGACGTCGACGTTTCTCGACACGACGATGCCGTCCACCGGCGACCTTATCGTCGAGTAATTCAGGTTCGTTTCAGCCTGTTTCAAGGCCCCGCGGGTCTGCAGCACCGCGGCTTCCGCGGCTCTGACGCCGGCGACCGCCGCATCATACGCAGTCTGTGCGGCGTCCATGTCGCTCTGGGCAACGATCCCTTCCTTCAGAAGCTCCTTGTTGCGCGCCATGGTCCGTTTTGTATCGGCCACGGTGACGCGCGCCTTGGCGAGGTTGGCCTCTGCGTTAAGCGCGTTGCCCCGCGCCTGCTGGACTGCCGAATTGAAGAGCGCCGGGTCGATCTGGGCGATCGGCTGCCCTTTTTTCACCTGCGAGTTGAAGTCGACGTAAAGCTTCGCGATGGTGCCGGAAACCTGGGTACCGACCTGGACGGTGACCACGGCATTCAGTGTGCCGGTCGCCGAGACGGATGAGGCGATGGCGCCCCGCTCGACCTTTTGCGTCTTGTACTCGACCTTGGGAGGCTGTTTGAAGTAGAAGAAACCGGCCGTTACCAGAACGGAAAGGACTATGACGGCGCCTATGATTCTTTTCACTGATCCACCTCATTCATGATCATTATCCCTGCAATAGCATCTGAGCCTCAGCATCGAGGTCATCTGCTAAGTACGGTAAATGCTAAATGTGCAAGAAAGATGAAATGATTGGAGCATTTTCTCAATCCTGCGGCCAAACCAGCACTTTAAACATCCTGCAACAGAGGGTCAACAAAAATTACTTTCCCCTCACCGAACGTTCTCGCTTTCGAGGTTATTGCAGGACGTCAACCGTCGACTCGTCAGAGTTGAGGTTTGCAGCAACAGATGCGTCGGAGGGTTTGACAGGGCTAATCGTTCCTATACAATTGGGCCGTGTTTTTGCTGGCCGGTAAATCCAACAAAAGGAGACAGAATATGGCGGCGTTCACGGCGAAGGACTTCTCGGAACTGATAGGCATGCCAGGGTTTAGCGAGGCGCTCCTCAACAACCACTTCACGTTGTACCAGGGTTACGTCAAAAACAGCAACACCCTGGACGAGCAGCTTATCCAGCTGCGCAAGGAAGGCAAGGGAGCCGATCCCATGTTTGCGGAGATGAAGCGGCGTTTCGGCTGGGAATTCAACGGCATGAGGCTGCACGAGCTCTACTTTGAGAACCTGGGCGGGAACACTCCCATCAACCAGGACGGGAGGCTGGCGGCGCGGTTGCACCAGGACTTCGGCAGTTTCGATGAGTGGGTACAGGACTTCAAATCGGTGGGCGCGATGCGCGGCATCGGCTGGGCGATCCTGTATCAGGACGTGACCAACGGCAGGCTTTTGAACTTCTGGATCAACGAACACGACACCGGACATCCCGCCGGCTGCGTCCCCATCCTTGTCATGGACGTATTCGAACACGCCTTCATGACCGACTACGGGCTGAAGCGCGCCGACTACATCAACTCCTTCTTCCAGAACATAGAGTGGACCAAGGCGGAAGAGCGGATGCAGATGTAGTTAGGCAGTCGCCAGCCAAGAAAAAAGGAAAGGGCTTCCAACAGGAGGCCCTTTCCTTTTGTTTCGATAGATGCCCTCGAATCGCTGCATGAGCCGTGGCGTCCCCCCCTTTGCGAAGGGGGGACAGGGGGGATTTCGCCTTGCCTGTACCCTTACCCCCGGCAGGCTGCGCAGAACTGTTCGACGGTACCGTCGATGCGACAACCGCACGATGCACAGGCGTTATCCCACTCCGGGTGCCCCGCCACTTCCGCCCTCTTCTTGGCCTCCAGCCTTCTCACCTCGGCCTCCATCTCCTCGTTGTACTGATTTTCAAACATCCTCAAGCTCCTTAAGCGCAGCGTCTGGATTGAATCGGTTCAATCCTGGGAAACGTAGATCAACTTGGTCGTATCAAAGCCTAATGCGGCGGCCTTTGCCACCAGACGTTCTCTTATGGCAGTTTCCATCTTGGGCGTTCTGGCAAGGATCCATAAATACCCCCTGTCAGGCCCGCAGACAAGGGAATATTGGTAGTTGTCATGGTCCAGGTCGAATATGACATAGGAGCCATAAAAGGGCCCGAAGAAGGAAACCTTCAGATATCCCAGGTCCGAAGCCTTAACGAAATATGCCTTACCTGTGGCTTCTTTCCACCGTTTTTCCTTCTCGGAATAGCCTCTATTGACGACCTTCAGACCACCGTCCTCCCGAAGGCTGTAATCCGCGCTAACCCGGGTCAGCCCTCTCTCAAAGGAGTGATCCAGCCGTGCAATTTCGTACCACCTGCCAAGGTAGTTCTGAACCTTGAAGTCATGAACCGGTTCCACCCGATCCGGCATTCCCACACAGCCGGTAAAAAGCAGCGTCAACCATAAAGATAATTTTTTCATGCCTTGTGTCCCATCTAGGCGTAAGTACTGACGGTCTGCATTTTCATGATCTTGAGGACGACACCTTTCCTTTGGCGGCACGAACACTCACCAGAAATTAGCACGCACGGTTAACCTTTATCAATCGTTAAGTAAGCACACGCCACACTACTCCGGATGGCTGCAAGGCAAAAACTCTGACAAGGTTAGGTTGTCCAAATTTTCAATAAAGTGCGTTTCAAGGCCGTAGTGGGATTGACGGCTTCAGGCAGTTGCGTCAGGACCTTGGGCGCGGCATCCTTCTCGGTTTGGAATTTCTGGTCGCTGCCGACATATTCCGCAACGTGGCCGTGACGCCCACGTTGGAAGGAGTGCTAGTGCTGGGCGTTATCGTCATCATCCGTACCTTTTTGAGTATGGCTTTGCAAGTCGAACTTGAAGGACATTGGCCTTGGCAGCGGAAGCCACATGAAGCCCCAGCGAGCTGACCATTGCGATATTCAGCCTGAGAGGCAGGTCTTGTTTCATGAATTGAAACCGGCTTGAATGTAATATTATGTTGAACTCTTGTTAATTTCATCTTCATCCATTGTTTGCGGCATAGGCAAATAAGATACAAGCCTTGCCAATATCAATATCGTCATAAATACCGCAACAGCTACATGTAACAAGACAATACATCTACCGTAATCATTATCTGGAGAGATATCTCCATATCCTAGTGTGGCCATGGTAACTAAACTATAGTAAGTAGCACCAATAAAGCTACCAAGCTTAGACGCATATAAGCCAAACTGATTCCTAAAATATGAATATGCCGCAGCGAACCAGAATATAATTTCTGTATAATTATGAAGCGATAAAATTACAATTCTCCTGTAACTGCGCAAACGATAAGGTGATGATGTATTAGCTTTCCCATACCCATCAAAGAACAGTACATTTGTTTGATAAACTACGATCTCTAAAACTCTCAGCCATGCATAAATGAGTAATATTTTTACACAAATTGATTCATGGAATCTTGTGGAGAGAAAAACTGTGATTATTGAAAACAAAAGATTCAGTAACACCCATACATCTACAAAACCATGAGTTTTAAATCGTGATGGAAGATATGAAAATATTAATTGAAATGGCGAAACCCATTTTAAGGTACTAAAAATTCTTCCCCAAAATGTGACTATGAACGAATCCATTGTCTACGATCTCCTATAATTGCCAGTGGGCGTGGTCCCCAGATAGGTCCGAAAGAGATACAAAATACGACAATCCCTTTTTCTCACTATTGGTATTTAATGCATAAGGTTCTCAATGCACTCTTTGACCCTAGCAGCATATTTCGCAGGCAAATCGTTTTTCCACTTATCTTGAATGTAGAAAGACTGGTAGTGCAAGGATCTTCCCCTTCCCTTTCCTTTTTTTGCCAAGGGCTTCAGATAAACCTTAAATGTGATCTTTCCGTTCACACGTGGATCTGCGAGAAGCAGATAATTGTCTGTCTCATCAATATACTTTTTAACATTCCCTTCTATTGATGTCATTACCCCTAATCCATCCAGTCGTTTTTCAGCCCACACAAGCTCTTCCTCTCCGCGGGTTGGCCCATCCCAGCTGTAAATTCCCTCATCCATAAGACAAGGTTCAGCGTACAAATCAATCAAATACACTGTCTCAGTTTTCTTCTTTTCTGCTAGGAGGAGCTGGTTTTCATTTTTTACTTGCTCCTCTTTTTCATGGAATGACCTATACCAATGATTCCTTGCCAAACGAAATGTAGCCTCCATAACTTCGCAACGGGTGGCATTGCCCCATCCTGTCAAATGTCGCCTCAACCCCTCTGGTATAGCAAAACCTCGGTCATAAGGACTGTTACTGCCCCTCCCACAGAGGGGACAGTATGCCCTATCTTGCCAATAACTCCCATCTTCTTTAGACAGCAATTTGGCTTCCGATATGATCAGTTCCGCGACTTCGTGCTCCCAGTTATGGCCTTCGCGTGTGGATTTAACCTCATAATAGCTCGACAAAATTCTCGCAATTTTTTCAGGCATGAGATTTAAAATTGTGACCCTAGCCTCGAATAATTCGTTCTTGAGTCGTTCTATTTCTGCAATATATGCTTGGATAGGATTCATCCTCATATTTCCTCTCCTGTGACCGGATTATCGCTCGGTCTCATAAACTCGTTCCTCACTTGGCTCAGGCTCGATATTCGGACGTGCCAGACTGCTCAATGGTGCGCCGTGGGCCTCATCCCAATCCAGCATACGCAATGTAGGCAATAATCAAATGGCAGCTGATACCGATCATTGCTGGTATGATTATCTTTTTTTGCCTTTTAGAATAAATCAGTGAGTATATGCCATAACCAAAACCAGCGGCCAGTACGGAAACTAAAGTCACATTTACTACTACGTAGGATATTTTAGATACTTTTATCGCATCTTTAGTCAAAGATATGATGAAGTCTGCAATCAACGGTGCAGAAAGGGAAAAGTATGCGGCTTTTTGGGGCAGCGTTAGGGCCTTTTGCATCTCGATATTGCCTTGATTCAAGTCGGAAGTATCCTCCTGGGCTGTGATTGCCGTACCAGAGGTGTAACATCCTTTCGTGCTTTGTTTTTTGTCCTGGAGCTTATTGAAATACATCAGAGGTAGCGCTATGGGAACAAATAGGAGTGTACCTATAGTCCAAAATAACTTGTCGTCGGTCGTTGTGTCTGATCGCCAAAACTCCACCATGATAAAAACAAAGCCTGCAAGAAGGGTAAATTTAATAATGTCTTTGGTCGGCCCAAGCAAGTTGAGGTAATCATCTAGTCCCAAAAAGCTTGATAAGAGATAGGCAGGGATTGCAATACAGAAAAACATGAGCAATGGTTTCTTCATCAGTATTCCTTTCAACGGATCTAAGAGGTTTCAACTGCACCACCCGATGGCAGGAGGTACAGGTGACCTCCATCGACTACCTAAATAAACCTTCCGTGTTAGAGAAGCCCCCAATTGTGAGCGCCTCACTCAGAGGTTGCCAACAGGCGTGCAGCAGGTTAACACGCACAGTTAGCGGCAATCAATGTAAATGTTTTGTTATTCCGATTAGAAGATTAGATAGCGGCAATATCATCTGGTGGGGCAAACTAGGGGGGGGGAGGCGCTGCACGTCAGGTAGCGCTGATGTGGTTGTGGCTAAAGCAAAGGATGCTCTACTCCACATATAAAAAAACGGCTTAGCCCTAAAAGAGCCAAGCCGTCGTCTTGTTGTATGGTGCCGGAGGTCGGGGTCGAATACTTGCTGTAAATATTTGTTTTTATGGAAATAAATAAAGATATGCCAAAATTAAATATACCCAAAATTACACCCAAAGTTAATTCGTACTTAGGTTCGATGCCGATTTGTGTCAATTTTCAGGGCTGGAAGATCGTTTTCTAACGGGGCTGAGGCGCACCGGCGGCGTTTTTTTGTCGCCCGCGTGTCGCCGAGTTGTTGGGCTGTCTGTCTTTTCCGGTATTCAACGATACTCCGAAAGAAATAGGGACATCCCTGCCTTTGCCATAATGCCCATCGATTCTGGTGAAAGAGCCGCGCCTCCACCACAGGCATCATCTCTTTGAGTAAAGCCAATGTCTGCTATGTACTCGTCGGGGTAAATATTGTTTTTATTCTCATCAAGCCACTTCTCTAATTCGGAGACCTGAGCGGGTAGCTCCCAGCAGTCGTCGCAAAGACACGCCAGTTTCTCAGATGGCTGTTTAGTACGGTAAATTACAATAGGCATTGATCTTCCTTGTCAGTCTTCATTTCTTTCTGCACAACGGCGCGGCGTGACCGGCGGAGCGCCCAACACGTTCCACTTTCATCAACTCTCATCAGTCGCAGAGACTTGGTCCACGCGCATTGTTGGGACCTTCCTCTTCTAAAATCATGAATTTTCAATGCCTGGCCTCACAGCCTTCATGTCACAGGCCTGTCCCATCTTGTCCCGATTGAAAAAACCAGCACTTTCAAAAACGACGTTTTTTCAATTGTTGTCATCGTTCTCTATTCTCCTGCCAGCGTCATGGGCGGTGAGCGGGATTCACTGCTCTACCGCCTGTTGGGCATCATTCAGTCCGCCCTATTTTTATCCTTGATCCTTTTTTTCTTAGGTCTTCTTCTGATTGATTGAATATTTGATTAATTTGATCAGATCCTTACAGATACCAAGCAACACAATCATAGGAACAAACACATATAGATATTCCGCTAACGAGGTTGCTACTTCAATTACGCCTATAGAGAAAAAAGAGAAAAGTAGGAACCCAGTCACAAAAAATGCCATTGAATACGGCCTACCCTTAATTCCATCCTTCAATATCTCGCCATCAGATTGCCACACATTCCAGAGGCAAATGGCACACCCTACCAACAAGATGTAACCTGTGGATACTGTTATAAAAAGAGAGAGTGTAGTCCCACCTGACTTACCCCAGGCTAAGCAAATAATGGGGAACGCACCTAGAATGAGTAAAGTTGTTATGGTGGCTGACATTGCCGCCATAAAGTCGATTATTTTAAAATATTCAATGGTTAATTTCATTTTTACTCTTTTATTGTTTAACGGGCCGGGAGATCACCGGGCGGCTTTCTGGCCCGGTGCATCTCCCTTGTTGGCTGATGTTATTCCCTCTGAATACGTGATGTGAACACCTGCTATATTCTCTTCTTTTTTGAATACCCTTGATTGGTTCGCGTATCTCAAGATGATGCTATCTTTGCCCTGCCAAGATACAGCTATTTTTGGTCCTCCCCACTGACCTGTCGCAGCTTTCCCGTGATCCGAGTCAGCAATAAATGCATTTCCACTTTCATTTGAGAGTTCTTTTCTGAAAGGAAGTATGGAAACTTGGGTGTTAAAGTCAGTTGTTGCGCCACAGTCACGCACAAACACAACGGCTTTATTCGCGCCATCAGGGGAAGTATGAACCGAAACGATCCTGTTATCACAGCCAATTGTCTTGCTCAAATAGGCAATAATAATAGCAGCCATAATCCCGATAGCGGGGATCAGGACATACAGGCCCGCCATAAATTTCGCTTCTTTTTTAAATAGGCCGTCTTTCATTATTCCTCAGTCAACGGATTGCGGGTGAGCGGCGGAGCGACCTTGCTCTCACAGGCTCCTGCTCGCTCCTACTGACTCGCGCAGTCCGTCTCCACCCGTTGTGGTTGGGACCGCCCTTTTTATGCCTCTCATGTGCGTGTCAGGAACTTATAGGATTTTTTCCCCGGAATCTTTCGCCAGCTTTTCGCAAGCTAACGTGAAAGCAAATTTCTCAGTACCCGCGCAACCTGGCGTCAAACTGAGATCTCTTATCACTTGTAACGACTCATCAACACCTATATCTGCACATACATAAGCTATAAAGGTCTTGTGTGAAATTGAGTAGTTTTTTGATATGAGCATTGCCACCAGAGTTGTACGAATTCTTTGTTTTTCCGCCTCTGTCGAAAGCTTCTCATAATAAATTCTTTTGTAGTCGGATTGAAAATCATATGACCGCTCAAGAATTTTAAGCCACAATTCCACTTCATATTGTTTTTTGGGATCGCAACCAGGGTTGATCCTTAGCATTGCCTTAAAACGTAATATGGCAGAAGCCAGTCCCCCTAAAAAACGTCTTATATAACCCACGACCGAGTCCATACCTACTATTCGTCCTTTTTGTGTCCAACGCCTTCAGGGTGACCGGCGGAGCGCTCAACTTCCACTGGCTTTGTTCTACCTTTATCTACCGCGGAGACCGTGTCTACCCGTTTTGTTGACATCCCTCGGACTCTGCGTGGCTTTAGAAATGGCGTGGCCCCCTTGGGGCGTCAATCAATGTTTCATATCGCCGTGTCGTAGTCGTGTTTTCAGTTCGAACACGCAGGCTTTAGCATCGGCTTTTACAGTGGG